>JAQTXG010000037.1 GCA_028688895.1 Candidatus Altimarinota bacterium | reverse complement strand
GGAGAAGCTCCAGCTGTCTAAGTTTTGTTTTTTCTATGAGTAATCACCTCGGTCCTCCCCCCTAAGACCCCCATCTTTTCTATACATTATTTTGTTTTATTGTGTTGATAAAGTTTTGGATAAAAAAAAGAGCATTATTTGTTTTTAATGCCCCCTTTAGTTTTATTATTAAAATTTTCTTGAAAAAAAGCTCTGATTTCGTCAGGAGAGTTTAGATTGTTTATTTGGGAAAGTGAGTTTGGATCTTTTAAAAAAGTATCTAGTTTATCAAAATCTGACTCATTTAGTATCTTTCTAATATCATTATCTAGATTTTTGTCTATTTTTCACTCAAAAAAATCCAAAATATCATTTATTTTTGGTAATTTTTTTGATAATTCAGCATTGTCTACTGTTTTTTTAGCTTCTTCTTCAGATTGTTTATGTATCTGATTTGGAATACTTTCAAAAGATGAATTATTTTCTAATCACATATTATATATTATATACTAGAATATGTAATTATTTTATCATATATTTATTTATATATCAAATAAAGGCTTTAATTTAGCCTTTTATTTATTATTTAAATCTAGTTTGTAAATCTTCTAATCATTTTTTTATTATTTGTTCTTGATTTTTTACTATCTCTTGTTTAGCTTTTATAATAGTTGCTCTTTCATCTTGTTTAGCTTTTATAGCTGATTCAGTAATTCTATCTTCAGCTTTTATAGCTGTTTCAGTAATTCTATCTTCAGCTTTTATAGCTTCGTCTTTTAATAAAATAAGTTCTTTGTTCAAAGCATATTTTTCTCTTTTGTCTTGTATCGTCAACTGGTCGCCTTTTTCTTCAATGCTTTTAATTTTAGCATTGATTTGATCGATTTGTGAGTTAATAGTAGCTAAATTGTTACTAGAGTCAATGCCTCCCCCCCCATTGCTAGCTTTGCTAGCTCAATCTACAGAATTTGTGTCAGACATGATTTCGTCACTTTGAGCATATTGTTCTCATTGTTTTTGAGAGAGAGCAAAAGGGTTTTTCGAAATATCAGCAATTAGATTTTTCATCCCAAGTATTGCTTCACCGTGAACTAATCATTTATCTTTTTGAATATTTCAGCTTAATTCATTTTTTGCTTCTGATTGTTCTAGAGTTTGTTGAATGCTATCATTGTTTGTAGTTACAGGCATAATAATTATTTTTAAGATTTAAATATATTTAATACTATTATTTTAACATAGTTGTAGTGGTTTTGTCAAAAAATGGGTTTAATTATTTTTTGCTTTGATATTTTTTTTGTTTTTGGAGTGGTATGGTCTTACTTTACTTTTGACAGCAAAAGTAAAACAAAACTGTTAGGGGGGAGAAGCTCCAGCTGTCTAAGTTTTGTTTTTTCTATGAGTAATCACCTCGGTCCTCCCCCCTAAGACCCCCATCTTTTCTATACATTATTTTGTTTTATTGTGTTGATAAAGTTTTGGATAAAAAATAGAGCATTATTTGTTTTTAATGCCCCCTTTAGTTTTATTATTAAATTTGTTATTTAAATAATTTATGATTTCACTTGGCTCGTTTAGATTCTCAATATCTTGAATTACTGTTTTATCTTTTGAAAATGAGTCTAAATCTTCAAAACTTTGATTGTTTAATAATTTACTCAGCTCTTTTTCTAGATTTTCATCGTTTTCGTCAATTTTTCACTCAAAAAGTACCAAAATATCATTAATTTTTCTTAATTTTGGTGAATTTTCTATATTGTCTACTGTTTTTTTAGCTTCTTCTTCAGATTGTTTATGTATCTGAGAGGGAATACTTTCAAAAGATGAATTACTTTCTAATCACATATTATATATTATATACTAGAATATGTAATTATTTTATCATATATTTATTTATATATCAAAAAAAGGCTTAAAAAATAGCCTTTTAATGTTTATTTAATCATAGATTGTAAATCTTTTATTCATTTATTAATTATTTTTTGTTTTCTTATAAATTCATCATCATATTTTTTTATAACTTCTTCGGTAGTCTCATCTTCTTTTTTTATAACTTCTTCGGTAGTCTCATCTTCTTTTTTTATAACTTCTTCGGTAGTCTCATCTTCTTTTTTTATAAGTTCAGCTCTCTGTAATTCTTTTAATTCAATAATTTGTTTATTCAAAGCATATTTTTCTCTTTTATCTTGTGTCGTCACCTGGTCGCCTTTTTCTTCAATGCTTTTAATTTTGGCTTTGGTTTGTTGTATTTGTTTGTTAATAGTAGCTAAATTGTTACTAGAGTCAATGCCTCCCCCCCCATTGCTAGCTTTGCTAGCTCAATCTACAGAATTTGTGTCAGACATGATTTCGTCACTTTGAGCATATTGTTCTCATTGTTTTTGAGAGAGAGCAAAAGGGTTTTTCGAAATATCAGCAATTAGATTTTTCATCCCAAGTATTGCTTCACCGTGAACTAATCATTTATCTTTTTGAATATTTCAGCTTAATTCATTTTTTGCTTCTGATTGTTCTAGAGTTTGTTGAATGCTATCATTGTTTGTAGTTACAGGCATAATAATTATTTTTAAGATTTAAATATATTTAATACTATTATTTTAACATAGTTGTAGTGGTTTTGTCAAAAAATGGGCAAAAAAAATAGAACATAGTTTTGTTCATACATTTATATTTTGGATTAATTTAATTATATTTAATTTAGTCATATCACTGATAGGGTTACCTCTATCGTTTTGTAGATTGTCTATATTCAAAATGCCATCAGGTTTTCAAGAAAGCATGATATTAAACATTTTGGCGAAGTTTACTTTTTCTTGATTTGCGACATTTTGATTATTGGCGTCTGCATTTGTACCTAGGCTTCCATTTTCTAGATCTATTACACCATTGAAACCAAGCATATTTCTAAGTCAAGTGTTTGAATTTAGTTGATTTATGATGTTGTCGGTAATGCTTTGATCTATTTTGTCAAAACCTATACTTTTTAGAAATGCTAGAGTGTCTTTTTTCTTTTCGTCGGCTTCTTTTGCTTTCTGTGCATTTTTTTGCACTATTTCATCTAATAATTTCTTTTTTTCTTTTATCTTGGCTTCTTTTTCTTCTTCTTTTTGTTTATATAATCAAACTATACTATCCTTTATCTCTTCTAATGAACCCATATTATCAATATTTAATTCATCAAACAATACATTGTTTTGAGATTTTATTTCTTGTTTTACATTTTCTAGATTTTCTTTATTTGCTATTGATTGGTCTATAAAATCTATAATACCAGAAATAGTATTCAAATCCTCATTCAAAGCTTTTAATTCTTTTTTAAATTTATTTTCTACTTCATTTATTTGTGTAATCTCTTCTGAATTGTCTAATTTTGAATCTAATTTATATTCACTATCACTCAAAGATAATTTTCTACCATCTTTTCAGAATTCTATATCATATCAATCATCCGTTTTCTTTTTCAGTGTATTATTTCATATATCTACACCACTTAAACTATCTGTTCATAGATATACTTTCGCTTTTGCTTCTGTATCTCATAGATTATCAAATATTTCTCTAAATTCTCAATCTATTGAATTTAAGCTATTTTGAAAATCTGTGAATTTATGTGTTCATTCTCTTTCATCTTGTGCTTTTAAATCATCCGCTATGAATTTTAATTTTGCTGGATTTTTAAGCTCTGTTATAATTTCATTTATTTGTTTTTGAGTTTCTGCATCATATCATTCATTTAGTGATTTTGTTAAATCTAAATGATTTAATTTTGATATTACTCAAGAATATTTATCAAAATTTGGACTATTTTCATTTAGTCAATTTAACGAATTACTTAAATTACCCAAATCATTATTTAATCTACTCTTATTTTCATATATATTTTTTACTTTTTCTTTTTCTTCCTTTTTTTGCTCTACTGCTGTTTCAGTCTTTTCAACTGCTGTTTCAGTCTTTTCAACTGCTGTTTCAGTCTTTTCAACTGCTGTTTCAGTCTTTTCAACTGCTGTTTCAGTCTTTTCAACTGCTGTTATTTTACTATAATTATTATTATTCTCTACTACTAAATTTTTTAAATCATCAAAAGTTCAAGTGTTGTCAAATTCTTTAACAAATCATAAAATTTCTCATATATATTGATTAGGTTTACCGCTTTTTGAAGCTCAATCCTGTAATAATTTCATTAATTCTTCTTTTTGTTTTTCATCCAATTTTTTTCATGATAAATCTTCAAATGTATCAATTGTTTCTTCAATTTTTACATTTAATTGATTATTTTGATTATCTATCTGTTTTTTTAATCCATCTAATTCATTTTTTGTGGTATCTTGTGACTCGTTTGTAAGTGGTATATTTTCTATACCACTTTTTTCTCATATATCAGGTAATTTATATCATCACTCAAATTCTGCCATAAAAAAATAATATAGAAATAATTTATTCTATATTATTTTAACATATATGTTATTTATTGACAAATATTAGTTGTTTTATTTTCTATTTAATTCTTGTTTTCTTCTATTTATATCAGCTATTTTTTGTTTTATTTCATCTGTAAGTTTAGTATTACTTTGATTTAGTTGTTGGATATCATTATTTAATTGTTGAATATCACTATCTAATTGTTCTTTTTTAGCATCTAATTGTTCTTTTTTAGCATCTAATTGTTCTTTTTTAGCATCTAATTGTTGATTTTCAGCTTTTATTTGACATACTCTTTCTTTTGGTCATTTTATTACTCCATCACCATTTATATCACAATTTACTCAATCATTCATAATTTCTCCATTATCAGCATATTGTGGTCATTGTTTTTGAGAAATAGCAAAAGGGTTTTTCGAAATATCAGCAATTAGATTTTTCATCCCAAGTATTGCTTCACCGTGAACTAATCATTTATCTTTTTGAATATTTCAGCTTAATTCATTTTTTGCTTCTGATTGTTCTAGAGTTTGTTGAATGCTATCATTGTTTGTAGTTACAGGCATAATATTTTTTTTAAGATTTAAATATATTTAATACTATTATTTTAACATATTTGTAGTGGTTTTGTCAAAAAATGGGCAAAAAAAATAGAACATAGTTTTGTTCTATTTCCTTAACTCAAATTGTCTATAATAAAGTTGATTATAAACCATGCTAATGAAGCTATCATAAATCATCATATAGCCATTATGATGGTATTTTTTCATTTTGTTTTATCACTTTCAAATGATCAAAGCAATAATTGATATGCTCAGATAATTATAAATATAATAGCTATTGTTCATGCTATTCATAACATGAAATCTATAGCTCATCTGAGAATATTTGGTATATCATCTGTGTGAATATCTCATGTTCTCAATTCTTTTTCTGTCAATGTATCTCATAATATACCTCAATCTGCAAAACTGTATTTTGTAGTAAAAATATATCAAAGTATAGTGTAGTATATTTTTTTCATTAGTTGTTTGTTAGATTGTATTGTGTAGGATCTTTTCACATCTTAATCAGACTGTCTAGGCTAGGGTTGTAGTATTCTGTAAAAAAACTTACTACTTCTTGTTTAGTCAGTATTTCTGCTTTTAGTCATACATTTTCTAATCATGTTTTTATAGAATTTGATCTAGCTATTAATCATTTTTTCATTTTACTGAAATTTCTGATTTGTGATCTGACTCTTAGTAAGTCTTGTCATCAGTTTATAGATAACCAAAAATTTCTAAATATTCAGGCTAAACTACTGTCTTTTACACTTTTGTTTTCTGTTTCGTCGTATGGTAATACTATGTAAAATTCTTTTTTCATTATTTGTGCTACTTCTATGAGTTTGCGTAGGTATTCTATATATTCATATGTTTGATTTTGTAATAATGGGTTTTGTTGTTTGATTGCTTTGTCATTTAGATTGCTCAGATATGTGTCTATATCCAGTTTTTTTGAACGAACCAAAATCTGGATAGGGAAGTCTAGAGAATTTAAAAATCTCTGAAAACTGATGATGATAGAATCTTGTTCATCAGTGTTTTTAAGTAAGAAATTTATAGTACTACATCTCATGATTATTCTAGCACTATCATCTTTCATAATCGCTACATTTTCTCTGATTTGTGAAAATGGTAAGTATCTCTGAGTCGAACTATCTGGGTGGTCTTTTTTTGTATTTTTTATAGGCATTTTTAATTGTTTTTAATGAAATTAAATTTTACTTATTTTGTCATCTAGTTCTTTTATCTTGTCTATTTTGCTACTAAAGTCTATTTTTTTGTCTACTTTGTTTTCTATGTTTGACAAAAATCATATGTCTATTGGTTGGAAACTGTCTATTCATTTGTCCCATTTTCTCTCTGCTAGATTAGTTTTAAATCTCACAAATGCAAGTATAAATGGTATAAAAGTCATTTCAGAATATTTAAATACTGCAATCAAAACAGCAACTAAAAATATAGCAATTGAAGGCAGAGCTGCTATTTCTGGTCAGGTATTTTGAGCTATAGAAACAAACAATGAATAAGCTATTCAACCTCATGCTACTATTATAGCAAGTTGTCTCAAACTCAATCAAAGAATAATTGGATCTTCGTTTTCTATTTGTACTGGGATTTTGTATTGCATGTATAAAGGAGTTATTAATTTTATAACCCATCCTTGAATTCCTTCCCTTAAGTCTAATGGAAGGAGGAACATTGTATTAAAATTGTAGCCCCTTGCCCTTATTATTAAGGGAAAGGATTCAGGTTAGGGTTAATTAAATAATTTATTACCGTTATTATATCTTTTTTCTATTAATTTTCAAATAGTTCTTTCCAGATTGTATCTTCGAGTTTTTGCATGATTTTGTATTCATCATCTAGTTCGTGATCGTATCAAATAATATGCAGTATAGAATGAATCAATAGTTTGTAAAATTCTTTTTCTGTTCAGAGTCAGTAGTCTTTTCATTGTGTGATGATTTTTTCAATGGACATAACTATTTCTCATGCTGTATCTGTGTTTTTTAATAGTGAAAAATCATCAAAATAGTGGAAACTAAGTACATCTGTAGTTTTGTCTATATTTCTATAATTTTTGTTCAAATTTTTTATACTTTCATCATCCAAAAATACTATATTTAGTGTTCATTTTTGAGTTTTTTCTATATTTTTTGATACTGTTTTGAATATTTTATCCACTATTTTTTTGTCAATTTTTATCTCTGGAACAGGTGTTATTTCGTATTTAAACATATTTTTTTTTATTTTTTAACATCAATATAATATTTTATTTTGTAAAAAAATCAATTATTATTATTATATATATGTCTATTTTATAGGTGGCAGGTCAATCTCATTTTCCTTACACACGCATAAGTCTTAGATGGTTCTTGGTAGTTATTTGACAGAGAGTTATTTCAACTTTGATTTTTCTTTCTTAAGCATAACGGGCTATCTATAAATTTCCTTTATTAAGGAATACAAACACTTTGACTGACCTTTAATATGGACCTTAAAAATTCAAAACTAAATTTATAATTATTTGTAAATTTTATTTTGAATTTTTTTATTTGTCTATATAATGCCTACATATTTACTTGAATAATTATTTAAAATATGTCTAATGATGATGTAAAAGTGCCTTATGTAAACGAGAGTTGTATAGGTTGTAGTGCTTGTGTAGCTATATGTGGTGATGTGTTTGATTTGGATGATGATGGTAAATCTTTTGCTAAAGAAGGTATGAATACTAGTAATGCAGATGGTATAGACGATGCAATAGCTGCTTGTCCTGTAAATGCTATACATTATAAAGATTAGTTTTGACAAAATTATATTTTTTTTATATAATATCTGTGTTTATTTTTATTATTAATTTCTTTTCTATGAAAATACAAAAAACTAAAAAAGGTTTTACACTTATTGAATTGTTAGTAGTAATCACTATTATTGGTATTCTTGCTACTGGTGCTGTGTGAATTTATACTTCTCAAATTCAAAAAGCTAGAGATACTACTAGAATAACTGATATGAGTGCTTTGAAATGAGCATTGGAACAAGCTTTTTCAGATATGAGTATGTATCCAGGTTCAGCATCAACTCAAGCTACTACTACAACTTGTGATGCTTCTGGAGGTGTAACTGCACATGGTATTTATTGTGTTGTTAAGTTGTGATTTTTAAATAGTTTACCTAAAGATCCTAAAAATGCTTCACTTTGAAATGGTTCACCACTTATATATACATATGGTTATGCTGATGTATCATGAGTAGTAAATCAAGCTTATGAAGTAAGTACTTGAGTAGAATCAGATTGATTAAAGACTTCTAAAGCTGCTAATACTATAGATGGTTGAAATGACAATAATAGAATAGAGTTTTGAACTTTGGAAGGAAAAACTACTGCTTGAGTTGCTTCTCCTATTGATACTTGTTTAAATGGTAGTACTGCATGTACATGAAATAGTGTAAATACTGTGCCTACTACTACTACTTCTTGTACAAAACAATGAAATGCTATTTTAGTAGCATGAGATTGTAATTAAGAAATTATTAAATAAAACTCCGCTAAGCGGAGTTTTATTTTGTCTCGAAATTGTCAGTGATTTCTGTTTTGATTTCGTATAATATGTAGTCTTTTTCGTCAAATTTTTTTGTGTTAAATTTGGCTTGTAGTACTGGTATCAAGTCTTCTCATGTGAGTAGTATAGGGTTTATATTTGGAAGGATTGCATTCATAGCTGAAAAGTCTTTTTTTATAGCTATTATTCAAGATTTTGTAGGGTCTATTTGTATTATTTCTCAGTCTTGTAATACTCTTCTGTTTGTTATTTTGTCTATTCTGATTTTGATTTCTTTTACATCATCTAGTTTAATAGGTTTGAATCTACTATCTTTTGAAATAGCCTGGATAGTATTTTCTATCAATTCTTCTGCCAATGTCGCTTTTATTTCTTTTATATTTCCACTACTTCATCTGATTTGACCATTTTTGTATATAGTTACAAAGACAGATCAGTTTGTTTCTAGAAGTGAATTATTTTCTATTTTTAAGTCTTCAAGTTTTGGTGTTTTGAAGTATTTAGTATAGAAATCTATTGTTTGTTTTACTGTTGATAGCATAGTTTTTAGTTAGTGAATATTTTTTTAACTTTTTATTTGTCATTCTGAACTTGATTCAGAATTTTTCTTAGTTTTTTGTTTTGTTTGTATTTTTTGTTTGTAGTGTGGTATGGTCTTTCATACTTTTGGCAGCAAAAGTATGGCAAAACTGTCAGGGGGGAGAAGTTCCAACTGGCATGTTTTGATGTTTCTAAACGCGGCTCATCTCAGTCCTCCCCCCTGAAACCCCTGTCTTTTTAATAAGTATTTTTTTTTAGTTTTGTACTTGTATTGTGTCTTTAGCCCCTTGCCCTTAGTATTAAGGGAAAGGATTCAGGTTAGGGTTATTTATTTTATTTATATAGCATTTTTTTCTTCTTCTTCTTTTAGTTGTTCGTTTTCTTCCATTTCTATTTGGTAAAATATGTCTCATAGTTGGTCCATATTTGTGTATTTGTAGTAATAAAAATATACGAGTTCAAATAGTTGTTTAAGGAATGTAATACAAAAATTGATAAGTGGTAATAATAATACTAGTGATATAAGTTTGGCAGCTCATGTACTAAAAGCAGTAAATATTAATACTGTTAAAATCATACTTACAAATAATCAGACGAAACTACCATATATTCATATAAGTACTCTTCTATAATTGTTCATAGTTTCTATCAGTATACTTGTTCAAAATGTTACTAGAAGTGTATGTACTAGAAATATGTACATGATATATTCGTATTTGATTATACCATAGTATATATATACTGGTGTAAAAAATAGAAAAGTAATAAATGCAAAAAAAGCTATTTGTCATGAGATGACTATATTTTTCTTGTATCTAGTTTCTGAAGTAAGAGTCAATAATTTGTATGTCAGGTACATAGTGATAGTTGTTCATATCAGCGTGATTATAGACAATACTAGTGGAAAAATAGAGCTAGTTCCTAGTCCTGCTTCTGAAGCTTTGAATCCTCAGGGTATATCAATACTATTTCACAATATAAATGTAATAATCAAAATAATTGTACTTCAAACTATTCAAGCAATCAAGCTTCAAAGTGAATTGATTATTATATCTGGAAAATTTAGTTTTTCTGGTCAGAATTGCATAATGTATTTTTATTTTTAAATAAAATATATAAATAGATAATTGCTCAAATGCTTATAAAAGTGTCAGCTAGATTAAATATAGAGAAGTATTTAACTCATATAAAATCTATCACATTACCATAAAAAACTCTTTCTATAGCGTTTCATATAGCTCATGATAATATTAATCAAAAACTTATTTCAAGCAACTTACTATTATTTTCTTTTTTTTCATGTCTATAATAATAAAAAATCAGAATAATCAAAGAAATAGTAGCAATTTTTAATAAAAGAGGATATACTTTTATTCAAAATGCTATTCATGGATTTAGTATGTATTGAAAATAGACAAAGTCTCATAATAGATTTATTTTGTCTTGTAAGTACATAAATGCTAATTGTTTTGATAGATAATCGAGAATTATTCAGGAAAATAAAATTGTATAGAACATATTGATATATAGTTAAAAATACTTATATTAATATAGCCAATTGTGGCTAATTATAAAAAGGGGAAAAATGATGGAAGTTGAAGTAATTGATAACAATGATATGCCTTTTTTAGTGAGAGGTGTTTCTAATCTTCTTTCAATTGGGGAATTGATGGACTTGATGAAAAAAGTGCCTAAACTTGAATCGAATTTTGTATTTTTTACATTAAAAAATTCTGAGTTTATAACGAATTCTAGGTCTTTTGCTACTTTAGTAGCAAATTATTGATTATATCTCTTCATAATTTACAACGGAGCTAATAACTCCGTTGTTTTATTTTAGCAATTTTCATGTTATTATTTCATTTCTCTTTATTGTTCCAGATATGACTTCAAAATTTGTATTGTCTACATCTATATAGTTTTGACTCCATCATTTCCATATAGTTTTTCAAGTTTTTTCATCTTTTTTCACTACTTCTATTAGTACTTCAAACACTTTTCAGATATTTCTTTCTATAAATTTGTCTCTTGTATATTCTCATATTTCTTCTAGTCTCCACATCCTATCTTTTTTGATTTGATCACTCAATTGATTTGGAAAACTTCATGCTGGAACTGATTCTCCTGTAGTATGAGGTGAAAATGGAAAAGCATGTATTTTTGTGATTAATCAGTCTTTTACTAAATTGTATGTGTCTAGAAAATCCTCTTCTGTTTCTCCTGGAAATCATATTATCAAGTCTGCTCATATACTGACTTCGACTCAGTCTTTTCTCACTAGATTTTTTGTTTTTTCTAGTAATTTTCTCATATATTGTCAATCATAATGTCTATGCATAGCTTTTAATACATCATTAGATCATGATTGTACTGAGTAGTGAAAATGTGGATATATTCTAGTTTCTTTGAATATTTCTAGACAAGCATCATTTATGAATTCTGGTCACATAGAGCTTATTCTGATTCTAGGAATAGTTGTATTGTCTAGTATGTATCTGAGTAATTCTCAAAATCTGGATTTTCATACATCATTTGTAGTTTCAAGTCACCAAGCAGATAAGTTTACTCAGGTCAAAACTACTTCTTTTCATCATACTTTTTCAAATTCGTTTATCTCGTCTACTATAGAGTCTTTGTCTCTATAATAATGTTTTCATCTCTTTTTTACAGTCAGACAAAATGTACAGAAGCTGTCACATCATCATTGGATTAGCAGGAATTTTTTTGTATAGATTTGTGGAATTGATTTGATTTTTTCTTTAATGGTTCTGGTTTCTTTTGAATTGATTATTTCTTTTTTTAGCTCGTTTGGTTTTTCTCAGAGTATTTCTATTCTTCATTTTAGTGATTCAAGTTCTGGATATATATCAAAAAAATCTTCTTGGGCTTCTCATGATTTGAAAGCACCACAACCACTTATATAAATCTTCTCTGATTCATTTTTGGCTATGTCTTTTACATATTTGAGCCATTTTCTTTTTGCATTGTCTGTGACTACACAGCTAGCTATAAATGTACCTTTTTTGTCTTTTAGGTAATCTGAGTTCATCCATTCATCAGTGTAGTATTTGTTTACTTTGCAGCCGAAGATTTTGTATTGCATTTTTTTTGTTATTGTTAAATGTTATATATTTTATTTAAAAATTGGTTTATTTAAAGTTTATTGTGAAGATTATTTTTTTATTTTGTTTATTTTTGTTTTATTTTGTTTTTAGTTTTTAGTGTTGGTTTTTTGTTTTTTTATATATTTTTCGTTTTTAGAGTGGTATTGTCTTCTTTACTTTTGGGGCCAAAAGTAACAAAAGCCTTAGGGGGGAGAAGTTCCAACTGGCTGTATTCTGTTGTTTCTATACGCGGCTCATCTCAGTCCTCCCCCCTAAAACCCCCATCTTTTTTATATGTATTATTTTTTGGTGTATTGTTTTTTTTTGTTTTTTTTGTATTTGTTTTGTGTTTGTTTTGTGTTTGTGTTTGTGTTTTGTAGCCCCTTCCTCTTTGACTAAAGGGGAAGGATTCAGGATGGGGATTATTTTTTCTCTTTGTAGCCCCTTTCTCTTAATTAAGAGAGAGGATTCAGGAGAGAGTTTATGTTTATTATTATTTTTTTACATTGAGTTGATAAAATTGTAATTATATATATTATATAGAAAATAATTATTTTAAAAGTCAAAATATGGGAAAATTGAAAATTTGAGTGGATGAAGCGGGCAGATGACCATGGCTTTGAAGTGTCGTGGCATGTGCCTTGTGTTTTAATCCTGAAAATAAACCTGATAATGAATTTTTGAAATTGATAAATGATTCAAAAAAGTTGAGTGAGAAAATAAGAGAAGTATTGTATGATGAATTGATAAAAATGTCTACTTGAACTAATCCTCAAGTTTTTTTTGGTGTGTGAGTAGTAGATAATCATATGATAGATGAAATAAATATCAAACAAGCTAATAGGGAAGCTATGAGAAGGGCATTGGTTGAATTGATGAGAAAGATAAATCCAGATGATATAGATTGAGTACTGATAGATTGAAATGATAATTATAAGTTTGATGAGTTGAAAAGACAGCCAGTTTTTATAGTGTGATGAGATGCAAAGATAACTGAGATATGAGCTGCGTCTATTGTAGCCAAAGTGTTTAGAGATAAACTTATGATGACTTATAGTAGTCTATATCCTGATTTGAATTTAGAAAATCATAAATGATATGGTACAAAAAAACATATAGATTATCTGAGTAGCAAGGAAAAAATCACGGGTATACATAGACTATCTTATAAGCCCATCAAAAAAATACTTGAACATAAACCAAAGCTTTTATTGCATGTATGTTGTGGTCCTGATGCTACTATTCCTATAGTGGATTTGAAAGAAAAATATGAAGTAATTTGATTTTGGTATGATCCAAATATTCAACCTAAAAAAGAGTATGATAAGAGGTTAGACAATTTTAAAAAAGTTTGCGAAATAGAAAAAATTGAATATATTGTGTGACCATATGATATTAAAAATTTTTTTGATGAAATAAAAGGTCTTGAAAATACTCCGGAGAAATGAGATAAATGTACCAAATGTTATGATATGAGACTCAGAAAAACAGCTGAATTGGCTGTAGAATTATGAATAAAAGAATGGACTTCTACATTAAATACTTCACCTCACAAAGATTTGGTTAAAATGTTTAGTTTGTGAGATAAGCATTCTTTAAAAAATAATTTGGAGTTTTTAAAAATAGCATTTAGGAAAAATTGAGGTTTTGAAAGGAGTGTAGAATATACAAAAAAACACGATATCTATAGACAAAACTATTGTGGATGTATCTATAGTGATACTTATCCAGGAGGTAGGGTTATTTTAAATGATAATAA
>JAQTXG010000006.1 GCA_028688895.1 Candidatus Altimarinota bacterium | reverse complement strand
TGATTCAGTCATATTATTTCTTAATTTTTTTGAAGTTTCTTTTATTATATTAGGTATTTTCATTTTTGTTTATTTTATATTTCTCCCTTTTTAAAAGGGAGTACCCGCAGGGGGAGGGATTAGTTAATTAAAACTTAGTACATTTATTTTATTTTTTTAATCCACCAAAATTTAGATTATGCCTAAAATACTTTTTAAAAGTATTTTTTTTTAATATTTATTTGACTATTTTGGATATAAAATGATAATAAGTACAAGTGAAAAATATAGAAAATTTATAATAAATAATTAATTTAATTTTCTATATTTTTTAAAAAATTATTATTTGAAGCTTTTTAAAATATGAACCTAAAATATGAGTGGTTTTATGTCTTTATTGTTTTGACATTGATAGGTTTATTGAGTTGGTGATTATCGCCAGATATAGAGGAAAAAATTCAAAAAAATACTCAAGTAGAAAACTCAAAAATAGATAAATCAATAAAAGATGATATCACAGAAAATACAATAGAAACAAATACAAGTTTAAATAAAAATATTAAAAACGATCTTTATGAAAATATAAAAAAGGATTTAATAAATTATTTTGATAGATATGTAATTGAATCTTGAGATACTATGACAAGTATAGCAAACAAACATTGAATAACAAATTATAAAGATTTGATACTTTTAAATTCTATTTTATGAGTAGAGTTTGAGTATTTAAATAAAAATGTGGATTCAGTAGTATTGCAGAAATGATATGCAATGTATGTCCCTAAATATGGAATGCTTGGTAATATAAATAATAAATTAAATGAATTAAGAAAAATACAATATACACTAGAAATAAATAATAAAATAGATTTAGATAACAACTTGGATGTAAAAACTATTTCACAAGATTTGTATCCAAATTCTGTTGTATGACTTTGAGTAGAGAAAATGCTTGGGGGATTTATAGAAGCTCAAAAGCGTGAGTTTGATCCTTATTTACCCCGTATAGTAGATGTACAATGGCAAACTACTATTAGTTGTGCCAATTTGATACGTACATTGTTGGCTTATAGTGTCGATAAACAATCATTAACTGATAAAGAAAAAGCTTTTTTTCAAGCACAATGATTGGATGCTTGGATATTGCCTGAAGCTTTGAAACAGTTATGATACATTCAAAAGTTTAATTTGATGAATAATTTTTCTGAATATTATATTTGAACTCCATATCCTGTACAAAAAGAAAATCAACAAAAATATGAAGAGGATTTGATAAAATTGTGAAAATATTTGGAAAGTGATTGAATTGTATGAAGTATTTTGCCTATTTATTTTAGATATAGTGATTATACAAAAGTAGTTGCTAAATATAATAGAGATAAAGAATTTAAGCATTATAATACTCATCAATCAATTTTGGCTTGAGTAGATACTATATCTTTTGAAGCTAGAAATGTATGAAATGTTTTGGATTGAAGGATTACTAAATTTGAGGATTTGGAGTCAAAGCAAATGACCTTGTTTGATTTTGTAGTAAATTTTGTACAACAAAGATGAGATTATGGTATGTGATCTCTTATGACATGAACTAAAAAAATAGTTAGAGCAAATTTGCATACATTTCAAAGCTTGATAAAAATAAAAGTAAATTGAGTAGAAATAGATTTATCAGAAGAGTTTAAAAAGGATTCAGATAAAATGCTTTTGATAAAACCAGAAGACAAAATAGAAATATATGGTCCTATAATGATAGATTGACTTCATATGTTGAGCTCACCTGATATTTCTAGGAGAATATATATGAATGCTAGAACTAGATTTTATTTTGAGTTTATATTGATTTGAAATTTTTTACCTAGTGAATTACTGGAACCAAGTGATAATGTTTTTTGAATCTGAATAAAGAAAGATGATTTGATATCTAAACTAGATTTAAAATGAGTTTATTCTATAAAAGTTTGAGATACAGTAGAATCAGCTATAAAAAATAAAATACTAGTTTATGAAAAAGAAAATTTTGATAAATTGGACAAAAAAAATCCAAACTATAATTTTAATTATGAAAAATTATTAAATTATTATTATTCTCAGCAAGTCAAGGCTCTCAAAATAAGCTGATATATGCAAAGTGAAAATAATATAAATCCTAGTTCGTTTAATATAAATGCTCCGATTCCATATTATGATAATAATAATATAAGTGAGGTATTTGAAAAATATGTTTCAAATATGGAAGAAAATATAATTAAATGAAATACTGATAAGTATGTAGTTAAAAATTTTATACAAGTAACTACTTTTCCTCTGGATTCATATAAATCATTATTGAATAGAATAACAGAAGAATTGAAAAATAATTTAAATAATTGAAATGGTTTTGATAGTGGTGTGGTTGATGAAAAATATCCTAACATAAATTTGTTGTTTCATTTCAATGAATTGCAGCAAAGAAAATTTTTAGATAAGTTTTTGTCTAGTTCTAAAAAATCAGAAAATCTAGTACTTAGAAGTTTTTTGAATTGAAAAATTTCAGAGTGAATTACTATGATATTAAGCTTGAAAGATATTGATAAAATCATATCAGAAATATCAAAAGAGTTTTATACTCCGAATATGGAATTGAGCCCTGTAGATGAATTTTCTATTGATTTGGTATTGGAATTGGATCAAAATAAAAATATAATAGAAAATATTTTGTACATGGAAAGTTATATACCTGTATGAAGTGTATGAGCTAGAAGACTTGTAAAACAGTTTTTGGAAAATAATAGTTTTTTACAACAAAGAATTAATTTATTTTGATTAAGAGTTAGTTCAAATATAAGTTCTTATTGAGACTTCCAATTGAGATTATTAAATCTATATAAATGATTAAATGAAGAATGATTGAATAGAAATCAATTATTGAAAGCATTTTCTTATTTAGAAGACAAGAGACTTATAGATTATGTCAGCAAATTGGATAATATTAGTAAGAGGAGAATACATAGTGATTTGGAATTGGTAAATGATATAAACATACTTTTGCTTGATTATGATAATGTGGATGATGATGAAAAAAGTGATTATAGGCAAGAAATAGTATCAAAGCTAGAGAAGATTTTAGTTTTGGATGATTGAACTTGAAAAAATATAGTTTGAAAAATAGTTTGAGCCTCTTTGCTAAATGATAAAATAAATCTACATTTTCAGAAACTTAACTGAATGTTACAGGCTTCTGGAGAAAATATAAGTGATATATATAATAGTACTGAACAAATGCAAAGTTATGAAAAACTGACTATTTTGATTAATAATTTATGAGAATTAAATGTCGTTTATTGATTAGCTGAAAATTATATCATTAGAAATCTAGAGTCAATCGAAAGAAAGTTGTGAAAAAAATATACGTATCCATCACTTGAAACTACTTCTACATTGTGACAATTCATTTATGGTAAGTATACATTTTTGGATCATGTATCTATGTATAAAAAAATTATATGAGAAATGAAAAACGATTCATATAAAATAATAGACACAAAAGATAAAGATTATATGCTTATAAATTCTGCACTTGCCACTCTTGAATGAGTTATTGATTCATTTTTGGATGATAGTAATAGTAAAAGTACAATAGAAAATATTTATGAGTTGTTTAGAAATAAAAAAATAAAGGCATGATTGATTTGACTTAATAAATCAAGCGAACAGCATTTTGTAACATCTATATTGCCATTAAATACAGAATATAGTTGAATAGAATTTAGAGATGTATTTTTTAGATATATAAACACAAGAGATATAAAAAGAGAATGACCATGATTTTTAAGTAAAATAGTAGATTTTATTAGATAAAATAAAGAATAATCAATTTTGATTATTCTTTTTAATTGTATTGACAAAAATAATATATTATAGATAATGTATATCTAATTTATTATTATAATTTTTTATGGACACCAAATTAAAATTAATGGCAATTTGAGTTTTAGCTGGTTCTATTAACAGTACTGTTGATACAAATATACCAGATTTAAATGATTATGTTTCTAGAGAAATTCGTTTAGAAAATATAAAAAATGATGTAAAAAAATGAGTATCAGAATTGATTGATTTGAGTAATCAAAATCTATCTATTTCTAGGCATAAGTTTGAAAATCCTTATTTTTCAGAGGATACATTGATATCAAATAAACAAAAAGAAGTATATGACTCTATCAAGATTGATATCATGCAAAATATGGATATTTATAGTGTTTTAAAATGAAATACATTGGCTCAAATATCTAATGATTTTTGATTAAGTAATTATAATGATTTACTATTATTAAATAGTTTGCTAGGTAAAGAATTTAGACTAAAAAATGGTAAAAAACATTTAGTTTTGTTGTCTCTTTGAGAACAATTGTTTGTACCAAAAATATGAAAAGTAGATACAATAAATGAAAATCTAGTTTTACTAAAAGATATAAAATCTACTTTGGATTTAAATGAAATAGTATTGTCTGATAATTCAGAAAATAAGAATATTTTGTGAGAAAAAATATATCCTACTAAAGTGAGATGAGTATGAATAGAAAAAATGCTTTGATGATTTATATGAGCACAAAAATTGGAATTTGACCCATATTTGCCACATATTGTAGATGTTTCTAGACAGGAAACTGTTAGTTGTGCAAATCTTATTCGTACATTGATGGCTTTTAGTGTAGATAGAAAATATTTATCTGAGGAGGAAAAATCTTTTTTTAGAAAACAATGATTGGATGCTTGGATATTACCTGAAGCATTGAAAAAAATATGATATGTTCAGACTCATAATTTGATGAATAATTTTTCTACAAGTATGATTTGAAGTCAAAATCCTATTCCAAAAGAAAATCAAGAAGCATATGAAAATGATGTAATAGAATTGTGAAAGTATTTAGAAACACAGTGAGTACCTGGTACTATTGTGCCATTGTATTTTAAGTATAGTCGTTATAAATGAGTGGTTGCTGGATACAATAGATGAAAAACAGATAAACATTATAATACACATCAGACTATATTTGCTGGAACTGATACAGTTGCTTTTGATGCAAAAAATGTGTGAATTGTAAAAAATGGATTTATAAAACCTTTTGAAGAATTGAAAGAATGAGAAATGACTGTGTTTGATTTTATGACCAATTTTATCCAACAAAGAGGGGATTATTGAAGAAGTGCATTGGCAGATTGGCAAAAAAAGGTAGTACAAGAAAAATTGCTAAAAATAACAAGTTTGATTCATATAAAAGTAAATTGAAACGAGGTAAATCTAGGAGAAGAATTTGCAAAGTCAAAAGATGATATGTTTAAAATATTTCCAGATGATAAGATAGAATTGTATGGTCCAATTGTGATTGACTGACTTCATATGGTAAATTCAGATGATTCAGATAAAAGAAAGAATATGAATGCTAGAACTAGATTTTATTTTGAAATGATAGGTATAGACACTTTTTATGTTTCAGAATCACTAGAACCTCAAAATGGTAGTATATGAGTATGAGTAAATCATAATGAAATTTTTAATAAACTTGTATCAAAATGAGTTTATGCTCTGAAGAAATGAGATACAGCTGAAAGTGCTATCAAGGACAAGATACTTAGATATGAAAAAGACATATTTGATAAGCTGGATATAAATGCTAGTGATTATCAAGCACAATATGATAGTTTGTTAAATCATTATTTTTGATTGCAAATAAAAGCTTTGAAGATCACAGGATATATGCAAAGTGAAAATGATATAAATAAATGATCATTCAATATAAATGCTCCTATTGTGTATTTTGATACAAAAAATATAGATGAAGTATTTGTGGAGTTTATTTCTCAAAGAAAACAAGATAAAAAATCACCAGATGAGAAATTGCACATAATGAGAAGTTATGTACAAGATACTACTTTTCCTCTCGATAACTATAAAAGTGTTGTGAATAGAGTTTGAGAAGAGCTTGCTTTTCAAGCAAAATATAATGGTGATATATTTCCAAATTTGAAATTGTTTTCTGAATTTAATGAATTGCAACAAAGAAAGTTTTTGGAATTGTTTTTGAATTATGCTAAAAAATCAAAGGAAATAAATGTAAAAGAATTTTTGAATTGAAAAATAAATGAATGAATAAATGTAATAATGAGTTTGAAAGATGCCGATAAAATAGTATATGACATATCACAAGAATCTTATTCTGCAGATTTGGATTTAAGTCCTGCAGATGAATTTGCAATAGATTTGGTAGCAAAACTTGATCAAAATAATAAAATACTTGAAAATATTTTACTAGTAGAAAATTATACACCTGTATGAAGTCATGGACTTAAAAGAATATTGAAGCAAACATTGGAATATAATCCTTCATTGCAACAGGATTTTACTATAATGGGTAAGAGAATAAAATCAATAATAAGTAGTTACTGAGATTTTCAAATAAGGCTTACAAATTTGAATAAGTGATTGTATGAAGAATGGCCAAACAAAAAACAATTATTGAAAGCATTTTCTTTTTTAGAATCTAATGAATTTAAAGATTATTTATCTCTGATGGATAATACATATGCTAGTAGAGTAAATGAAGATTTAAGAATAGTATGACAGATTAAATCACTGGTTTTGAATTATGATTTAGTAGATGATGAAACTAAAAAAATATATTTAACTACAATCAAAGAACAATTACAACAGATTTTGTTGCTAGATGATTGAACTTGATCTAATATAGTATGAAAGATAGTTTGAGCATCACTTGTAAATGATAAATTGAATTTGCATTTTCAAAAATTTAATGGAATATTGCAAGCATCAGGAGAAAAATTGGATGATATATATAATGATACAGAAAAAATGCAAAGTTATGAAAAAATAACTATGCTAATAAACAATTTGTGAGAAAGAAATGTAGTTTATGGATTGACTGAAAATTATATCATAAGAATATTTCAAACAGTTGAAAGTGTAATTTGAAAAAAATACAGTTATCCAAAATTGGAAAAAACTTCTTTGTTGTGACAATTTAAATACTGATCTGAAGTATTCAAGAGAGATATATGAATATATGTAAGTGTATTATCAGAAATAAAAACTGAATTGAAACCGATTTATGATTCTAATAATAATGAGCATATAGCGCTTTGAAATATGTTGTTTGAGCTAGAAAATATATTGTTAGAATTTTCTGATGAAAAAAGTAATAAGTATACTATAAAAAAGATATATGATTTATTTAAAAATCAAAAAATAAAACAATGATTGGCATTTTTAGATAATAGTAATAGTAGTAATTTACAAACATCAATATTACCTTTGGAATCTGAGTTTGCTTGAGTTGATTTTAGAAATACTTTTTTTAGGTATCTGAATACTTCTGATTTAGAGAGGTTGCCACCATGATTTATAAGTCAATATGTACCGAAAATAATCTAAAAAAGAACCTTTGCTTTTGGCAAAGGTTCTTTTGTTTTATCAATTCAACGACGATTATCTGAAAAAATCAGAAATGCGTTGAATTAATTTTTTTTAGGCGGTAATCATTTTGCCGTAGTAATCATCTTGCGATGATTTTTTACGAAACATTGATACGCCTATAACACCAACAGCTAACAGTAACAGTACGCTTGGCTCTGGGACAGAAACAACTTCAATATTACCCGACATAGAACGGTTGTATGTTCCTTGTATCGCGCCAGGAGATTCTGAGAATTCCATTGCTAAATTTGCTCTGGTATCTTGGAAAAATCCTGAAAGATCACGAATCAATACTTCGCCAAGTACACTCAGGCCTGTAAGACCTGACATTGATACTGTGTTAATGTCTAACAAATCTACGGCAAGTTGCAGATTTGTAGTGGGGCCAAACAGATTAATCGCTAAAAAATCATGTAGGAAATCCACTGTGTTAAATGAACCTACAGTTAGTGGAATGCTTTCGTTGAATGCTACGTCGAAAGTAGCAGAGCCGAACAGTGACGCAAAGCTACCAGTAGCATTGTTACCAGTGAATACAACACCGTCGGTTACGTAGACTTCACTAGATGTTAAAAGTGATTGACCACTAGGAACGTTGTAGTCACTTCCGAATCCGAAAGTACCTTCGAAATATGCTGCATTTGCACCAAACGACATGATTAGAGATAAAATCCCTGCGTAAAACAATTTTAACATGGTATTCTCCTAGGAAAGAATGTTAATTACTACCGGAATGATAGTTGTGTGATTATAAAATAAAAATAATATATGTCAAGTTTTTTTTAAAAAAAAAGAAGAGAACCTGCTTATTAGGCAAAGGTTCTCAGATTTTATAGCTTTGATGACAATTAACTGTAAGAATACAGTAATGCATCAAAGTTAGTTTTTAGGCAGTCATCATTTTTCCGTAGTAATCATCTCGAGATGATTTTTTTTTGGAAAGGTAGAAACCAGCGACACCGATTAGCATCAACAAAATAACGCTTGGCTCAGGTACAGTAGAAATGTTTCCTGACATAGAACGGTTGTATGTACCTTGTATCGCGCCAGCTGCTTCAGAGAATTCCATAGCAATTGTAGCTCTTGTGTCAGCAAAACCGCCGGTCAAGTCACGTATAATTACATTACCTAATACTTGCAGACCTGTTAATCCTGATTGTACTACGCTAGTAATATCAAGTAAGTCTACCGCCATTTGTAGGTCGACACTTGGTCCAAACAAAGTTACTGCTGTAAAATCATGCAGAAAGTCAACAGTGTTAAATGCACCAGTTGTTAACGGCATGCTGCTATTGAAAGCAACGTCAAAGTCAGCAGAGCCGAACAGTGATGCAAAACTTCCAGTTGCTTGGTTGCCAGCAAATACCACTCCATTTGTAACGAAGACTTCGTTTGATGTTAGCAGTGTTGTACCTGGAGCAACGTTGTAGTCACTTCCGAATCCGAAAGTTCCATCGTAATATGCTGCATTTGCACCGAATGACATGAATAGGGATAAAATCCCTGCGTAAAACAATTTTAACATGGTATTCTCCTAGGAAAGAATGTTAATGCCACCAGGATTGATGACGAACTGAATTATAAGAGGTGACAACGTATTGTCAACACATTAAAAAAAAATAACTTGACAAGACTTTTTAAAATATGTTATAATTAATTTTTATTTAATTATATTCTCATCGTAGATTATTTTTCCTTTGTTTACTAGTATTTTGTAGTTATCATAATAATCTTTTTCCTCGTATTTTTTGTCTAAATTGTAAATTCACATTACATTTCATCTGTCATTTAATCATGCTAGTATATGAGAGTAGTATTGTCCAAATAATTTAATTAAATTATTGTGTATTTTATCGTAAAATTGTTTTTTATAGACATTTTCTAAATCATAGTCAGCGAAGTTTATAGATAAAACTCAATCATTATTTAATACATTTTTTATTTTTTCGAAAAATTCTATGTTTCAGAAATATTTTGGTATTTCTCAATCTCATCCATAAACGTCAATCAATACTAAATCATATTTATTTCATTTTTTAGTTATTTTATCTATTGCTTGTTCAGCATCCATTATATATATATCATTTGTTTTTACTTTTAATTCTTTTTTTGCGATTTCTATCATAGCTTCATCTATATCTATTCATGTAATGTGTATATTTTTTATGTGGTCTTCCAGGTATTTTGCAAATGCTCATCATCAAAATCATATAATCAGTACATTTTCAGGTATTTTTTTTATGAATCATCAAAGAAGACATTTATTTATATAAATACTTTCAGTGTTTTTTTCTATTATATCGTACCAAGTGTATATAATTTCTCTTCAATTTGAGTCTGTTATTATTACTAGTATTTCTCATTCTATGTTTACTACTTCTATTGGTTTTGAGTAATATTTTGAATTATAATATTTTTCCATAAATTAAAATTATCTTAAAATTATATATTTTTACTTGATTTTTACACAATTATTTCATTTTTTGATTTTTTTAAATATAGTTATAAATATTATTTATACAATAAATATTTTTATATATTAACAAATAGAAAAAATGAGTGTTTCAAATGAGACAGTAATTGGTTTTAAATGAGTGGATTTCCATTATGATTTTAGAAAACCTATATTAGAAGATGTGAGTTTCAATGTGAGAAAAGGTTCAAAGATAACAATTATGTGACAAAATGGAGCAGGGAAATCAACGATATTTAAACTGATAAATGGTGAACTAGAAAAAAAAGCTTGAGTTATAAATATAGATAAAAAATTGACTATTGCTACTGGTTATCAAGTAGTTTTGGCTGAAGATAAAGAATTGACAGTTCAACAATTTTTCAGAAAATATTTCCAGGATGATTCTATTTTTAATATAGATAAACAAATACTAGAAGTACTTGATGTAGTAAATTTGAAAGCTCCTCTTGATAAACTAATCAAGGCTTTTTCTGGATGACAACAAGCTAGATTGTTATTGGCGGCAGCACTTATACAAAATCCTGACATATTGTTACTAGATGAGCCTACTAATAATTTGGACAAGGAGTGAATATGGCATTTGACTACATTTTTGCAAGAATATAAAAATACTGTTTTGGTTATTTCACATGATGCTGAATTTTTGAATAGTTTTACTGATTGAGTATTGTATTTGGATGTATTTACAAAAAAAGTAGAACAATTTGTATGAGATTATCACGACGTAGTTGAACAAATACAGAGAAATAAAGAAAAAGAAAATATGGCTAATGCTAGGTTAAAAAAGGAAGCAATAGCAAAAAAAGAACAAGCAAATGTATTTGCACACAAATGATGAAAATTGAGACAAGTAGCAAAAAAGATGAGAGAAGCAGCTGAAGAATTGGAGGATGAAATGGTTGATACTAGAAAAGATGATAAAACTATTAGAGAATTTACCATTCCATTGCAGGAAAATATAGGTTGAGTATTACTTGAATTGCACAGTGTACATATAATCAATCATGATGAAGTGGTAGAAAAAGATATTGAAGTAAAAATCAGAAAAGATGATCATTTATTATTATCTGGACCAAATGGTATAGGAAAATCTACATTGCTTGAAAAAATAGTAAATGGTGATGAATCAGGTTGTACACTTACTCCTGGTGTAAAAATAGGGTATTATAGACAAGATTTTTCAAATCTGGATTTTAATCAAACTGCATATGAATGTTTGAGAGATGCTGCATGAGAAGATATGTGAGAACAAGATCTCAGATCTACTGCCGCTGGTTTTTTGATAAGCTGAGATATAATGAAAACTAGGATTTGAGATTTATCAGAATGACAAAAATGATTGGTTGCATTTTGTAGATTGGTATTTTTAAAACCTGGTATTTTGATACTCGATGAGCCTACAAATCATATCAATTTTAGGCATATTCCTGTTATAGCTAAGGCTTTGGATGAGTTTGAATGAGGTATGATACTAGTTTCACATGTGGATGAATTTGTATGGCAAATCAGGATTGATCAGTATTTGGATTTGTAAAATATTTGTACAGGTTATTATAATTTATAACATAAAAAATGAAAAAAAGATATATTTATATATTATCTATTTGATTAATATTATTATTTTTTATATTATGATATTTATATGCTTGATTAAAATTTGCAAAACCACATTTTCACGCTAATTTTTTGATGTATATAAATGGACAAAGATTTGATTTTGGTTTGGATAAGTATTCTGAGGATATTTGAAAATGCAAGGTTGATGAAAATATAACACCAAAAGATAGAGTGCATTTGCATGAAAATAATGCTGACACTATTCATGTACATCATGAATGAGTTTCTTGGTGACATTTTTTTGCAAATAATAATTTTTATTTTTCTGATAAATACTTGATTTTAGATGATTGAAAATTGTATAAAAATGATGATAAAAATAAACTGACATTTGTTTTGAATTGAAAAATTATTAAAAATCCTTATAATAGGATGATGAATAGTGAAGATAGGTTATTGATAAATTATTGAAATGAAACTGAAGAATATATAGTGAAAGAGAGATTTAAAAAGGTATCAGAAAATGCATGAGAATACAATAAAAAATATGATCCTGGTACTTGTTCTGGTACAAATCAAAACTCGATATTTTTTTTGCTAGAACAACTTTTACATATTAATCATTAATTTATGAAAAAAATAATTATTGCTATTATATCTCTATTTTTTTTATTTTCATGTAGTTGAAACACGAATCTAGATATGAAAGATGTAATAAATCCTGATGCTGATTATGTTTATTTTTTTTGAAAAACTTGTTCTCATTGTATAAAAGTAGCAGAATATTTTAATGCAAATGATATAATGAATAAGTATAAAATTGAAAAGAGAGAAGTATGGGAAAATGAAGATAATGCGAAAATATTTAATGAAAAAATAGAAGATCTTTGAATAAATCCTGAAGAAGTATGAGTACCTTTTGTGGTTAGAAAAAATGATAATAAATATTATATGTGAGATGTGGATATCATTAAATTATTTGAGGCAAATGTCCCTTTGATTACTAATTAAATACTTTTAAAAACAAATATTTTTATATTTGTTTTTTTGTTATATTTTTATTTTAAAAAAAATAATTTTAGTATTTGACATTTAAAAAAAAATTCTATAATAACCGGTTACTTTTTATAAATACAAATCGGGGAAATGTTATGGTAGCAGTTATTTTAGAAAGGACACAAAGTATAAGTTATCTGAGATTTTTTATAATTTTTGGATTGGCTTTTGCTGAAATTTCCAATTTTGCCTACTTCGGCATATTGGAAAATTTACCTGAAATATATGATATTTTTTTAATCATCTCTCTATTTTTGGTTATACTTGATGAATATCAAGTAATTAATCCTTATAGCTGGATAAAATACATTTTATTTTTGGGTAGTTTTAACAATTTTTTAATAACCTATTTTATCTTTTTATGGGGTTATTTTTCTCCAGACAAGGATTTGGCTTTTGTTACAGCTGTAGGTTTACCAGGTATTTATCAAGTTATTTTTGATGCTATTTCTTTGGCTGTATTGATATACAGTTGCAGAAAGTATAAACAAATAATTGGTTCTGGTAAAATGTCATTTAACAGAAAAGTTCTATTTATGCAACTAGCATTGATAGTGGCTGTATTTTCTGAATGTTTGATATAGGAGCAGATATGTTTCTATATATTTGGTCCAGGCACAATTGCCTGGATCTTTTTTTATCTAATTTTGCATTAATTTTATATTTGTGTTAAAATAAATGTATATAAATTATAAAATATTTTTCATGGTAAATTATTTAGCATTAGAAAACGATTTTGATGAAGTTAAAAGAGCTAATTTTTTTAACTATTCTTTTGTGTCTTCTCTTGTTTGGATGTTTTTTCATTTTACTGTTGTATATTTCTTTTTGATTCAATTAAAAAGTCCTCTTTTGGTTTGAATATTTTTATGATTTTGAAATTTTATATCTTTTTTGTTTGATAGTCCTATATGAGTAATACAAAAATATTTTTCTCCTAAAAAAATATTTTTATTTGGTACATATTTGATGTTACTTGTTTCTTTGATATTTTTGTATTTTATATATCAAACTTCTACTATTGAAATAAAAGTAGATTTCTCTGTTGAGGCCTTGAAAATCTTGTTATCATCAGCTTTTAATATTTTTTTACTGATATTAACTGTTACTTTTTATTGAATTATAAAGGAAATATGAGAGGTAACAAGTTTTTCATATATAATGAACAAATCTGATCCAAGTGAATATTCTACACTTTTTTCAAAGAGAAATATATATTGTTGAGTTTGAAGTTTGGTTTGATTGTTGATTTCTTGAGTTATTTTGGCTTTAAATATTTTGTTTGCAGTTAGTGTACTTGTTTTGAGTATGATATTGTTTATATATTTTACGAATAAATACTTCGATAGTTCTGAAAATGAATTGCGTTTTGATGATTTAAAAAACATAAAACTTATAACTAAGCAGGATTTGGTTGATAAAAAAGATAATATAGTAAATGGACTAAAAGAATACAAAACAACTATTTTAACTAGTAAATTGGATATAGTAGAAAAAACAAAAAATATAAAAGTTTTATTTCTGAAACCGATTGAGTTAAAAAATTCTATAGATTTCAAAGAAATATATGATATCACATTATCTGATATGAAAAGCTTTTATAATATGATATTTGTGGCACCTTATAATCATAGATTGCTTGTAATGTGAGCAATATTTACACTTTTTTGATTTTGGGATACTTTTGTAACTTCTTTTTTGATTGATTTTATAGATGGAATATTGGTTAAAAACAGTTCTGATTTAGCAAAATTTAACCTTCAAAATATATTTACTGCTTATGTATTTATAGCTTTATTGGCTATACCTGCATATTGAGCACAAATACCACTTATAAAATTGTGAGATAGAATTTGAATATTAAAGGTTTTACTATGATGAACATTGTTATCATGAATTTCTATATTTTTGTTTTGAGTATATGATACTTTAGCTGCTATATTGTTTTTGTGATTACTTAATAGTTTTTGATATGCAGCAGGTATGCCATTGTCTCAGTGAGAATTTTCTATAGAGTACAATAATACTTATGCTGAAAAGAATAATCTCAAACAGATAGATTCAAATGCTTCATCGGCTCCAATAAAGATGATTTGAAATTTGGCAAATGTACTTTGATTAATTACTTGATGAATACTTATTTCATTGTTTTGATATAGTTGAACTTTCTTTGTTTTTGGTTGAATAATGATAGCAACATTTTTAGTCAGTGTAATAAAAATGAAAGAATATAAACTTTAGTTTATATTCTTTTTTTGACTTAATGATTATTAGATATATAATCATTGAGTTATATGATTTAAAAAATATTATGAAATACATAGTTTCATTTTTTACATTACTTGTGTATCTGGTTATAGGATTTTTTCAAAGTCCTATGATTACTTTTGCTATGCAAGAAAATAATGTACATGAAATGAATACACATAATATTGTTACTGTTTCAGAATCTGATTGCTGTGGTAATACTATTGTAGATGATTCTCAAGATAATAATGATTGCAATCATGAATGTTGTTTTCAATCAAAATGAGTATCTACATCAAGTATATCTATATCATCAAATTGAACTCAAAAAATAGATAAGATTAAATTTAAAAATAATATAGATATTTTTAGTGTTTCTATTAATTCATTTTCAAATAAAAATCTTATAAAAAAGACTTCTCCTCCTTTATTTAATCGAGAAATAAAAAATTATTCTTATTGTGAATTTGTTAAAATCATAAAATCAAATATTTAATAAACTATCCTTTTTAAGAGTTAGGCATTTTTGGTGTCCAAATTTTTATCTTCTTAAGATAGTTTTTTTAGTATTTAAAAAATATTGTAATGAAAAAAATAATAAATTTAAAGTGAATGCATTGTATCAGTTGTGAAATGATTATTGAAAAAGAGTTAAAAAATTTATCTTGAGTGAAATTGCATATGGTAAGTCACAAAAAGTGAATAATGGAAATAGAATATGATAAAGAGTCTGATTATGAAAAAGTAGTTGAATTTATAGAAAAAAATGGTTTTAATGTAGTTGAAAATGATGAAAAATCTGATGAAGATTTTGTATGAAAATTGATGTTAAATATTATAGCACTTTTGATTGTGGTTATATTGTTTATATTTTCTGGATTGTTTGATTTAAATGGTTATTTACCTGATACTTCTACTATGAGTTATTCTGGAGCATTTTTAGTTTGACTTATTGCTTCAGTGTCTACTTGTTTAGCTATTACGGGGTGAATTATCATATGATTTGCTAAATATATAGATAGTACACACTCTTCTTTATGACATGTAAAAGTACAATTGTGATTTCATTTATGAAGAATAATTTGATTTTTTGTACTTGGAGGATTACTTTGAATTACTTGAAAAATATTTAGTTTAAGCTTGTCCATTACTTCTATTTTGACTATAGTAGTATGAATATTACTTTTGTATATGTGATTGAATCTACTTTGAATAATTCCTTCACTTACAAAGTTTTGAGTACATATGCCCAAGAGTTTTGCATCAAAAATAGAAAAAATATGAAAACCTGAATTTGCTCCGATTGCTTGAGCTTTGACTTTTTTCTTACCATGTGGATTTACACAAACTATGCAATTACTTGCTATAAGTAGTGGTAGCTTTTTATGAGGTTGATTGGTTATGTTATTTTTTGCTCTTTGAACTTTTCCTGTTTTGTTTTCAGTATGACTAGGATCTAGTTATTTTGAATGAAAAAATTTTCCATTATTTAATAAAATAATAGCTTCTATTTTGATTTTTTTCTGATTAACAACTATTTCAAATTCTTATAATTTATTATCATTAAATACTATAGATAATAAAATAAAACAAGAAATTGAAACTGCTGTTATTGATCAAAATGTTGATTTCAAACAAGTTACTGTGTGACATGATTGATATCAAATGGATCCTACTGAGTTGGTTTTAGAACAATGAAAAAATTATAAAATAACTATATTGCCAGATTCAAATGGTAAATGATGTATGGCTACTCAAGTAATACCAAAATTGAGCTCTAAAGTATCTTATGTATTGAAATGACAAGCTATTAATTATGAGATGTTAAATGCTCAAGCTTGAACTTATGAAGTAGTTTGTGGTAGTATGGGAATGTTGCAGGGGACTATTGTTGTGAAGTAAAGATAACCATCCCCCCCTAGCAGGTCACAATAGACCACCTCCTATCCCTAGAAGTCAACAGACTACCCCTTAACCCTAGAACTCAACAGACCACCCCTTAACCCTAGAACTCAACAGACCACCCCCTAACCCCCTCCTTGGTAAGGATGGGGGAAATAATAATAATAATGTAATTTTTATTTAATAATAAAAAATCATGAACAAAAAATTTAGAATAGAATGAATGACTTGTGCTAGTTGTGTTGTATTGAATGAAAAGTCATTAAATAATATACCATGAGTCTCAAAGGTAGCTATAAATCTAGCTACTAATATAGCTGAAATAGAATTTGATGAAAATAAAACTAGTTTTTTAGATATAAAAAATGAAATAGAATCAAATTGATTTAAAGTAAATGAAAATATAGATATAGAATCTCAAAATTTTCAAAATGAAAAAAGTAGTAAAACTTTTAAGAGATTTTTGTACTCTTTAATTTTTTCTATACCTGTTTTTTCGATGATGTTTTGAGATATAATGACTTGAATTGTCTATTATTGACTTGATTTAAGTATGATTATTTTTGCTTTATTGTCTACTATTGTTGTTTTTGTATTTTGATGACATTTTCATAAAAGTGCATTTAAATCTTTATTGAAATTGCATTTTAATATGGATTCATTAGTTTCACTAGGTACTCTTACAGCTTATATTTATAGTGTTATAGCTATGAATTTTATGTGATTACCAGTTTATTTTGAAGCTGCAGTTGCAATTATAACTCTTATAAATTTATGAAAATACTTAGAAGATAGAGCAAAAACTAAAGCGTGAGATGCTATTTGAAAATTGCTAGAATTGTGAGCTAAAAAAGCTAATGTTTTGCTTGATTGAAAAATAATTGAAACATGAATAGATGAAATAAATATATGAGATGTATTGCAAATAAAAGCTGGAGAAAAGATTGCTCTGGATGGTGTTATAATAAATTGAACAGCAAATATAGATGAAGCAATGTTGACAGGTGAAAGTATTCCTGTCTATAAAGAATTGGGTGACGAATGTTTTGGTGGAACTATAAATATGGATGGAAGTATTTTATTAAAAGTTACTAAAACTAATGAAAATGGTACTTTGGCTCATATCATAAAACTAGTAAATGATGCTCAATCATCTAAAGCACCAATACAAAAATTGGCTGATACTGTTTCTGGTATATTTGTTCCGATTATTATAGTTATTTCTTTTATTACTTTTGTATCTTGGTATATGATTACTTGAGATATAAGTAAGGCTATAATAGATGCAGTTGCAGTACTTGTAATAGCGTGTCCTTGTGCTTTGTGACTTGCTACTCCTACTGCTATAATGGTTGGTACTTGAGTGTGAGCTAAAAATGGTATCCTCATAAAAAATGCAGAAACTTTGGAAAAGACAAAAGATGTAGATGTGGTCGTTTTTGATAAAACTGGTACATTAACTAATGGGAAACCTGAAGTAACTGATATATTTTCATTTTGAATTGATCAATATTTATTATTAGCTTATGCTAAGGGCTTGGCTAATAATTCTCATCATCCATTATCAAAATCAATTGTAAATCATAATAAAAATAATGATGAGTTTTTAAAAGTAGAATGATTTGAAGAAATCAAAGGGAAATGAATAGTTTGAAATATAGATTGAAACAAAATGTTTTTATGAAACATTAAATTATTTGAACACATAAATATAGATAAATCTGTAATAGAAAAATTGGATTTATTGTCTAGTAATGGTAAAACTCCTATATTGGTTTGAAATGATGATAAAATACTTTGAGTTATATGATTATTAGATATTCCAAAAGTGTGAGTGGAGAATACTATAAAAAAACTTCATGATTTGTGAATAGAAGTAGTAATGCTTACTGGTGATGTTAAAAAAACTGCTGAATATATAGCAAATCAAATCTGAATAGATAATGTAATAGCTGAGGTGATGCCAGAGGATAAATTGGATGTAATATCATGATTTCAGAAAGAGTGAAAGAAAGTAGCATTTGTATGAGATGGTATAAATGATGCACCAGCACTTGTAAAAAGTGATTTGGCTATAGCTATGGGGACTTGAAGCGATATAGCAATAGAAAGCTCTGATATAGTGCTTGTACACGGAAATCTAGAAAAAGTAGTTTCTGCTATAGAATTGTCTAGAAAGACTCTAAGTACAATAAAACAAAATTTATTTTGGGCATTTGTATACAATACTATATGAATCCCACTAGCAGCATTTTGAATACTAAACCCTATATTTGCAAGTTTTGCTATGAGTATGAGTAGTGTGAGTGTTATAAGTAATAGTTTGAGGTTGAAGAGGTTTAAGTAGTGTATTTAAAATTTAATTTTTAAAATTTATGAAAAAAGATATTGTTAATAAGTATTTGTATATTATTATTTGATTATTAACTCTAATAATTATTATTTTAATTTGATCTTTTACTTATTGGTTTACTGATATATATGCAATGTTTATGTGATGAAATATGATGCATAATAATAGAGTAGTAAATTCTTGAATAGATAACTGAAAAATAATGGGGAATTATAATTGAATTTCTGATGATAGTAATAGTATAAATCAGAATATTGATAATAATTTACCTGATGCGAAAAAAATAGAAATAGTGGAATTAAAAAATGGTGATACTTATACTATGGAAGTTACAAAAGTAGAAAAAGAAATATGAAATTATAAAGTAGTTATGTTAGCTTATAATTGAACAATTCCATGACCAGTACTGAAAGTAGAAAAAAATAGTGAGATTACTTTGAAATTTGTGAATAAAGTTAAGTGACTTGAAACTACGCTTCATTCACATGGGCTCAGATTGGATAATGAGATGGATTGAGTTCCAAAAGATATGTGATGAAAACAAGATATTATGAAATATTGAGACACTTTTGAATATAAATTGAAATTTCAGGATGAGTGAGTTTATTGGTATCATCCTCATGTCAGAGAAGATTTACAGCAAGAACTTTGACTTTATGGTAATTATATAGTTTCTCCCACAAAATCTGATTATTGGTCTAAAACAAATAGAGAGGAAGTGATAGTTTTGGATGATATTTTGATGGATAATTGAAAAATAGAATGATTTAGTAATGATTTTGCAAATTATACTATTATGTGAAGATATGGAAATACAATGATGATTAATTGAGATACAAATTATAAATTGAGTGTAAAAAAATGAGAAGTTTTAAAAATGTATTTTACAAATGTTTCTAATACAAGGGTATATAATATAAATATTCCAAATGCAAAAATAAAACTTGTATGATGAGATTTGTGAAAATATGAAAGAGAAGAATTTATTGATAATTTTCTTATTTCTCCTGCTGAAAGATATATAGTTGATGTTTATTTTGATAAAGCATGAGAATATTTTATTCAAAATAAAACTCCTGATAAAACATATAATCTTTGAAAAGTAATAGTTAGTGATGATATTATTTCTAATTTGTATAAGGATGATTTTTTAAAATTAAAAGAAAATCCTGATAAAATTTCTGAAATAAATGATTATAAAAAATATTTTGATAAAAAAATAGATAAAAATCTGACTTTGGCTCTTTGAATGAAATGAATGTGAAATATGAATAGAATGTGAGGCATGTGAAATATGATGTGAAATCAAGAAAATTGACAAGGTTGAATTGAATGGGAAGATTCAATGTATGCTATGAATAAAAATTCAAACTCACAGATGATGGATTGGAAATTGATAGATTCTGATACTAAAAAAGAAAACATGGATATAAATTGGAAGTTTAAGGTATGAGATAAAGTAAAGGTGCATATATACAATGATCCAAATTGACCTCATCCTATGCAACATCCTATTCATTTTCATTGACAAAGATTTTTGATATTGTCAGAAAATTGAAAAGAAACTACAAATAAAGTCTGGAAAGATACTGTTTTGGTTAAATCATGAGAATATGTAGATATATTATTGGATATATCTAATTCATGAGATTGGATGTCACATTGTCATATCGCCGAGCATCTGAGTAGTGGTATGATGATGAGTTTTGAAGTTGAATAATATTATTTTTTAATTAAATTATTATGATGTATTATTGAGATTATAATTGGCCATTTATGGTATTTTGAGGTGGTTTTATGATTGTTTTTTGGATTATAATAGTTATTTGATTTGTATATTTTTTAAAAGAATATAATAATGGTAGATGAAGTGATGAAAATGAAAATAAGGCTTTAAATATTCTAAAAGAAAGGTATGCAAAAGGTGAAATAGATTTAAACCAATTTGAGGAAATGAAGAAAAATTTGAAATAATAAAAAGCAGTCTACTTCAAATTGTAGATTGCTTTTTTAATCTGCTTGATTAGTTGTTAAAAATAAGTTTTACTTATTTTATATTTACTTATAATAAATACTAATATTTGCAAAATATATATTATGACTACAACTAGAAGGGTAGTAATAGCAGCTTTTTATAATTCAAATAATGAATTATTATTACAAGAAAGATGAGAATATTCAAAGCATTGAGAGGAATGGGCATTTTTTGGTTGATGAATAGAGGTTTGAGAAACTTATGAAGAAGCTTTTTTTAGGGAAGTAAAAGAGGAACTTGATTTAGATATGAATGATTTTGATTATAAGTATGTCTGAGTATATTATTCTTTTAATATAGATATGGATAGACATGTATATAGGTATATATATGCTATAAAGACAGATTTATTAGAATGTGAATACACTGTTTTTGAGTGAGTTTGATGTAAGTATTTTACTTTTGAAGAATCAAAAAAGCTTAATTTTACAAGTGATCCTACAAAATTTATAGATTTTTTATCTGAAAATATAAATAATATATGAAAAAAATATGAAAAAATTTAATAAAGATTTTATAATGGAAACAGAAAGATTGTTTGTAAAAATTCCTGATTATTCTCATGCTAAATATTTTTTTGAATTGATTGATGAAAATGTTTCAAAATTTATGGTTTGGTCATTATTAAGTAGTCCAGAATCTTATTATGGTTTAATAGATGATAGAATAGAGTTAGCTGAAAAATGAATTAGGTGGGATGCAATAATAATAGAAAAACAATCTTGAAATATGATAGGAAATTTTTGAGTTGTTGTATATGATGAAAGTATAAATTGAATAGAGCTTTGATATTGGTTGTGAGTTGATTATCAATGAAAATGATATATAACAGAATGTGTAGAAAAAATCAAAAAAATATGATTTGATGATTTTTGATATAATAGGATTTTGATAAAGGCTACAAAGGAAAATATCAGTAGTACAAATGTAGCAAAAAGATGTTGATTTCATTTTGATTGAGTTTTGAGAAACGATGCATATATAAAATGAAAATATGTAGATAAGGCATATTACACTTTTTTGAAAGAAGAATATATAAAATAATTATTATGAAAAAAGTAAAAAAAGTATCTATGATTTGATTTTATAATTCTCAAAATCAGATATTGTTACAAGAAAGATGAGAATATTCGAAGTTCTGAGAAGAGTGGGCATTTTTTGGTGGACATTTAGAAGAATGAGAATCTGCTTTGCAGGCGTTTTTTAGGGAAGCAAAAGAAGAGCTTGGTATTGATATGAATGATTTTGATTATAAATATTTATGAGAGTATTTATTTGAATTTCCTGATTTGTTAATTCATAGGCATATTTATATTATAAAAACAGATTTATTTGAAACTGATTTTACTGTTTTGGAATGATCTTGAGCAAAGTTTTTTAGTTTTGAAGATGCTAATAAATTGAAATTTCCTACTAATCCAGAATGAGCTTTGGAGATAGTAGAGGATTATATTTTTAGTAAAAAAAGAATGTAGTTATAAAATTACATTCTTTTTTATCTATAAAATCTTGTTGGAGGTCTATCAATAGTATTATTTACATTTTCAGATATAATAGTACTTAATTTACCTATGCTATAGTCATATTTATCTGTATTTGTTCTAAGTTTGGCTTTTGAAGCTAATATTGGATCTCAAGAAATAGCTAATAGGTCATTTATAATATTTTCGTATTTTTCTGGTACATAATTCCATAAAATATCTAAAAATCTTAAATTATCTTTACATTTTATTATTAATGCTTGTATTAAATTTTCATCTATAATTAATATACTTTGAATTTTTTCACACATATTTCTAAATCATTTATTATCAGATGATTCTAATAGTTTTGAAAGTTCTTCAATTTTTTCTAAATCATTATTGTCTAATTCAGGAATATTTGTATTTCTCATTTTTTTTTAATGTTAAATTTAAATTTTTTAGATTGTAGGTATTTGTTACTAAAAGTCAATAGAAGTATATTATTTTTTTGTTTTATATTCGATTGAGAGATATTATTTTACTTATTTTATTTTATTGATATATTAGTTTTAATAATTCTTAATAATAAGTATAATTATGGATATGTTGACTCATTCGTTAAGTTGATATTTTTTAAAAAAATGGTTTTATAACATCGATTCAAAAAAGATTGTTTTATTATTTATATTTTGAGCAATGTTTCCTGATATAGATATTTTGTGGAGTTATAATAATTATAATTTACATAGAGTTGTAACTCATTCTTTATTATTGCTTCCTATTATTTCTATTTTTCCAGCACTTATTTTTTATTATATTTTCAAAAAAGAAATTAAATTAAAAATAGTTTATTTAATTTTTTTATCATGAATTATTACTCATATATTTTTGGATACTTTAATTATATGGTGAACTCCTTTATTATGGCCTCTATCTAATAATTATTATTCATTAAATATATATACTTTTGTTTTTGAGCCATTATTTATACCAATTTATTTATATTTTTTATTGTATTTTATGAAGATTATAAATAATATTTCTATTAATGTTATAAAATTTATGACAATTTTTATGATATTTGTATTTTTTTTAAAATTCTCATTATTGTATTATGTAAGTAATTTAAGTACGATAAAAAATAACACTATTATAGGAGTTATAAAATCTCCAAGTGATTTAGTTTTGCAGAGGTATTATAATTCTTTTTCAAATGATTGAGATAAAATACATTGAGAATTAATTGATTTATATACTTGAACTATCATAGAAAGATATGATAAAGAAATATTTATAGATGACAATTCTATTTGTTCAAATCTACATAATGGTTTTTTGTTTACTGAAAATGGTTTTGTATGAGATATAAGATATTGAATTAGTTTGTGAGATAATGGGAACTGCTTTTTTTGAATGAAAATATATTAGTTTAAGTTTATAAAGGATTAGTTTTTAAAGTATAAAATTAGATTGTAAATTATAGATATTTTATTATTATTTTATACAAGGACTTTTCTAGACCTTTTTTAATAATTATTAAATAGTTAAAATATGTTATTTTTCTGAAAACCTACTGAATATGAAATAATGGGGCAAACATATGTAGAAATAATGTTTGTTTTGAATAGTAAGTCTACTATAGAGATTGAAAAAATAATAGAGATAGAATGATATAATGTATATTTTTTATCTATGATTTATGCTATAGTTGAATCATGAATAATTAAATCTAGATTTCAACTTTCAAAAATAAAATGTAATCTTTTTGATGTAGTCGATTTGGTAAATAAAATATACAATTCTGATTTTTATAATAAAAATTTACATTTTACAAAAGAGAATAATGTTAAATTTATGGAAGAATTATCGAGTTTTATATATGAAAATCTTTTGCTTTATTATGATAAGTATTTAGAAAAAAATACTAATTATTTACCTAGTGATGCTAATAAAAGTAAAAGAATACAATTAATAAAAAAATGAGTAGAAAAGGCTTATAATGGTGTATTTCCAGCTGATGCAATTTGATTTGTGACTAAATTGACAGATAATTTTTATGATTATACACAGTTTAGGGAAGAGAAAATATTAAAAGATTTAGTTATTAAGTATTTGGAAAATATAAATCAGAAATAGAATTAAATGATTATAAACAAATAAAGTCTTTGTGAAAAGGACTTTATTTTGTGATTTGGAATTTTAAAATGGTCGGCTATTGTAAAACTTTAACGAAACATATATATTTACATGATGATTTTTATCATGTAACTGATTTAATGTTAAAAAGTAATATTTATTTTTTAATAATTTGTAATATATTTATTATACTATAATATATTTGTAATTATAAAATTAATTTAAAATATATCTATGATTGATACATTATTTGTTTGTAAAGCTAATGTTCAAAGAAGTCAAGTAGCAGAATGACTATATAATAGTTATTCAAAAGTTTCAAAGTCAATTAGTTGTGCTTGAGTAGAGGCAAGAAAAGAAAAGTATAATTGAAAACCAGAGAAAATTATTACAAGTATTTTACTTGAAGATTGAATAGATTTGTCAAAACAAAATATAAATTATATTACTGATTTCAATTTGAATGAATTAAATAAACTTAAAAGAGTTATATTTTTATTTAATCCAATAAATGAAAAAATAATAGATAAGGAATGTTTAATAAATTGAGAATCTGTTTATGAATATTTTAGAAATAAACTATATATTGAGATAATAATTCATGAAATACAAGATCCATACAAATTATCATTTGATAAAACAGTACAAATATATAAACAATTGAATGATTTTATTAAAAAATTAAATTAATCTATAATAAATAAAAAAAGCTCTATTTTTGAGCTTTTTCTGTTTTTTTTCAAATGGTCGGAAATGCAAGACTCGCCTCTTTCTCTACTGTCGTTTTCAACTTCCAGTAGCTCCAGTAGGGCATTTTGTAATTGTTCCTATTCGTCACAATTAGTTTTTTACCTGGCTAATCACCAGTAAAAAACCAGGGCCTCTTTTCTCGTCTCAAAATTTCATAACAATTTAAAAAATCTTAGCAAAAAATTATATTCATAATTTCTCGATAAGATTTTTTAATGGTCGGAAATGCAAGACTCGAACCTGCAACCCCGCGCTCCCAAAGCGCGTGCGCTACCAATTGCGCCAATTTCCGTAATATGGTTTACCATTAGTAACTTTAGTGTAAAATGGTGGGTATAGATGGAGTTGGCGCCCTACGGGTCGGCCATCCGTTTTTATTGCTCCTACCGTGCCTTCGCCATAACGGCTACGGACGACAGGTTCGTCGCAATAAAATTTTTACTTTGTAAAAAACCTCCTTTCAAATCCTTTGAGTTTTATCTATATTTTATGGCTGTGCCATTAGTAACTTTAGTGTAAAATGGTGGGTATAGATGGAGTTGAACCATCGACCTCACGATTATCAGTCGTGCGCTCTAACCAACTGAGCTATACACCCTTGTAATATTAAATAAAAGTAGAGAGTAGTAAATGAATAGTACTTTCTACTTTTATTACAAGTTTTATTTTTAAATGGAGCGGGCAATGGGACTCGGCGCCTTTCAGGTCGGCCATTCGTTTAAAATCCTCTTATTCATCGGATTTTAATCCAGCTAAAGCTGGACCCTCTATTCGAGTCTCAAAGTACTAATTTGAGAAACGTTTATCCTGCTACAAAGTTTTATTTTTAAATGGAGCGGGCAATGGGACTCGAACCCACAACCCTCTGCTTGGAAGGCAGATGCTCTAGCCAATTGAGCTATGCCCGCTTATGTATCTCTTAACTTGCGAGACACATTTTATTAAAAAACTTTTTTAAGTCAAAACTTTTTTTTACTTTTTTTCTTTTATTTGATTTTTGTGGGCTTTGAATGTATTTTTCAAAAGCATTGCAACTGTAAGTGGTCACACTCATCCAGGTACTGGAGTGATTTTATGTCATGCTTTATCTATACTATCTGTTTGCGCATCTCAGTATATTTTATCATCTACAACTGTAAATCATACATCTATTATTATGCTTCATTTTTTTAGCATATTTTCTTTTAATAATTCTGGTTTTCAAACAGCAACTACTACTATGTCAGCTTTTTTTGTAAAGTCTGATAAGTGAGGTGTAGAGCTATTACATGTGATAACTGTTGCTCATTTATTTATCAATAATGCTGTTACAGGTTTTCAAACTATATTACTTCTACCTATTACACATGCTATCATTCAGTGAAATTCTATGTCTAGTGATTTAAGAATTTTTATAACTCATGCAGGAGTACATGGAGCTAGTCCAGACTTATCTCATATAAGTATTTTTCATTGGTTTATAGGATGAAATCAGTCTACATCCTTTTCTGGTTTGATTGCATCTATTACTTTTTGTTCATCTATGTGTTTAGGAAGAGGTAATTGTACTATATATCCTGAGATATTATCATCCTCGTTAAATTTTTCTATATGTTTTAGTAGTTTTTTTTCTGATATATCTGATTCTAATTCTAATAATTTAAAATTGATACCTGTATATTCAGCCCATTTTTTCTTTTGTTTTATATATCTCAAACTTGCTTTACTATTTCAAACCATTATAGCTCATAGAGTAGGTTTGAAATCCATCATAGATACTTTAGCTTTGATTTTATCATATATTTGCAAAGCTATGCTTGTTCAGTCTATCAACATAATTTTATAGTTATAAAGTATATATTTATCAATTTTATAACTATTTCTTTTTTTATCAAGAAAAACTTTGCAAAGTATTGGAAAGACATTAATATATAAATAAAGATAATTATTTTTTTACATAACATTATGAGTAACAGATTACTTTGAATTCTTATTATATTGTGATTTATTTGAGCTTGATACATATATTATCAATCTATTTATTTACCAAATAAACAATTAGAAATACAAGAACAATTGGTTCAACAACAATTGGAACAAGAGCAATCTCAAAAGAAAGAAATAGTTTTAACTAAACAAGAAATTGATAAAATAGAGTTAACACCAGAGCAAAAAATACAGGAAATAAAGACAAATAAAGAGAATTATAAAACTTTTGGTTTAGAAAATTGATCAAAAGCTTATTTTAGAGAATCTGGAAATAAATTGGATTTGTATTATGATGATGCTATTATATGAAATTTTGATTTGGTTTATCCTGAATATTTGAGAGTAGAAACAGTTTTTTGAACTATAAATGATTTATATATTGAAGTAGGTCCTGATAAATTTTATTATAATTCAGAAATAAAATCTAATACAAAAATCGATCTAAATATAGATGTAATGTATGTAAAAAAAACTAATACTAGTAATTTGATTTTACTTACTACAAAATGAAGTTTTTATTATAATATAAGTGATAAAACATTGAATTATTTTTCTTTTTTTAATGATTATGTAATTTTTAGAGATTTATATATATGATTGGTAAAAACGGATGAAAAAAGAATACTTACAAATTTGTGATTTGAAACAGATAAAAATCTGATAGTTTATTATAATCCTGATACAAAAGAAAAGAAAATATTATTTGAAACAAATTTGGATATATCAAATATGTATTTGTTAAATGATCAATTGTTTTTAAAAACTATTGATGGAGAATTGTATGAGTTAGAAAATATAGAATAAGTTTTTTTTTATATTTGTAATAAAAAGTTATATATGTTAAAATAAATTATATTATTTTGTAAGTATTTATTTATGGAAGGTGATTTATTATTACTTATATTTGTTTCTGGATTATTGTGAGCTTTTATTTGATTGGAAAGAGATGTTCCACAAAAAAAATCTACTTCTTTGAATTGAACAGCTGATTCATTTTGATGAATAAGAACATTTTCAATAATTGCTATTTTGTGAACTTTAACAGCTTGGTTGGATAGCAATTTTTCTATGGATTATATGCTTTTGTCGACTTTGTTTATAGTGGCATTTTTTATTGCTATATCTCATATTTATGCTGTTTTCAAAAATAAATCAGTTTGAGTTACATCTGAATTGGCTTGAATAGTGACTTTTTTTATATGAGCGTCTTGTGTCTTAGTTGATTTAAAATTTCCAGTTATATTTACTGTTTTGATATCTGTATTGCTTGCTTCAAAAACTTTGTTTGAAAAGTTTGTTTCTAGTATAAGTAGGGAAGAATTGGCTCATACTATGAAGTTTGCAGTAGTATCTCTTGTTATATTGCCATTGTTGCCTGATGAAAAGTATTCATTTGCTTCTATTTTAAATTCTTTTTGAATTAGTTGAGTGATGGATATAAATAATAATATCTTTCAGATGCAATTTTTTAATCCATATTCTGTTTGGTTCTTTGTGGTAGCTATTTCTGCTATATGATACATTTGATACATATTATCTAGGTTTTTGTGAAAAAATAGTTCTATTGTTATTTCTAGTTTTGTATGATGACTTGTATCTAGTACGGCCGTTACTGCTGCTATGAGTGAACAAAGTAAAAAGGATCCGAAAAATTATCATATATATGTTTTGTGAACACTTTTGGCTAATTCTATAATGTTACTAAGAGTTATAATTATTGTGTTAATTATCAATTTTGCATTAATTTGAACAATATTTATACCTGCATTTTTGATGTTTTTATGATTATTTGTTTTTACTATTTATTTTTATCTAAAGTCAAAAAAGATATGATTGGTTAAAAATGTAGATTTAGAATGAAAAGTAGAAAGTCCGTTTAGTTTGAAACCAGCAATAAAATTTGGTTTGTTTGTATTGTTTTTGAAATTTTTGGCAGGTATCGGTGTTTTGTATAAGGATATATGGGGGGAATCAGTTTTTTATTATGCTTTTTGAATCATTTCATGATTTGCAGATGTAGATGCCATAACTCAAACTATGACAGTACAAGCTAAAGATGCTTTGGTAAGTTCTTCAATAGCAGTTTCTACTATATTGTTAGCTGTTATGTCGAATAATACAGTTAAATGATTAATAGCATTTAAGTTTTGAGACAAGGTCTTTTGAAAATATGTAGTATTTGCATTTTTGACTTCTATATTGCTTTGAATTTCATGAATTATTTATATATCATAGAAAATGTATAATGTATAATGAATAATGAATAATATTAGTATGGCTAGGAAATATAAAAAGCTAACTTTTAGAAATAAATATTATTTTTTGCTGAAAAATTATTTTATAAATTTTATTTAAAAAAATCTCTATTTTTATTCTTATAAATGTATTTTCATCTCTTACTTAAATAAAAAGCCCGAAACAATTTAAATTGTTTCGGGCTTTTTTAATGTTTTGTTTAAAACGGAATATCTTCGATTGAGATTTCTTCTTCTTCTTTAGGTGTTGATCTCTTTACTGCTGGTGATGAATTAGTAGAATTAAATTCATTATTAGGAGTAAATGATGATCAATCATTGTCTGATTTAGAATCTAGCATAATCATATTTTCTCATACTATTTCTGTTTTGTATCTTTTTGTACCATCTTGAGCTTCCCAGCTTCTAGTTTGGATTCTTCATTCTATAAATATTTTACTTCATTTTTTTACATATTGATTAGCTATTTCAGCTAATTTTCACCATAATACTACATTGTGAAACTCTACTTGTTCTTGTTTCACTCCACTATTGTCAGTCCAGTTTCTATTAGTAGCTACTGAAAAACTAGTAACACTTTGTCCGTTAGGAGTTTGTTTTAACTCTAATTCTTGAGTCGTTCTACCTATAATTTGCGCTTTGTTCAAATCCATAATATGTTGTTTAAATAGGATAAAATATGTGAAATTGTTTAGATTTCATTTATATTATACATATTTTTTTTCAATTGCAAATCTTTTTATAAAAAATGTATATAAAGAGGATATAAATGTATAAACTATTGTGTTTTTTAAAAATTTAATACCCTTATAGTGTTGACTACAAGGGTATTTTTTCTTTTTTATTCATTTTTGATCTGTGGAGATTTACATGATTGTGTACACATAGTTTTGTATGCAACATGAATAGGCAGGTTTCCATTAATCAATTCTTCTTTTTTGTATTCTGCTTTACAAACAGGGCAAAAGTAAATTAATTTTTGTTTTGTTTCTGTCATATTTATTCCCATTTTTGGTTTGGTGATTGTCCTGATTTGGGACAAAGTTTGAATATATGAGATTCTTCTATCTGGTGTGGTGGTAATTTACCACTAATCAAACCTTGGATATCAAATCTGGATTTACATTCTGGACAAATATATACTTTTGTCCTTTTTTGTTTTTGTTTCATTTTTTCTCCTATTATTTTGGATTTTTATATTCTATATTTTAATACATAATTGTCAATTATTATAATTTGTCTAAATTGTTATTTTGATTAAGATATCTTTAATATTTTATATTTTAAATGAAATAATGATTAAAATTGAGTTGGAAAAGAATTTGAAGGAAATAATTGATTTGTACAATAATTTGCAATCTAGTGTGCATGATTTGCTTAGATGAGTAAATGAAGAGGGGAGTCAAAGAGTGATGTTGGATGATTTTTTAGATTTTGTATGAATAGATATAAGTGAAGAAACTAGGTATGCAGCGTATGCTAGAATATCTAATCTAAAAGAAGAACCTTTGGTATTGTATTTGGATAATCAATGAGTATCTGATGATTACAAGAATAAAAAATTGGATTTGGCATATAAATTTGTATGTGACTTTTATAGTGAAATACAAGCTGTTATCATTTCTGTAATTGATTCTAAAAAATTGTTGACACCATTTTACTTGGAAATATTTAAATGAGTAGCAAATGTATGACTTGCTTTTAATGAACTTTTTATTCCTTGGAGAAATCATATAGTAAATACAGTAAACAAAGATTTGGAAAATAGATTCAATAATGATTCTAATATGATAATGGATTATTTGAATGAAAATAATTTACTAGATTTGTGACATAATAACGAATTGGCAGATAGGTCTTATAGTGCATTAGTTTTAGAAAATGATGAATATGTTTCTAAATCGTATTTTGAAGTTTTTAATAGTGAAATAAAAACTATTGTAGATGAACTAGATATTTTTATAGAAAATTTATCTGTTTTGGAAGATGAAATATATGATTCAAAAGAGAAATATATAGATTATTTAAATGCTATAAAAAATGCTTTGGTTGAGACGAATGTAAACAAATTAGTAGAAAAATGGTCTTTTGTAGATGAAGCTTGGATGCAAATAAAAACTCCTTTTCAGATATGACATCCTCTAGAATTTTATGAGGATAAATATAGAAAAGCAGTAGCTCCAGAATGGGATTTGAGGATACAAAATACAGTTTTTGATAGCAAAATAGAGTCAAGTATTTCAGATATGTATGAAAAAATATTTGATTGTTTGGATAAACAAAAATATAGTTCATCTTATGAATTTTCAAAAGCAAATTTGAATAGAGTTCAGTTTTATTTATCTACTCCTGTGCTGTATTATAGTTCTGAATTGACTTGACTTTTTTCAGCACAAGTAGTTCCAAATGATGAGATTGTGAGTAAACAATTTTGAAAAAAAATATTTGCTTTTCCTGAAATGGTTTTGAAAAATAAAAGAAGTAATCCTTTAATGAAAATGGATGGGATAGTTTTTGAAGAATCATTATTAAAAAAGTATAGAAATAGTGTATTTGGGAAAGATGAGGTGTTTTATAAAATATACGATATATTGACTATTTGACATGAATATTGACACAATTTGTGGCTTGATTCAGATACTCAGCACATGATGAATAAAAAAACTGGTGTTTATAAAAAAATAGAAGAATTCAAGGCAACTACATGATGATTGATGGCTTATTTTTATAATGAAAATATTGCAATAGATTTAAAAGAAATTATAATAATAAATCATATTTATAGATGTACAAATCTGTTAAAGTATAGGGAAGTAAATGAATTGGAACCATATTATTGTGAAGCTTTAATTCATATCTATATATTGTTTGAATCTGGAATCATTTCTATAAATGATGATAAAAAAATATGTGTGAATTTTGATGATGAAGTTTATAAAAATCTGAAATCAGTTTATGAAAATCATTATAAAAAAATGATAATTATATATCTGGATAAATCAGATGCTTGGGAATTTTTAAGTGATTATGTTTTAAAAAAAGATTGATTTTATTTACCTAAGGATGAAAAAATATTGGAATATGTAGAATATTTTTATGATTTATATAAGAAGATTGGGAATGAGATGGAATAATGGATAATGAATAATGAATAATGAATAATGAATAATGAATAATGAATAATGAATAGTGAATAATTTATATGTTGATTGGATCAACAAGGTTACAGATAGAAGTAAAAAGTAATAAAAAAATTATGAAAAGGATATTAATGGTTTTGGCTCCTAGGGAGTTTAGAGATTTGGAATACATAGTACCTAGATCATTTTTTGAATTGGCTCAAATAGATGTAATAAGTACTTCTACAGAGTATATATCAGTGTGAAGATTTTGATACAATGTAAAACATAATTGACTTATAAGTGATTATAAAAAAGAAAATTTCGATGCTATTGTTTTTGTAGGGTGAGTTTGAAGTCTAGAATTGGTGAATAATCAAGATTTGGAACAAATGGCAAATTTTTATATGCAGTCGTGAAAAATAGTTGCAGCCATATGTGCTGCTCCTAGAAATCTTTTGAGTTGGTGAGTTGCAAATTGAAAAAAAATTACATGAAATAATTGGGATAACAATTTTGAAAAATTGGCAATAGAAAATTGAGCTATACCTGAAATGAAATGAGTTGTTGTGGACTCAAATTTGATTACTTGATATTGACCTGAATCTGTTGAATCATTTGCTAGAGCTATTATTGAAAGATTAAATAATAATTAGAACATATGCAAGAATTATACTATAAACTAAAAAAATATTCTATAGGTGATGCTATATTAATCGAAGAGAGTGATAGGCAATATATAGCATTGAAAAATATGTGGGAATGATTGAAAAAATCAAATGATATACAAAATATTTGATCTATTTATTTAGCTCTTATTTTGGCAAATTCTATTATTTGTTATCAGCTTTCTTGAAAATGAGAAGATTATTGGGAAGAGTTTGGTGCTTACTTTGTAAGCAAATGAATAATGAATAATGAAAAATGAATAATGAATGAAAAATGAATAATGAATAATTTATTATTAAGTTTATCAGTATTTATAAAACAATCCAAGAATAATAAGAGATTTGTGGATACAAAAACTAATAGATTGTTCAAGTTGAATGTATTTTTGGATGATTTTATATGAAAATCGGAGTATTATTATGACCATATGGAGGAATTGAGAGATAAATTGGCTCATACTATGAAGCAAAAGGTTGATGCAAAAACGATAGTTTTTGCTATAAAGATGTTTAGTTATTGAGCCAGAAATGTGTATAATAGACTAGTTTATTTTCCTGAAAATATAGCTATACCAGTAGATTCTAGGTTGGAGAATTTGTATGAAAAGTATTCATTTTCTTCATATGAAAATGTAACCCCTCCCCCTATGGGTACTCCCCTTGGAAAGGGGAGAAAGAAGGATGTCGAAATAAAAAAATTTTACTTAGATTTGTCTAAAGAACTAAATATACCTGAGCTTCATTTGGATGCTTTGGTTTGGGTGAATTATGATGAATTAATTAATTAATTAATAAATTTAATGAAAAGAATAGTTTTAAAAATTATATATAATATATTGGCGAAATATACTAGAGCTTATTTAATGAGAACAAAACCTTTTGTAATATGAATTACTGGTAATGTATGAAAAACAAGTTGTAGAATGATTTTGCATAAGGTTTTGCATACTCATCTAAAAAATAAAGTAATTTATACTTCTCCTAAAAATTTTAATTCTGAGCTTTGATTAATTTGTTCTATTTTTAAAATAGAAGAATTTAAACCGTGAATTAAAAATTTGTTTAAATTGATGAAAGAAATCAAAGAATTGTCTATAAATAAAGAAAAAGAATATGACATAATCATACTTGAATATGGTATAGATCGTCCTCGTGATATGGATTTTTTGTTGAGTGTTGTGAAACCTGATATAAGTATTTTTACAAAACTATGATCTATACATGTGCAAAATTTTTGAACTAAAGAAAAAATAGGAAATGAAAAGATTAAATTGATTTTTAATACTAAATACAAAACGTATCTAAATTTTGATGATGAATATTTGAAAAGTAAATACAAAGAAATAAATATAAATAAACAATATTTCAATAAAGGTTGATTGAAATATGAATATAAAAAAGTTTGAGAAAATATTATTTCAGAACTTAAATTTGATGAGAATGTTATAAAAACGAATATGTTGTGAACTGATAATTTTGCTTATTTAGAATTGTCTTATACCATTTTGTGAGATTTTTGAAAGAGATTAGAAAATATAAATGAATATATAGAACTAGAAAATCAGCCTGGTAGATTTAATGTATTTTCATGACTAAATGACTCTATTTTAATTGATTCTAGTTACAATGCTGGACCAGAAAGTATGAAACAAATGATAGAAAATGTTAGATTTTTGAGAGATAAATTGTTTTCAAAATACAAGATTTGATTTGTGATAGGTGATATGAGAGAATTATGAAAACATTCAAAGGAACTACATAAACAATTGTATTTGGATTTGTGAAAATACGATTTACTTTTGTCAGTATGAACTGAAACTAGTAAGTATTTTCCAGACACTGTAAAAAAATATTTATCATCAGTTGAAGCCTGAGTTTTTTTAAAAGATGAATTATTAAAAACTAAGGAAAAATACATAATACTTTTTAAATGAAGTCAAAATACTATTTTTGTAGAAGAAGCTTTGAAGCAAGTTTTAGCTGATAAAAATGATGAAAAAAAATTGGTTAGACAGGATGATATTTGGATTGAGAAAAAGAGTAAATTTTATTAATCCACTCTAAAATTTTTACTTTTAAAATGAGTGAGGATTCAAATAGACAGACCCCCCTCTGGCTTACAGCCATCTCCCTCCTTATTAAGGACAATGCCATTAAGTTAAGCTTATAAAATCCCCATCCTTGTCCACAGGATACCTCCCTTCGGGCATAAATTCCTTCCCCTTTTAGCCCTTCGGAGTAAACCTACGGAGAACGGGTAGTCAAAGAGGAAGGAGGCTACAATTATTTCCTTAACTTAATGGTATTGTTATTAAGGATGGAGAAAATATATAATTTATAAAAAATAATGAAAGTACTTTTTTTGATACCACCATCTGAATGAAAAAATGATTGAAATAATCATTTTGAGGAAAAGTTATCTTTTTCTTTTGAAAAACCTTTGGAAATAGCACATAATGTAACTGAAAAAGACTTGAAATGCAAATGAAGTAGATTTTTGGAGTGATTGGAGTTAAATAAGAAATTTTCCAACTGTATCTCCCTTTGAAGTCAAAGGGAGTCCTCGAAGAATGAGAGGGAGGGATTTTGAATATCAATAGATGCAATACATAGATATACTTGAGTGATGTACAGTTCTATAAATTATGAATGAATGTCTGTAAAATCCAAGAAATTTTTTGAACAGCACTTTTTGATATTTTCTGGTATGTATTGAATAGTGAGACCTCTAGATAAAATAGGGAATTATAAGTTGCCAATAGAAACAAAATGATTGTATAAATATTGGTGGGATATAATTCCAAAAACTATTATAGAGATGAAACCAAAATATATAGTAAATCTATTACCTATCAGTTATGCTAAGCTTATAGGTGAGGCTACAAAATGTAATAGACATAGAAAGAAAAAAATCTCTATTTTGGATAGTGGGATAAAAATAGTAAATATGAACTTCATTAAACAATCAAAACCCCCTCTAACTCCCCCTTATCAAGGGGAGAATAGAACATATACTAAAATTTCACATTGAGTTAAAAAGATAAAATGAGAATGGGTTAAAAATATATGTGAGAAGGGTATTACTGATTATAGAGAATTTTGATGAGAAATAATTGAAAATGGAAATGTGATAGAAGTAAATATAATTGTTAAATAATTAATATGTCTAAAAAAGTACCAGAATATTTGAATTACTTTTTATATGATTGTTTGGATTGAGATAAAAGATATTCTACAAAAAGTATGTTTTGATGATATGCTATTTATAAAGATGCAAAGGTATTTTCTATATTTGTAGATGATATTATATTTTTCAAAGTATGAGATAATAACAGGAATGATTATGAAAAATACAATTCAAAACCATTTACTTATACTAAAAAATCTGGTATTGTTTGAGTGATGAGTTATTATGAATTGCCAGAGGATATCTTGGAAAATAGAGATGAGTTGGAAGTGTGGATAGAGAAGAGTTTGCAAGTAGAGAGTAAAACTAAATCTAAAACTAAATCAAAAAAAGATATAGATTTAGATAAAAATATTTTAGAATACTTACTTAAAATACCAAAATGAAAAGTGACTACTTACAAAATACTTTGAGATAAATTTGGTGTACATCCTAGAAGAATTGCTTCTGTGATGAGATACAATAAAAATCCGGAGATTTATCCTTGTTATAAAGTAGTTTCAAATTCTCTAGATGTAAGTGGTTATTCTGCTTATGATTGAGTGGATACAAAGATTTATTTGCTTGAAAAAGATTGAGTGAAAATAGTTGATGGGAAAGTATTGATTGATTGTGTTTTTTGATAATAATTATTTGTCAAACTGTTGAAATTATTATTTTTTTTATATAATTAGTGAATACTGATATTTATGGAAAATAAATTTTTACTTATATATTTATTATTTCATTTTACATATCAATATTATAATTTATTATTAAATATTTAATTATGAAAATTAAAATTTTTTTATTAGTTGCTACTTTAATTTTATCTTCATGTTGAGCAAATGTTTCTGAAGAAAATTGAGATTCTGTGAATGTATCAAACGAATGAGTTAATATACAATCATGAGAAGATAGTATAACTGTTTGAGTGGATTGAGTAGATGTAAATATTACTTGAGGTTTAGATAATATTGAAGATGAGTATGGAAATGATATAGAAACAGAAATAGAAGTTGAAGCAAAAACAAGTGAGTCAAGTTGAAATTTGAAAGTAGATGTACCATGAGTAAATGTTGAAATAGATTGAGATTCTATGGATGTTAAGTCTTGAGATTCAAGTGTAAAAATGGATGATAGTGGCATAAAAGTAGATACTAGAGCAGCAAGATTACAAATGGATGATGATATATAAATGTTTCTGATGTTCCATTTAAGAAAGAGTAATAAAGATTTCTTTAGAGGAGTCTTTTTTTGTTTATAAAATATGTTTGGCTATTATTTCTTTTTTATTTGAATATTTAGTAAAAAGTGTATAATTTAGTAGTTTTTAGTAATTATTATTTAATTATTATGCTTATGAAAAATATTTTTAGTAAATTTTCTATAGAAAATTTTGTATTAAATGTGAAATCTGCTTTTTTTAGGTTTCCCTTGTCATTTGTATCAAGTGTTTTGATGTTTATTATTTTGGAATATTTAGTTTATAACTCTGATGTTTTGACTCAGTTTAGTCAGAATTTTATATTGAAGAGTGTATTGTCTTTGGTTACTGTTTATTTTTTATCAGTATGAATATATTTATTTGCTGAGAAATATTCTTTTAACAGATTGAAAACATGTTTATTTCAGCTTTTTAGTGTTGTTTTTTGAGTTTTGTTTTATTTTAGTTTTGAACAAAATTTGTTTAACAATTTCTATTCAGAAGAGCTTGTTTATATAATTATTACTTTTGTATGAGTGATAAGTTTTGTTTTTGTGTCTTCATATTTGAAGAGTTTTTATGAAAAAAAATTTGGAAATGAAGAGTATTATACATTTTTTAATTCTATTTCTTCAAAGATATTGATGGCTTTTGTAGTCTGAATTTCACTTATGATTCTTGGTTTTATAGCCTTATCAAGTTTGTTTGCTTTATTTGAATTATCAAAATATTTGGATGAATCAAAGTATTATTGATATTGGTCAGTTTTTGCATTGTCACTTTTTGCTCCTGTTTATTTTTTGACTATAGCTCCTGAAAAAGATTTAAATTTGCTTTTGCTAGATAAAATTAAAGATAATAGGTTTTATAATTTTTTGAGTAATTATATAGCTTTACCTTTTATTATAATATATTTTTTTATACTATATGCTTATTCTATAAAAGTACTAGCCAATTTTTCTGATTGGCCTAAATGAATTATTTCTTGGATGGTTATTTGATTTTCATTATTTGGTTATTTGATTTATATATTTTCATATGCTTTTGAGCTAAAATCTGAACTAGTTAAATTGTTTAGAAAAGTATTTCCATTTGCAGTACTTTTTCAGACTCCTATGCTTTTTTATGCTATTTATTTGAGAATAAATCAGTATGATTTTACTATTAATAGATATTTGGTAGTTGTTTTTGGAATATTTTTAGTGTTAGTATCTCTATATTTTATTATTTCTAGGATTAGGTATTTGTTATTCATTCCTTGACTATTGACTATTTTTGTTATAATAATATCTGTATGACCTTGGTGAGTATATAGTTTTCCTGAATCTAGGCAGTTGGAATTATTAAAACCTGATTTGATTCAAGCTAATATTTTGCAATGAAGTCAATTGGTATTACTCAAAGATGAAAAGGATATAGATGCTAAATTGTCATGACAGATTTATGATAAAGTAAGTTATTTGTGTAGTTTTCATGGTTGTGATAGCATGGGGGGTATTTTTTGAGATATATTAATTGAAATAAAAAATCAAGATAAGGTTGATTGGGAAAAAACACACAATGAAGAATTAAAAAGATTACAAGATTTGATTACTGAAAATACTTGAGTAGATGAAATAAAGCTAAAAGATAGTATTGATAGTTTGGAAAGGGCTCAAAAACAAGTATATCCAGGAATATATTCTTGGACTTATCAAAGTAAATTGATAGAAAAATTGAAGGTAAAACCTTATTATGAATGAGAACTTTTTAATCAAAAATATATCACTTTTAGTTTGGATTTCAATAAAAGAAACTGATTGGTAAAAGTATCTGGTTATGATTATTTATTTCCTGTTTGATGAATATATTCTGATACTGTATTATTGGAAAAATGAGCAGTAGATGATAAAAATGTATCTGAATTGTATTCTGCTAAATTTGATGTGGATAATACTAAATTGATTATATCAAAATATGGGATTTTATTTGAAGAATTTGATTTGTCACAAGATATAAATAATTATTATGAATCAAATATATCTAATATAAATAGTTATTGAACTGTAGAGATGAAAGATATTTTTACTCTAGAAAAAAAGTGAACAAAGATAGATATAAAAATAATGCTTGATGATTTTGTAGTGGATAATCCTGATTATAAATGATGAGCAGATTATTTGTGAAGTGTTAGTTGAAATATATTGTTAAAGGAAAGATAGAATATTTATTTTATAATTAAGTTTGATATTATGAGCATTTTTAAAATCAATATTGATATAGAAAAAAGTATAGAAGTAGATGCTTCAATAGATGCTGTGTGGACAAATATCTCTGATACCAAGCAAAAAAATATATGGTCACCTTGGATGATTTTTGAAAGAGATTGTGAACAAAAGACTAAATGAAGATCAGCAAAAGTTTGATATAGAGAATATTGGAATGGAAAAATAGTTTGAGAATGAGAACAAATCATCACAGATATTAGCAAAAATCAATATATAGTTTATGATTTGAATTTTATCAAACCTTTTAAGTCTAAAAATACAACAAGTTTTCATTTGGAAAGTATATCTGAAAATAAGACAAAAGTAATATGGAAAATGAGTTGAAGTTTGCCTATATTTTTGTTTTTCTTGAAAAAAATGATGACATTTATGATTTGAAAGGATTTTGAAAGATGACTTAAAATGTTGAAGGAATTATTAGAAAAATGAGAACTAGATACTGAAACAAAGTATAATTGACAAGATATAATGAAGAAAAAGTATTTTATATGAATTATATGAGAGAGTGGTATAGAAAAGTTGTGAGATAAATTGAAAGCAGATTTTACATATTTGAATGATATAGTAAAAGAGCATAATATAAAAGAATTATCTTTTTTTACTAGATACTTGAAAACAGATATGATTAACAATTATTTTGAATTTGAAGCTTGTGTAGAAATATCTGAAAATGATTATAAGAATTTCAAGGCTTGAATAATGTCTACTTATAAATTGTGAAGTATCGAAGAAACAAAAGTATCTATTACTACTCATTATGGTAGTTATAATTTCATAGATAATTCTTGGACTGGTGCTTATATGTATACAAAGGCTAATAAACTGAAAATAGATAAAAGTTATCCTGCTATTGAATTATATGAAAATGGTCCTCTGGATTGAAGTAATGAAAATGATTTTGTAACTCATATATTGTTTCCTATAAAGTAGCTGAAAGTGAATATGTAACTAATATACTTATTCCTATAAAATAGAAAAGAAGCAGTTACATATGTAATTGCTTCTTTTTTTCCTAATTTTTGTTATCTAGGGAATTGCACCTTTGATACTTCACCTTTGTATACACAATTTTCTTTCTCTCCTTTTTTTAGGTGATTTGGAGTTTTTTTGTCAATAAGTTGTACTTCAGTGAATGTTTCACCACAGATAACACATTTATGTGTTTTTGGTAAAACAATTTCATTCCAAATATTTACTACTGATTCTGTTACACAATTCATCTTTTTCTCCTTGTATTTTTTATTAGGACTGGAATTATAAAATTATTATTTTATTTGTCAAATAATATTATTTTCCAAATTTTGCTTTATCTCAAAGTTTTTCTTCTATTCTGATAAGTCTGTTGTATTTAGCTATTCTATCTGTTCTAGATAGGGAACCAGTTTTGATAAATCAAGTATTTTTAGCAACAGCTAAATCTGCTATAAATGTGTCTTCTGTTTCTCATGATCTATGAGAAATTATTGATTTCATATTGTGTTTTTTTGCTAGGTCTATAGCATCAATAGTTTCAGAAACTGTACCAATTTGGTTCAATTTTATCAAAATAGAATTTGCCATATTTTGGTCTATTCACATTTGAAGTCTCTCAATATTAGTTACAAATAAATCATCTCATACTGACATAATCTTTTTTCAAAGTTCTTTTTCAAACAATTTCCAGCTTTCAAAATCATCTTCTGCTAATCAGTCTTCTATAGAAATGATAGGGTATTTTTCTACTAAATCTTTGTAAAAGTTTACTAGTTCTTTTCCATCTAGTATTTTTCATTCTCATGCTAGATTGTATTTTCAGTCTTTGTAGAATTCACTTGATGCACAATCTAGAGCTATTTTTATTTGCTCTGTAGTATATCATGCTTTTTCTATAGCTTTTATAATCACTTGAATAGCTTCTTCGTTTGATCTCAAGTTTGGAGCATAACCTCATTCATCTCAAACAGATGTAGCTAATCATTTGTCTTGTAAAATCTTTTTTAGGTTGTGAAATACTTCTGCTCACATTCTGATAGCTTCTTTTATGTTTGTTGCTCAAACTGGTACAATCATAAATTCTTGAATATCTACATTGTTATCTGCATGAGATCATCCATTTACTATATTCATCATAGGGTAAGGTAATATATGTCAGTTTCATTCTCATAAATATTCAAAAATTTCTTTGTTTTCGTTTTTAGCACAAGCATCTACGAAAGCCATAGATACTGGTAGAATTGCATTTGCACCAAATTTTGATTTGTTTTTTGTTCAGTCTAGTCTGATTAGATATTCATCTAATTCTCTAAATGATTCATATTCATCTCATACTATATCTTTTTTTATAGATATATTTACATTTTTAACAGCTTCAAGTACTCATTTTCATAAAAATCTAGATTTGTCTCAGTCTCTTAGTTCCAATGCTTCGTGTATACCAGTAGATGCTCATGATGGACATATAGCAATTCATTTTACTCAGTTGTCTAACGATAATTCTACTTCCACAGTTGGATTTCATCTAGAATCAATAACTTCTCTCGCGTGTAGGTCTTTTATCTTGTACATATTTTTTTGGTTAAATAATAACTATTAAATACTATACATTTTTTTTATAAATCAAGTAAAATAAAAAAGACTAGTTAAAAACCAGTCCTTGAGTCATTTTTAGCTCCTACTTTTTTATCATAAAATTTTTCCACTCATCTCACTAGGAATTTCTATTCAAAAATTATCTAGAATAGTAGGTGCTATATCTGCAAGTGTTCAGATTTTTTGTTTTAGGTGAGTATTTATTCAATCATGAATGTACCAAAATGGTACTCTGTTTGTAGTATGAGATGTTACCATTTCTCAGTTATCGTCAAACATCATTTCACAGTTTCAATGGTCTGCTGTTATATAATAATCTATGTTTTTTTCTCTGCTTATTTCTATCAATTTTCAGACTATATGATCCAGTGTTTCAACTGTTTTCATTGCAGCTTGCATATTTCATGTGTGTCATACCATATCACCGTTTGCAAAGTTTATGACTGTAAAATCAAAATTTTCACATTCTTTTTCATATGTTTCAAATACTTCATGAGCTGACATTTCTGGTTTTAAATCATATGTAGCTACTTTTGGAGAGGGAATTAATATGTCTTTTTCTCACTCGTAAACTATTTGTTTTCATCAGTTGAAAAATTTGGTTACATGTGCAAATTTTTCTGTTTCAGCTAGATGTAATTGAGTCATATTATTTTTTGATAATATTTCTCATAGAGTATTGTTTACTTCTTTTGCTTTTATAAAAACATATTTGTCGTATTCTTTATAATATTTTGTCATAGTACATAGATAAATATTTTCTAGTTTTTTTCTTTCAAATCATATTTCTAGATCATCAAAACATTTTGCAAGTTGGATTCATCTGTCACTTCTGAAATTTAGGTGAAAAATTACATCATTATTTTCTACTACATTTCAAGTGAAATTTACTGGTTCAAAAAATTCGTCATAGACTTCATTTTTGTAATTTTGTTTTATGTATTCTGTTGGAGTTAAATCTGTTTTGTTGTTTGCATAAACCATACAATCATAAGTTTTTTTTGTCCTATCCCAGTTATTATCTCTGTCCATAGCAAAAAATCTCCCTGAAATAGTAGTGATTTCTACATTTGAATAATTGTTCACAAATTTTAAAAACTCTTCAAATTCAGCTAACATACTATCTCTAGATAGATCTCTACCATCAGAAAATAGATGTAGACATACTTTTATGTCACTTGGAATTATTTTTATTATTCATTCCAAATGATCTATGTAGGCATGTACTCATCCACTTCAAAATAGTGTTAATAAATGTATTTTTGAATTGTATTTTTTTGCATGGTTTATTGCGTTTTGGTATTCTGTTATATTTTTAAATTGTTTATCTTTGAATAAATCAGATATCTCTACCAAGTCTTGTTTCAATAATCTACCAGAACCAATTGCCATATGTCATACTTCAGAATTTCACATCTGTCATTTTGGTAGTCATACATATTCTTCAGAGGCTTCCAGACTAGTGTGTTCACTAGCAAACAGTTTATCAAATGTAGGAGTATTTGCTTTTTTTATAGCATTGTTTTCTATTTTTTCATTTATTCAAAATCCATCTAGGATTATAAGTCATATTTTCTTTTTCATATCTTTTTTTAATAAACTAAAGTAATTTTTTATATTTTAAAACTTTTTATATGAATGTAAATTTATTTAATACTTTTTTTATTAATGTATAATAAATATATATGTCAATTTGAAATTAAAAATATATTTTTAAATTTTTATTTTTTTGATAAAATATAATTGTTTTAAATTTATTTTTTATATATTATTATGCAAATAATTAAAAAAATACCTCACAATCAAGCTTTTACTTTGGTAGAGTTGGTTATAGTTATATTAATTTTGGCTATATTATGAACTATAGCATTTATTTCTTTGCAATGATATTCACAGTCTGCTAGAGATAGTACTAGAATCACAGACTTGTGAATGATTACTACAGCTTTGGATTTATTTAACATTGATGCTTGAAAATATCCTATACCATCAGATTGAATTAATATTACTTATAGTTGAGCAATAGTATGGAATCAGGGCGAATTTTGAGAAACAGTATTTGCTAATTTAAAAAGATTGAGCAATATACCAATAGATCCTTTATCTAATTCTAAGTATACTTATTCTGTTACACAGAATCGTAATGAATATCAATTGGCATGAGTATTGGAATCATGAGATTTAGCTTATAATGATTTTTTAAATAAATCAAATGCTTGAGATAATATTTGAATAGCAGTTGTAAAATGAAATTATAATGCTCAATTGTTGAATTCTACTGAAAATGAAAATTGTAATGTTTTGGCTGTACCGTCTATAATCACAAATGACACAGAATTTAATAATGATTTATGAAACATTATAGATAACAATGCTTTTGTTTTTAATTGATATAACAATTTACCTAGTACTTTTAAAAATTCTAAATTTAAGGCTGATTGATGATTTAATTTTAAACCTAATAAAGTTTTATCTTATAGTTGAAATTGTTTGAATTTGACGATTTTAGATGATAATGAAAGGGTTCAATTATTAAAAAATTTGCAAGATTCTTATTCTTGAACATTGTTGGCTGATAATTCTCTGTATTCAAAATTACTTTCTATAGATGTTAATACATCTAATCCTGATACTGAAACTGTAAACTTGTCTAAGCATATTGCAGAAAATGTTTTGAATTTAAAAATAAGTTGAACTTCAGTTGCTTGAGAATGTTGAAGTGATAATTGACAATCATTAATAAATAATCCAACTGATTTGTGTAATAAATGAACTTCATGAAATTTCGTAGATAATTGAATCTGAAATAATTTTACTTGGACTTGTGATTGACTTAATTGATGAAATAGTTTAAGTTGTAGTGCAGTAAATAATAAGGCTTATGTGCAAGTTTGAAATACAAATTATGTAAATCGTAGTTCTACTTACAATTCATATCACGCACCATGTAATTGTAATTGAAATAAGGCTTTTGATTGAAATTTATCAACAGTATGGTGATCTATATATTGATGATGAACACATGCTGAATGGTTATCATGGAGATATGATACTCCTGTTCAACCATCAAAAATAGAGGCTATAACACAGTATTTAACTAGTTATGGATGAAATTTTAGAGCAAGATCACCTTGGATTGAAGCCTCTAATGACTGAGTAAATTGGACACAGATACATAATCCTATATGTATAGAATGATGTGTCTCACCATTACCTGTAACTGGTCCATATACAATAGTATTTGATAACTTTACTGATAATAATAGTTGGACATATTTTAGATATAAAGACAATATAACAAAATTGTGAACATGGCATGTAAATCAAACTGCTGTAATATATGAGATAAAAACATTTCAATAATTTTATAGGTAGTTTCTTAAAACTCATAAATAGATCTATTTATGAGTTTTTTTAAATAATCTTTTACTCATTTGTAAAGTCTTTATTTTTTGCATTTTGTTAGATTTTGTATATCATATGTAGTATATTTTAAATTGGTTTTTAATATATTTTTTAAGTATAAATTGTTATGAAAAATATGTATTTAAAGCTTTTATTTCTTGTTTTTTGAGTATTTATATTATTTTCTCATAATAGCGTATTTGCTGCTTGAGAAAATCTAATACTTAATCCTGGATTTGAAATAGCTAATTGATCTTTGCCTATGAATTGGGCAAAATGATGATGGGGAACTAATAGTTCAACTCTTAGTTATCCTGTTGCTTGATATAATAGTGCCAATGCTGCACAGGTACAAGTTACATCATTTACAAATTGAGATGCAAAATGGTATTTTGATGATGTAGCAGTAACTCCTGGAAATACTTATGTGTTTTCAGATTATTATAATTCAAATGTAACTACTAGTATAACTGTTAGATATAAGTTAACAAATGGTAATTATACTTATTCTTATATAACTGATATAGCAAGCTCAAATAATACATGGCAATTTTATAAATCAGAAATTACTGTACCTAATTGAGTAGTATCAGCAACTGTTTTTCATGTTATAAATAGTGTTTGAACACTTACTATAGATGATACATCGTTTTTATTAAAAACTACTGCACCAACTCCAACACCAACACCAACACCGACACCAACACCAACACCGACACCAACACCAACACCAACACCAACTCCAACACCGACACCAACACCAACACCTACTTCTAATCTGATTTTAAACTCAGGATTAGAATCTGCTAATTGAACTTTACCTATGAATTGGGCAAAAAATTCTTGGGGAACTAATTCTTCATCATTTACTTACCCCGTTGTATGATATAATAGTAATAAAGCAACAAAAGTACAAATTACATCATATACAAATTGAGATGCAAAATGGTATTTTGATGATATAGCAGTAACTCCTGGAACTACTTATGTATTTACTGATATGTATAGTTCAAATGTAACTTCTAATATTACAGCTAGGTATAAATTATCAAATGGTACTTTCTCATATGTATATATTTGAGATATTGTAAGCTCAAATAATACTTGGAAACAATATACTACAGAAATAACTATACCTCAATGAGTAGTTTGATTAACTGTATTTCATCTAATAAATAGTGTTTGAACACTTACTATTGATGATGCTTCTATTGTGCTGAAATCAACACCTACACCAACACCAACTCCAACACCTAATCCAACACCAACTCCAACTCCAACACCTACTCCTACTCCTACTCCTACTCCTGTAGATCCAAGTAATCTAGTTTTAAATCCATGATTTGAAACAGCTAATTGATCTATACCTTTGAATTGGTCAAAGTGATGATGGGGGAATAATGTATCTAGTTATACTTATCCAGTAGTATGATTTAATAGTACAAAAGCTGCACAAGTGGATATGACTTCATATACTTCATGAGATATAAAATGGTTTTTTGATGATATACTAGTAAATAGTGAAAATGATTATATATTTTCAAATATGTATAAATCAAATGTAGCTACTTCTATAACTGCTAGATTTAAATTATCTAGTGGTAGTTATACATATGCATATATAACTGATGTACCTAGTTCAAATAATGTTTGGCAAGAATTTAAGACTATTATAACTATACCAGATTGAGTTGTTTGATTATCAGTTTTTCATGTATTAAATACTGTATGAACTCTTGCAATAGATGATGTAAAATTGTCTGTAACACAAAAAGATCAGTTTTCTGAATGAATGGTTTCGTTTTCTTTTGATGATTGATTTAAAAATATTTATAATCTAGCTATACCTATTTTGGATGCAGCTGGTATAAAAAGTACACAAGCAATATTACCATGAACATTTACGTATCCTGATTATATGTCAAAACAAGAGGTAAAAGCTATTTATGATAATGGTCATGAAATAGCATCTCATACTATAAATCATGTAGATTTGTTAGCTGTACCTTTGCAAACTGCTATAGATGAAGTAGTACAATCAAAAGCCATGTTTGCCGAGTTTTGAGTAAATGCGACTACTTTTGTTTATCCATATGGTTCTTATAATAATTGAACTATTGAGATATTGAAAGCTGCTTGATATGCTTGAGCTAGAAGTGTAATAGAATGATTTAATACACCTAGTAGTGACAGGTTTCAATTAAAAGATTTACATATAGAATCAAATACTACTTGGGAAACAATAAAAGCTTGAATAGATGAGGCTATTGCACAGAAAAAATGGGTTATTTTAGAATTGCATGCACAAGGTACTGATGTATGATATTATGGTAATGATCCAGCTTTGTTGCAACAAATAGTTGATTATGTAAAAGCACAAAATATAAAAACTGTTACATTATGAGAGTGAATTTCTATGTTGAATAATTAATGAAGTAAAAAACATATTTACACTGTAAATATGTTTTTGTTTTTTACTTTTAATTTAGATTTTTTTATATATACTTTTTGATATGTATGAAACACTGAAATACTACACTTGTAGAAATAAATCTCCTTTTTTTAAAATTTACTATTTTTATTATTACGAAGGTGATTTTTTGTGTTTCCTTAATGTTATTTTTTAAATTAATAGTATGATCCTAAAAAAAATAAATTTTATCTTATTTTTTCTTATTTTTATTTTATTTTTTACTTGATGTTGAAAAGATAAAAATAATGTAAGTGTTGATACTAGTTCTGGTACAGTAAATAATAATCAGTTAAGTATTAATACTGGTACTGGTAAAAGTTTAATTGAATACTTCAATTTATTTTGAGGAGATTTGAATAATTTAGTAGCTGATTTTTGAAATATAACTTCTACTTGAAATATAGAAGATTTAAAGAAATCTTTAAATAATGAAGATTTTCAAAATATACAAATAGTAGTTGATAGGATAGTGAATGAGCAAATCTCTAATACTGATTTAACTAAACAAGATAAAATTAAAATTCAATCATTGAAATATATAAAGGTCATGGCTATTTTAAATGAATGAAATTATTTTTATACGGAAAAAGAAAAGTCTGAATTGGCTAAGGGAATTTTAAATAGTATAATTGTTGAATACCCTTATTCTATTAATGATTATTTAAATAACTATTATTTGTGATACTCAAAAGAAATATTAAATGATTATACTTGAGCGCTTGATAATTATAACAATTGATTAAATAGTATTTTAAGTACTGATATAGATTGAACATATAAATCTGTGCTTAAAAATCAGATTTGACATATATATGAGAAAAAATGAGAAAAAAGTAAAGCTTATCAATATTATAATGAAGCATATTCTTTGAATAATAAAAATTATAGAGCATCATTGAATATAGCTAGGTATTTGACTAGATTATGAAAATTTGAGGAGGCTAAAAACTTTTACTTGTATAGTTTGAGAACTCATTCAAAGTTTTTACAATCTGAAATATATTATTCTCTTAGCACCTTAGAACTTTTGCAATATTGACTTAGTCCAGATATAGAAAAATCTATAAATGCAGCAAAAAAATCTATAGAATTGAATGTAAATAATGCTATGTGATATATGGCTTTAGCTAGATGATTATATATGTTAAATGATTCTAAATATGATAATGAAATCATAGAAAATCTGGATAAATCTATAAAATTGAATCCAAATTGAAGTGAGGCATATAGATATTATGCACTATACTATTTGGATAAAAAAAATTTGATAAAATCTATTAGTTACATAGAAAAATCAAAAGAAGTAATAGATAAAGATGTCATAATTATTGATGATCAAAAAAAGTATTTTAAATATTTTAGTGATTTGTATAAGAGTTATATATGATCAAGTTTTAATAAATTGGATGATGTATATGGTTTTTATAATAAAATAGAATATAATAATATAATAAAAATTCAACTAAATAGAAAAAATAATTGAATATATTTATCTATATCTCATACTGATGATTTCAAAAATATTGTTGAATATTATAAATCTGATTTGATACCTAGTTTATGAGAAGTAGCTATATATTATGATTCAAAACTGACTAAATACTTTACATGAAATATATTGGTTAATACTATATCAAATATGATTACTGATACTGTAACTTTTAATAATTCAGCTGTTTGATTAGAAATAGGATTGACTCAGCGTGGTAAAATGAAGTCTTCAAATGTACTTAAATCTAAGTTATATAGTGATGTTTTAATAGCTCCTGTTTTACCAATAGTTACTAAATCTACTTCAAATCATAATTGATGTTCTACATATATTTCATCATGGCTTACAGATTGGTCACATTGTAAAATAGAAGGTAATTGGAATATAGATTGAACTATAAAATGTGTTCAAACTCCATCTTTTGAACCAGATAAAACTGTATGTTGAAATCAAGTTTGTAATACTACATATATAGATTGAACTCCATCAATTATGAATTGTTCACAATGTATCTGATGTCCTGAAGATGTAAGTCAAGAGACTATATTGCAACCAGAGACCAAGACTATAAGCATTAGTTTGAATAATTCCACTACTACGTGTAATTGAATATATGCAAATAATAGTGAAAATTGTAGTGTTATTTTCTCAGTATCATGACAAACAAACCAAAATAAAGATGTAGTTTGATGGTGAAATAATTGAAATATAAGTAATATAGTAGATTTAACTAGTTATAATGATGCTGATGTAAAACAATTAAATTTTTCAAATGTATCTAATACATGACCTATAACTGGAACTGGTTTTTATAAAATAAATTGAATAAAGTCTAAAACTCCATTTTTAACTTCTACTTGAATGATATCTATAAAAGTTTGAGATACTAATTTTATATTAAACAATTTAAATTATTATTTTAAGAAATCTATAAGTTGAATAATAAGTAATTCAAAAATATTTTCTAAATCATTAAGTGGTTCTGAAGATAAGTAAAACAAAAAAGACATTTTAATGTCTTTTTTGTTTTATGCTTTTTTTCATGATAGTCTGATTTTTTTCAATTTCAATGATATTAAATTGTCTTCTATGTTTTTTATATTTATTTTCACTCTTATTATATCTGCTATTTCATCGGGTTTTTCAGTTTCTAGAAATGTAAGTAATTTTTTTTCTAGTTTTAGAGAGTATTCTAGTTTATTAATAGATTCATCTAGTTTTTCTTCTGGATTCAATTTTTTAGTTGGTTCTTTTTTATTGTCTGGATTAAAAATATTGTTTTCCCATCAGAATAATTGTTTTGTAAATGGTAATACTTTGTTTTCTTTTCTCAATCTGGTTTTTTCTAGAGTTATTAAATTATCTTCAATAATTGTTATATTGTTTTTAATCATTTTTATATCATTTTCATTGTCAGTAACTTCTGTTTCGAAATAATGTAACAACTTTTTTTCTAATTCAAGTTTTCATTTCAATCTTTCTATATTTTCAGCTATACTTAACTCCATATTTACTTTGTAAGCTTTATTTATTTTGTTATCTGGATTAAATATGTTTGTTTTCCATTCTGATTCAAGTTTTCTCAAAGGATTTAGTCTAGAGTCGATTTTTAAATTTTCTACTTCTAAGTCTATCAATTTATTTTCAATATTTTCTATATTTCTCTGAAGTGTAATTATCTCATTTTCTGCTCACGATGGTATATATCATTTTATTTTTTCAAAATGTGCTAGTAATTCTTTTTCTTTTGTTAGTTTATTTTTTAAATTACTTATTTCTGCATTATTTATTGTTAGTTTGCTTAAAAGTGATTCAGATGCATTTTTATTTATGAATTGGATAGTATTTTTGTTTTCTGCTTTTTTGATTGTATTTTTTGAATCTTGAAATGTATTTATTTCTTTATGTAGGTTTATTTCTTTGGTTTTTTTAGGTGAAATAATATCCAAGATTTTATTTTTAAACTTGTTTATAGTGTCTGCAAAAATGTTTTTTGATTTATTAGTATTTGTATTATTTTTATCTTGAACTTCTTCATATGTTCAATTCAATGCATTCATTTTTTTTATTTAAAATTATATAATATATATATAATAACATATTTGTTCTTTTATTGTCAAATATTATCTTGTATAATTATCAATAATAATGAGAATAATTCTCAAAATAATTTGTAATTTTAAATATTATAATTATAATTTATTTATTATTATTAATTATAGAATTGTGAAAACACATTATTATACTCAAGATATTATCAATATATGTGATTGTAATCATCTTACTGTCGAAGATATATATACTAAAATATCACAAAAGTATCCTGAAGCAGGGAAGTCATCTATATATAGAAATGTAGAAGAATTGACTAAAAAGTGAGATTTAATAAAAGTTATTTGATTGTGAAAAAAAGCATATTTTGAAAAAAATAAATGAAGTCATTTTCATTTGATAGATAAAAATTCAGGAGAAATAGTAGATATAGATCATTGTTTTATATTACCAAATATGCCGAAGAATTTCAAGATATCTGAAGTAGATTTGAAGGTTTTTTGAGAGTTTAGTTAGACAACTCCACTATCCTCCTGCATCGCTTCAATTGTCTAGCAAGCACTTCTGTCTCACTTATCATTTGTAAGGCGGGGGAATGAATGGAATTTAATAATTTTATTTTTTAATTATATTATTATGAAATTGAATACAGAAAATAAATATAAGGCATTGGCCTATACATGAGAAGAATGAGAATTTACTTTGAAAGATTTGTTGTCTTTTTGAGAAAAAACTATTTTGTACTTTTATCCAAAGGATAATACACCTGGTTGTACTCTGGAAAACAAAGATTTTTCATTTATGAAAGCTCAATTTAAAGAAAAATGAGTAAGTGTTATATGAGTTTCAAAAGATAGTATTGATAGTCATAAAAAATTTATAGAAAAACAAGATTTGGAGGTGGATTTAATCTCTGATCTTGATTTGGTTTTACATAAAGAATTGTGAGTTTATGGTGAAAAGAATAACTATTGAAAGATTGTAATGTGAGTGATAAGAAGTACATTTTTGGTAGATAAAAATGGAGAAGTATTAAAGGAATGGAGAAATATAAAAGCAACTGGTCATGCTGAGAGAATTTTGAAAGAAGTGTAGTTAAAAAGCCGATACAATATGTATTGGCTTTTTTATTTCCATCCTTTTTTGACATCATTTTTTGATGTCAGTTACTTTTATCTTCTTCAGGTAAACTTCATTTTTTTTCAAAACAAGCTTATACCAAACATTTTCCTTGTCAGTTAATAAAACTTTAAATCCTTTTTTGGTTTTTACGTATGAGTTTTCATCCACTACGAAATAATGTGCTTTTTGCTCCAAAAACAATTGAAGTCTGCTTTTGTCAAAAGAACTTTTATCAATACATCTTTGTTCTAGAGATTTAACATATATTTCATAAGTCTCGACACTAATAATGTTAGTACTTTTAGGTTTAACTGGGATTTTTTTAGACATTTTTTGATTCCTCCGAATCTGTAATTAAAATAAATACAACATTAAATGCATTTTTTAATTTTCTGAATTTTTTTCTTTCAAGAAACTTACGGTAATTTCTACCATAGATTTTTTGAAGTTGTCTTTTGTTTGTTTTTGTTTTTTTTAAATTTGTTCTTTTTTTTGTGAACATATTTCCTCCTAATAGTATTGTGTAAGAAATTATACTTATGATAATACAAAAGTCAATATTTGATTTTATGTAAAAATTTATTTTTTTATTTTAAATTATAGGTATAATTGTTTTATTATATCTATATTAAATTTATGATTAAAAAAATATTACTAATTATTAGTTTGTTGTTTCTTTTTTCTTGTACATTGTTTAACCAAGATAAAGTTGTATTAATATACAAGGAAGCTTGAATCAATTTGTATCAAAGTACTAACAAGGATTTATCTATAATAGATGTATATTTAAACGATGCTTGAGTGAGTTTTTGAATGGTGAATTCTAGTACTTGAAAATTGAGTATAGAATATGAAAAATCTAATTCTATAAATGAGAGATTTTATAGATTTTATCCAAAAGATTTGCAAGTTTGAAGTGATAACAAAGTATTTGCTATGGTAAATTGACAGTTTTTTAATGCTTTAAAAAATCCTACATTTTTGAGTTTTCCTGTGAAATCAAATGGAAAAATAATTAGTAGTTATGTAGACAATGATTTAACTAAAAGAACGCTTATAATAGATAAAAATGAAAACTTGAAAATGCTTGAGTGATATGACAAAAGTGAGCTTTTAAAATGAGAAAATAAAGAATTAATTGTTGCTTTTAAACCAAATGTAGAAGCATCAAATGCTGATAAAGTAGGTAGATCATATATTTGAATAAAGTGAGAAAAAAATATTATTTTTTTTATAGCAAAAAATAAAACCCAAGCTGAAATGGATAAGATAATTTTTGATTATTGAATAACTGAAAATAATGTAATAATGATGGATTGATGACCATCTGCGCAGTTTGGATATTTTGATAATTGATTCAAAAGTTTTTATTGAGAGTGGGAAGTACCTCATTATAATTTAATATATAGAAAATGAATAAAATAGTTATTGTAGAAGAAAAGATAATAGAAAAATCGGATAAAAACGATATAATAAATGATACACAAAATGAAACTAAGGATAGATTTGCTCTTGCTTTGGGGTGATGATCAGCATTATGATTGTCTCATATCTGAGTGATAAAATATTTGGAGGAAAAATGAATAAAAATAAAAGAAATTTCAGGTACATCTATGTGAGCAATAATCGCATCATTTTATGCATTTTGAAAAGATAGTGATTTTATGATTGATTTTGCAAAAAGTATCAATTTTTTGAAACTAGTAGATTTTGATTTACAAAGTGGTGTATTAAAATGAGATAAAATATATGATAAATTATCAGAAGTTTTTTGAGAAACCAATATAGAGGAATTGGATATAAATCTAAAAATAGTAGCTACAAATATAGAAAATTGAGAAAAAAAAGTATTTCAAGAATGAAAAATAGTTGATGCAATTAGATCTAGTATAAGTTTGCCTGGTATATTTAAACCATATAATATCTGAGGTGATACTTATATAGATTGATGAATAATTAGTAATTTACCTGTAGATGTACTTGATTGAAATGAGGTAATTGCTGTCAGTGTTATAAAAGATGTGAAAAGTAAACTAGTTACCAAAAGACATATTTTGTGATTTGATATACCTGTTTGATTTTTTAATCTAAATTATCAAGTATTACAAAGATCGTTTTTACTTATGATGAAGACAAATGAGCAAATATCAGTAAATACTGAGTGAAAAAATGTGACATTGATTAAACCTGATTTGTGAGATATGGATTTTTTGAGTTTTAATAGATTGGATGAGTTGGTTGAAAACGGTTATAATGAGGCAGTTTTAGTTTTATGAAAAAAATAATATGTACAAAATACTAATAGTTTGAGCATTATCACAAGAACTCAATGTCGTAAAAGAGCACGTAAAAAATCTAGCTATAAGAAATGTAAAAACAAGTTATTTAAGTACTTGAGTAGGGAATTACAATATGATATTGAATCTGACTAGATTTTTAGAACAAAATAGTGATTTTGATTTTGTTGTAAATGTATGAGTTTGTTGATATGTGAAATTAACTCAAATCAAAACCCCTCTCAATTCTCCCCTTCCAGCTAAAGACTGGACACGTGTCAGGGGAGATGAGGACCAATTATTTAATAGATGAAATTTAGTAATCCAAATTGCAAGAATATTAAATCTATCAAACAATAAAGAGTTAATAATACCTAAATTATTTGATTTTTGAGAATTATCAAGTATAGCAAGTAGTGAAGTAGTTGTTTATGATGAAAATGATTTGAATTGAGAGTCTTATGTAGATATGGAATCATATGGTTTTGAAAAGGTTTGTGATAGTTTTAGTTTACCTAGAATTATTTTAAAAGTACCAGTTGATAAAGTAGGAGATGAAACTAGAAATTTCGATTTTCAAAAGGCCAAAACTATGCTTGAAAGTATTGATTATAAAATATTTTTTGAAAAGATATTTAATTATCTGGAAAATACGTTTTCTTCACACAGAAATATAAATGAAAAAGAAGTGTTTGAAAAATACAAGGATTATTTTTGATTTACTTTTAGTGAAACAGAGATATTTAAGAGATTTTATTATAGGTATTTGGCTTTGGTAAATGATGATTTTGATAGATATTTTGATGAAAACAAAGAGTTAACTAAGAAAGTATTTTTGAAGAATTTGGAGACTTATTTAGAAGGATTTTTAATTAAATAAATATAGACAAACCTCACCCCTAGCCCCTCTCCTTAGAGGAGAGGGGGAAATAATGAATAATAGTAATAAATAAACTTAATATATGTCCCTCCATCTCCTCTAAGGAGAGGGAATTCAAGGGTGAGGTTATTATTAATTAGTAATAAAAATGTTGATATATATAGAAAAACAGGCTAGAGATTATCCGCAAACAAAAAAAATACTTGAGAAGTTTAAAAATTCTCAGGTTATTTATATTAACAATTATAAAAATATATTTGATAAAAATTATACAAATCTAAATTCTAAAAAAGCTTTGATAGTTGCAAAGTTGAATTCTAATAGTGTTTCTGAAGCTCCAGCTTGATATGGTCATACTAAAAATGCACTGTTTTTTAAAACGAGTTTGAATTGTATTTATGATTGTAGTTACTGTTATCTAAAGTGAGCATTCAAAAATGAAAATATGGTGGTTTTTGTAAATTATGAAGATATAAAGAGAGAGATAGATGAGAAGATAAAAATGAGTGAATTTGATTGAGATGTTTGGTTTTATTCTTCTGATTATTCTGATATATTGTGAATGGATTGATTTAGTTGATTTTGCGAAGAATTTATAGCTTTTTTTGAATATTTGAATCTTTCTCCCTCGGGGGCAAAGTACCCGCAGGGGGATAGGGGGATTTTTATGGAAATCAGAACTAAATCATGAAATATAAAACCTTTGCTTGATTTATGATTTGTTCCTAAAAATACTGAAATAGCATTTTCACTTAATCCTCAAGAGATGATTGATAAATATGAAAAGTGAACTTCTAGTTTGGAAGCGAGAATTGTAGCTATAAATAAACTGCTTGATTTATGATTTAAGGTTTGATTGAGATTTTTACCATTATTGCCAGTGAAAAATTATGAAAAAATATATTGAGATTTTGTAAACGAACTAAATGATAAAATAGATTTTTGTAGGATAAATTCTACTTTTGCATCAGGACTTTTGTATACAAAAAAGGATTATAATAAAATGTTGTCAAAATATCCTGATTTGGATATATTGCATATGCTTGCACTGGACAATGACTGATTTTACAGAGAGTCAAAAAAAGTAAGAGATAATTTTTATAAAATGTTTAAAGATTTGGATAATAGATGTATACTTTGTTTAGAAAATTAAATAATCCATCCCCACTTCGTGGGACTTCCTTTAATACTAAAGGAAGAAATATTGATATGCTTAATAAAATATGAAAAAAAATATATTGATTACATGAACATCGAAATGAATATGAAAATATTTATTGGATAATTTGAAAAATGAAAATAATTTAATTTGAATTTCTAGGTCAAAATCTACTGAAAATTGATTCTATGAAATTAACATTGATTTAACAAATCATGCACTTTTTAACAAAATTACTCATTATTTGAAATCGTCAAATATTAAATTGGATTGTATTATAATAAATGCTTGAGTGTGACATTTTTGAAAGTATAATCTTTGAGATAGTAAAAAGTATCAAGAAATAATTAATTTAAATTTATTGTCTCCTATTTTGCTTATAAAAGAACTGGAAGAATATTTGTCTGAAAAAGCAAAAATTATTTTTATATGAAGTATTATTTCAAAAAAGTTTATGAAATATTGAGCTGTTTATCAGGCTTCAAAATTTGGTTTGAGATGATTTGCATGAGCTTTGAAAAACGAGTTGAAAGGGAAGTGAGTTCATATAATAAATCCTAGAATTGTTGAGACTTGATTTCATGATAAATCTGAAATAGAAATAGATTTTTGAAATGATAAAATTACTAGTTTGGAAAGTATTTGAGAAGTAATTTGAGATATATTATCTGAAAATGAGAAAAGATTTGAGATAGATTTGTAATAATCTATTTTTTTGTATTGATAATTTTTGATAAGTAATTATATTGACAATATAAAGGTACTAATGTAGAATACAAATCTAGAAAAAGATGTAGATTTTATTTTTATGATGATGTTTTGCAGAAGTCCTAATAATATTAAACTTACTACAATTTATGAAAATAGATTATTTGGGGCACAGTGAATTTTTGATAAATATAGAAAATAACAAGGGAGAAAATGTTAGGATTTTAAGTGATTGTTGGTTGTCGAATTATGTATTTTGAGATTTGATGGCTAGAAATCCTACTTTTAAAATAGATTATAGTAAATTTGGTGATTTGGATGCTATATTTATCAGTCATAGTCATAGTGATCATTTTGATCCTTATACTTTGGTAGAATTTTATAATAATTTGTCTAAATTACCACTTCTATTAATCCCTGAAACTATGGAATTTTTGGTGTGACTTTTAGAAAAATATTTACCAAAATTTGATTACAAAATACTTAGAAATAAACAAGAAATAGATATTAATTGAGTAAAAATAAAGTGACTAGTATTTGAAAATGATTATGTTACAAATGAGGATGATGTGATGACTTTGTTTGTGTATAATGATAGAGAAATCATCTATGCTGAGGTAGATACTTTACCACCAGAGACTATAGAAGCGCAAAACTATATGTATAGTATGTTTACATCGAAAAAGTTTGAAACTGCGTTTTATTTGGCTACTAGAAATGAACTAGAATGAAATATAAAATTGCTAGATATAAGTGATGTAGCAGAAAGGAAAAAATTTATTTCAGAATATGTAAATAAAAGAAAAGAAAATACTGAGCGGGATTTTTTTAAATTTGATAATGAAGAAGTAGAGTTCAAAGATATTTCTAGAGTAAAAAATTATTGTAAATCACTTATATGACAATGAATAGTTTATTCTAAAATACTTGATGAAAATGCTCTGAAAGTAAAAGTTTTGTGATTGGATGAATTGGTTCAAATAGAGAAAAGTTTGATGAAAAATTATCATAGAAACTATGATTTATCATACTTTGAAGCAGGATATTCGTATGAAATAAAAAATGCAAAAATAATTAAATTATCAAAATTGGAATATTTAAAAGATTTTTCTTTTGTTAGGTTTCCTGTGAATATATCTGAACAATTTAATAGATATTATTCAAACTGACCATTAAATAAGCAAAATGCTGTTATACTAGATCAAGAAAAAGTAATTTTAGATTTACTTAATAATAGATTTTTATCTTATCAAATAGTAAATCTAGAAGATCCATTAAAAAATGTATTATTACAAAACAAGAGAGATTATGTAATAAAAATTAATTATTTAGAAAATGGAGAATATATAGATAAATATTATTCATATGGATTTTCAAAATTTAACTTTACAGAGATAATTAATCCAAATTATTTTGATGAGGATTATTTTGCGAATGATGTAGTAGATTTTTATGAGTGAAAACAAGAATTGTATTCAAATTTTTGGCATAAATTGACACCTGGAAAATGATATAGATTTTGGACTATGTTGTGATCAAATTTTTTGAATAATGATTTAGTTTATAAAAAATATGAATTGCATTTCAAATTGGCTTTGGAATGAAAAAAAGTAGATGAATATGTAGAAAATATATATAAAAGTTTTAATCATTAAAAGTATCAATATTTTTGAATTATTTTGTATTGTAATAATTTATGTGTTATAATTTATAGTGTATATTTAGTTATTATATATAATTATGAAAACATTAAATATTTTTGTCAGAAAATTTTTTGATAAAAAACTTATCAATAGAAAATGATACATTAGTTTTAAACATATTATTTTGCTTTTACTATTTGTTTATATATTGTGGTTGGTAAAAGTATTTTATTCTTCTATAGTTGAAATAGATCAGATGTATTCTGATTCTTATGATAAAAGAGTGGATGAAAAACAAAAAATATCAGAAATAATTGACTTGAAAAGGTCTCAAGAAAGTGATTATTATGATTATAAATTGTGAATAGATGAGATTTTATGAAAATAATAAAAATCAATTTATGAAAAAAATATTGTGATTTATAAAAGTAAATAAATTGAGACTTGGTCTTATTTTTACTCTATTCTTTTTATTTTTGTATGTAGTTATTATATGCAAATTTATTTATGATAGTAAAATGCAAATAGAGCTTATAAATATAGATTTAAATAATAAATCTATAGAAAAAGAATATTTGATAAATGAAATTGTAAGACTTAAAACTCAACAATTGCCCCAGGAAGTAGAAGTAGAACAAGAAGTGATAGAAAATATAACTGATCAGAAAAAAGCGGTTGTTAATATTATTGATAATGTAAGTTTGAATGATGGTATACCTGATAGCAGTTTAAAAAAGTTTGTTACGTCAAATATTAGCTTCAATAATAGATCATATGTTCCAAGTAATTTAGTGAATATTTCTTCAGAATATGTATATGACTCAAAGTGATGAAGTCAATTACTTAGAAGTGTAGCAAATGATGCACTACAAGCTATGGCTAAACAATTTTTTGAAGATACTTGAGAAAAAATAGTAGTAGTAAGTGCTTATAGATCTTATCTATATCAAAAATGAATAAAAGATAGAGGTTGTCCTGATAATCTTTGTGCAAAAGCAGGTTACAGTGAGCATCAATCTGGTTTGGCTGTTGATTTATGGGAAGCTTCTACTAATCATGATTGGAAAATAAATTCAAAATTGCAGGAATATTACAAATGGTTAAATGAAAATGCTCATAAATATGGATTTCATAATACTTATCAAAAATGATTAAGCATAGATTGATATGAAATAGAACCATGGCATTGGAGGTATTTGTGAGTAGAAATGGCTACATCTTTGTGGAATAATAATTTAACTATAGCAGAGTATTATAAAAATAATTAATTATGGCAAAAAAAAATAGAGTACAAAATAGAAAAACAGAACCTGTAAAGACTTGATTTCATAGAAAAAAGAAAGTACAAAGGTGAATTTATGTAGTGAATGATGAATATGCAGTAAAAGCAAAAAAAGCTTGATATAGAGCTAGGAGTGTATATAAATTATTGGAAATACAAGAAAGATTTGATTTGATTAAACCAGATTATTCAGTAATAGATATATGATGTGCTCCTGGTAGTTTTTTACAAGCTATTCGTAATATAGTGAGAGAAAAAACAATAATATGAGTAGATCTAAAAGAATGTGCTGCTTTTTCATATCCAAATGTAACAACATTTGTTTGTAGTATATTTGATTATGATAAGTTGAGTGGATTGGTTACAGATAAAATATGAGAAGATCAATTTGATTTGATTACTTCTGATATAGCACCAAATACTACTGGTAGATTTGATGTGGATCAATATGCATCAGTAGAATTAAATATAGAAATATGTAAATTTAGTGATAGATTTTTAAAAAAGTGATGAAATATGCTTTTAAAAGTTTTCAAGTGAGAAGATTTCAATGATTTAGTACAACAAGTAAAAAATAGGTTTAATGATATGAAAACATATAAGCCACTAGCTTGTAGGGATAGTAGTCATGAAGAGTATATAATATGTTTAGGGAAAAAAGACTAAAAAACTCTGAAAAACATCGAATTTCTTTGTCAGAAAAAAAATTACTTAATCGCTTACTTGTAGTAAGCTCATTTCGTAATTTTTTTTCTTCCTCGAACTTCTAGTTTTTGAGAATTTTTTGAATAAATTTTAAAAAGGCTAAAAAACTCTGAAAAACATCGAATTTCTTTGTCAGAAAAAAAATTACTTAATCGCTTACTTGTAGTAAGCTCATTTCGTAATTTTTTTTCTTCCTCGAACTTCTCGTTTTACTGAACGTAATTAATTTAGGAATTATGTACTTTGTTTTTAATCCCTCCCCCTGTGGGGACTCCCTTTGGAAAAGGGAGAAATTTGTTCATTTTCCAAAGGGAGTCTCGATCTACGAGGTTATGGATTATATAAATATACCATATAATTTATAAATTTAATTACATCGTATTTTACTGATTTTTCTTAATAAAAAAGACATCTTTAGATGTCTTTTTTTCTTATCAGATATTTAATTCTTTTTCTATTTCGTCATTTATGTCTTTTTGCATAGCTATTTGTTTGATTAATTTCTTTTTGTTAAATTTATCTTTTTCTTTTTCTTTAAACTTGAAGTAGATACTCAAAGCTGGAAATACATAATAGATTATTATTACAATTAATAAAATTGATACAGTTAAAACAATATATTCAAAAATACTATATTCTGTTAGTAATTTTATATTTTTAAATATTTCATTTGGTGTTACATATGTATATTCAAATCAAATCATAATTTATTATTAATTATTATTTTTTTTCTATTAGTTCTCATACTACTATCAATCTATTTAAAGTTGTTCAAATAGGCCGACATGTCATAAGTGTTATTTCAGATTTTTTCTTGTTTCTTTCAAGTACTGATACATCACCTGGTGTAATTACTTTTTTTTCTCTTATTTTGTATGTGTATTTTTCTTGTCAGTAGTAAACTACTATTTCAT
>JAQTXG010000036.1 GCA_028688895.1 Candidatus Altimarinota bacterium | reverse complement strand
ATTTTTCTATCATATTGTATATGAAATTGTCTTTTTTAATAATCTCTTTTCATCATAGGTTTATTGTTTGTACTCTAGATAATATTGTGTCTAGAATACCGCTTTCAGAAGCATTTGTGAGAAATATGATATTTGTAACATCTGGTTCTTCAAAAAATTTAAGCATACTATTTCAAGCATGTATGTTGAATCTAGAAACATTTTCTATTAAAAATATTTGAAATTTGTATGGTGGAGTAGAGTTTGAAAAGTCTACAAATTCTTTTATATCTTTTACTTTTATAATTTTTCAGTCATCTTCAAATATGTACATATAATTTTTTGGTATATCAAATTCTTTTAATAATTCTAGTCACAAGTTTCTGACATCGGAATTTAAAAGTTCTGTATTTTTACCCAAAAACAAAAAAGGAGATTTTTTTTCTCCCTTATTTATTTGTTTTAAAATATCATCGTATATATCTTTATTTATCATATGTATCTAAAGAATTAATAAATTCATCCAATAAATCATTTACTTCATTTTCTAAAGCAGCTTCTTCTTCTGGAGTGACTTTTGTGTTTGTATCTGTATTATTTTCTACTTTTATTTCTGTGTTATTATTTGTGTTTGTAGTAGTTGTTCAGTTAGATACTTTTATTTCTCAGTTTACATCTATAGTTTGACCACTTTGAGTTGTTTCTACATTTATATCTGTGTCAGTTTCTTGATTTATTTCCGTATCAGTAGCTCAAGAGTTAGTTTCATTTTCTGTGTTTTTTGTTCAACAAGAAGTTAAAAAACTAGCTATTACTAACATAATTATTATTTTTTTCATATGTATATAATTATTAATTATTATTATTGTTATAGTTTAATGAAAAAAATAGAAAAATCAAAAAAAGAATAAAAAAAATTTGACAAATAAAAATAAAGTATATATTGAGAGTATAAATAGTATATAATAATTAACAATTCGTAATATGATAACAAAAGTAAATTCTATAACTGTAAATGGTCTTGATTCGCATTTGGTAGAGGTAGAAGTGGATATAAATAATGGATTACCTAGTTTTACAATAGTATGATTACCTGACCAATGAGTTCAGGAAAGTAAAGAGAGACTTAGATCTGCTATGAAATCTAGTGGTAATAAACTACCTATGACTAGGATAACAGTAAATCTAGCACCAGCTGATATTAGGAAATCTGGTCCTAGTTTTGATTTTCCTATTGCTGTTTGAATCATGTTAAATGAATGATTTATAGAAGATACTTTTGTATCTGATTCTATTTTTTTGTGAGAATTGTCTTTGGATGGTAGACTCAGAAAAGTAGCATCAGTTTTACCAGCTACTATTTGAGCAAAAGAAAAATGATTCAAGAGAATATTTATTCCAAAGGATAATTCTCTCGAAGCTTCAATAGTTCCTGGTATAGATGTGATAGCGGTAGAAAATCTGAGAGAAGTGATAGATTTTTTGAATTCAGAAAAAGAGCTGCTAGTATTGCCAGAATTGGATTTTAAAAAATTGTGAAAAGACGATATTAGTAATAATTTTGATTTTAAATATGTACTATGACAGGAGCATGCTAAAAGAGCTTTGGAAATATCAGCATCAGGTTGACATAATATAATCATGGATTGACCTCCTGGTAGTGGAAAAACTATGTTATCAAAGGCTTTTTCTAGTATATTACCTGATTTGACTATTGATGAATCTATAGAAGTTTCAAAGATATATAGTATATCATGATTGTTAAATGCTCAAAATCCTATAGTGAGAAAGAGACCTTTTAGGACTATTCATCATACTGCATCAAGTGTGTCTATAGTATGATGAGGTAGAAATGCGAAACCGGGGGAGATAAGTCTTTCTCATAAATGAGTACTTTTTTTGGATGAGATTTTAGAATTTGAAAAATCAGTTTTGGAGGTACTTAGGCAACCTCTAGAGGACTGAAACATCACTATAAATAGAGCAAATGCTAGTTATAGTTATCCAGCACAGTTTATAATGATATGAGCTATGAATCCTTGTCCATGTGGTTATTTTACTGATCCAGATAGAGATTGTATATGTAGTCATAAACAAGTAGAAAATTATAGATCGAAATTGTCAGGTCCTTTAATAGATAGGGTAGATATATTTATAGAAGTACCAAAAGTAAAGACTGATAAATTTAAAGTCGGAGAAGATTATAGCAAATCTGAAACTTCAAGTGATATAAAAAAGAGAGTAGAAAAAGCTAGGCAAAAACAATTGATTAGATTTAAGTGAACTGATTTAACTTTCAATTCTGAAATGTGAACAAATGAGATAAATAAGTATTGTCAGTTAGATAAAAATACAGAAATGATTTTGAAGCAAGCTGTAAACAATATGAATCTATCTGCTAGGGCTTATTATAGAATAATAAAACTTGCTAGAACTATTGCTGATTTGGATTGACTGAAAGATATAGAGTCAAAGCATATATTGGAAGCTTTGAGTTTTAGGAAGAAAGAAGAAAATTAAAAAATTGTACAAATTTTTTGTATAAAAGTCTTGTATTTATTACATCGTTGTTTAATTTTGTTTTGTTTTATTATTTGTTATATTGCTTTAAAATAGCTACTTATAAATAATTTTTAAATATATTAAAAAATAAAATATTAAAAAGTCAAAAATCTTTTGACAAATAATATTTTATGATTATATTATTTTTGTTCAGAAAGAAACAGACTACCAGATATATAATCTTGGTGATTTAAGTCTATAATATTATTTCTTTTTGACAAAGCTCATTTGCTATCTTTACTTCGTAAATTAGCCAGCGATACAATATTACGCAGGCCATGGTAGATATGCAATTTGAGATTATAACGCAGTGTTTGTTATTCGGTTGTTATCGGATGAACGAGCATTGTAATTTAAACAAACAAATCGGAGATACGGTCATGATACATGCACCACCAAGTATTTTTGCAACACCCTTTAATAATTTTATCTGACTTTCTGCCGGCGCCAAATCATGAGGACATCCCATGTATATAAGAGCTTCCCCATAAGAATAAAGCAATAAAAAAAGAAAAGAATATTGTAACTACATCTAGGAGAGTATCATGTTTCGACAGCAAACTGAAACATTTAGAGCTAATTAATCAATTTCCGTCGGCGCCACTCATTTTGAGTAATTGCCAGTGTTTGTTTTAAAGCCCCCCTGAAAGGGGGCTTTTTGATTTTGTATTTTGTATTTTTTTATAGTTTTTAACTTATTTTTCGATTTATTTCTGATATTACTTTCTAAAAAATTGCTTTTTATATTAATTTATCTATTATATATTACAATTTAGATTTAATTATATATTTTATTATGATAATATCGATTTTTGCTTCTATCTGATGACAAAACTTGTGAGATGAACTTATACTAAAAAATGAAGTGAAGCTTTTAGAAAAAAAATACTGAAAAGATACAAAGTTTGTTGTTTTTTCTTATGATTATAAAAATCCATTTTTAAAAAAATCAAATGTAGTATATAGAGAATATTTTCCTATTTGAATAAGAGATATTTCAAATATTTTTAACAATATTAAAAATTTCTTTGTATTTTTATATACTGTTTTTATTAGTGATTTGATAGTTATTTGATGATGAGGTATTATATATGATTCTGAAAATCAATCTACTAGAGAACCACTTGATCAATGGCTTTTTAGGACTAGGGTATTTAATTTTTTTAGAAAAAATGTATTATTTTTTGCTGTATGATTAAATATAAAAGACAAGTTTAATTATCACAAAGTAAAGCAAATATTTTCTCAAGCTGAAGTAACTGTTCGTGATAGTTATAGTCATGAATTGTTAAAAGAATTGTGAATAGCATCAACTATTGTGAAAGATCCAGTATTTAGTGATGTGAGTTCTGATACAAGTAAAAATATGATTATTAAAAAAGTAAATTCTTTTGATTTTAGATTTACTGATTTTGAAGATATAGATTTAAAATGAAAAAAAGTAGCAATAGCTTTTAGAAAATGATATTTGACTAAAACATGACTGGAAAAAAATAATCAAGATGAAGAAAAAATTATTAATGATATAATAGATTATATACTTGAAAAATGATGAGAAGTTATTTTGCTTCCAAATAGTTTTCATAAGTCTGATTATTTAGCTAATGATTATATGTTTTTGTATAATTTTTTGAGAATAAATCAAAAAATTAGAATCGTAAGTACAATGGAGGATGTATATAAAAAATACATTTATAAAGAATTTGATATTTGTTTAGCTATGAGACTTCATTCTATAATATTATCTCAAGTTTATCAGATACCATTTGTGTGAGTAAGTTATTCAAAGAAAACAGATGAAATTTTGAATGCAATTGAAAAATGATTATAGTTTAATTGATAATAATATTAATATGAAAAAATTATACTTTGTAAAAATGCATTGAACATGAAATGATTTTGTATTAATTAATAATGATGATTTAGAAAAATCTGAAATAATATTAACAAAAAAATTGATCAAAAATATGTGTTGTAGGCATTTTTGAATTTGATCTGATTGAGTTTTGGTTGTTTCAAAGTGAAAAAAAGTGGCATTTAAATATGTTATGTATAATACTGACGGTAGTCAGGCAGAAATGTGTGGTAATGGTATTAGATGTTATATGAAATATTTGCTAGATAAGTGATTAATATGAGATAAAAATATTGATGTAGAAACTGATATTTGAATATATAATTTGTCAATTGATAACAATACTGTAACTGTTGATATGTGAAAGCCATCTAGAATTAAAAATCTAATTTATAAAAGTAAAAATTTATGAGATAGATTTCCTCTAAAAATAGATAATGATGAGTTTATATTTACACCTGTAAGTATGTGAAATCCTCATGCTGTTATATTCTGTAGAGATTCAAATATATTGTGTGAATTGTTGGAAAAATTGGATATACATAAGTATTGAAAAAAAATAGAAAATCATACTGATATATTTCCTAATAAAACAAATGTAGAATTTGTAAAGATAAAATCTGAAAAAGAAATCATGATGAGAGTGTGGGAAAGGTGAGTATGAGAAACTTTGTCTTGTTGAACTTGAGCATGTGCTGCTGTTGTAGCTTGAATATTGGCTTGAAAATTATTAAAAGATAAGTTTATAAAAGTAGATTTACCTGGATGAATTTTGGAGGTGAAATGGAGTTGAAATTTAAGTGATTCTGTGATCATGAGATGAGATGCAGTGAAAGTGTTTGATTGATATTATTATATATATTAAAAATTAATTATATTTTTATGAATTTCTTAAAAAAAGAGCAAGCACATTTTATAGTTGAGAATTTTGATACTCCTGTTTATGTTTATTCTGAAGAAAAGTTAGAAAAAGCTGCTGATGATTTTTTGGCTTTTCCTAGTGCATTTTGACATAAGGTTAGATATGCTATGAAAGCTAATGCTAATATAAATATTTTAAAAATATTTAGAAATAAATGATTAAAGGTAGATTGTAGTTCTGAATTTGAGGCTTTTAGAGCTTTGAATGCTTGATTTGAACCAAAAGAAATTCAAATTTCAGGTCAAGAAACACCTCATGATTTAGAGAAATTATTAGATTTATGAGTATTTATAGTAGCAACAAGTTTAGAACAAATAAAAGCTATTTGAAAAATTAAAAAATGAATAAAAATATGAGTGAGAATAAATCCTGGTATGTGATCATGAGCTTTTAAGGCTATATCTACTTGAGGTGAAACTTCAGCTTTTGGTATATGGCATGAATATATACCTGATATAAAAAAAGTTGCAGATAAATATGATTTAAGAATTACGAAAATACATATACATATATGATCAGAAAATACACCAGAATCATGGACAAATAGTGCTAATATATGATTGGAATTTGTGAGACAATTTGATGATGCTACTACTTTGGATATGTGATGAGGTTTCAAAATGGCAATAATGCCTTATGAAAAAACAGCAGATTTACAAGCAATTTGAAAATCTGTTGCACAAAAATTTGAAGATTTTTACAAAGAAACAGGTAGAAAAATAAAATTGGAAGTAGAACCAGGTAAGTATTTAGTTATAAATTCATGTTGTGTAGTTGCAAAAGTGAATAGTATAATAGATACTTGAAAAGATTGATATAAATTTATCAGGGCAAATACATGAATGACAGAAATGCCTAGAGTTGCAATGTACTGAGTGCAACAACCTATAACTATTATAAATGATTCTAAAGAAAAAGAAGACTATGTGGTTGTAGGGCATTGTTGTGAATCTGGGGATGTGCTTACTACTAAACTTTATGATCAGGAGATAATTGAAACTGTGAGTTTAAATAAAGCTTCAATTTGAGATATAATAGTCTTTGATGGTACTTGAGCTTATAATGCTTCTATGAGTATGAAAAATTATAACTCGTTTCCAGAGGCTTGAGAATTATTAATAGGTGACAGTTGAGAAATAGTTGAAATCAGAAAGAGACAAAAATTAAAGGATATTTGGAAAAATGAGATAGAAGTTATATAGGTTGACATAATAAAAAAACAAGTTATTATCTAATAACTTGTTTTTTTATTTACAAAAGGAGAAATAAATGAGTTATGTTAATAAAAATAAGCAAAAAAAATCTAGTTTTTCATGGAAATTGAAAAAAGAAAAAGAAAGAAGGAAAAAATATCAAAAAGAAAAACTTTTACTAAATCATTATAGAAAGGAAAATGAAAATTTGGATTATAGAAAATTAAGAAAAAATTTAGTTAGTTTTGTTATTTTTATTTTAATTCTTGTTTTTTTGTTTTTTTATTTTACATATTGAGTTAAAGGCGCGAAAGCGCCTTTTTATATTTGCCAATTTATTGGTATTTTTCAATTTTTTATTAATAATTCGTTTGTTTCTTTAAAACAATTACTTCATAAAAATCATCTGTGTGCAGAGAAGGGTGATGGATGAGTTGTTTCTAAAACAAAGTGTTTTTTTGTGTCTATTAATTTTTTCTTGCTTTGTGCAAAAGCTCACCATAGCATAAATACAATTCATTGTTTTTCATCTGATATAGTTTTTATAACATGGTCTGTAAAATTTTCCCATCATATTTTTGCATGACTTGCAGGATTTCCAGCTTGTACTGTAAGTATTGCATTTAGTAAAAATACTCCTTGTTTAGTCCATGGAGTTAGATCTCAAGATTTCGGAATATCCAATCACAAACTTCTGTTTAATTCTTTGTAGATATTTTTCAAGCTTGGAGGTTGTTTCATATTATCTGGTACACTGAAGCAAAAACCTTGAGCTTGTCATTCACCATGATATGGATCTTGTCATAAAATAACGACTTTTAATTTGTTAAAAGGAGTTTTATTAAATGCTTGGAATATATTTTCTGTTTTTGGATAGAGTGTAATTCAACTATTTATATCTGCTTCTATTTTTTGATTTATATTTTTATAATATGGTTTTTCAAATTCATTTTTTAATACATTGTACCAAGATTCGTCTATATTTGGGTTTTTATTCATTTTAACTTTGAAAATTAGGATTTATTTATAAAATCATTTTACATAAATATAATTAAAAACAAAGAAAACTTTGATAAAATTTGAATTTTTGTATTTTTATTTGAAGTTTCACATTTGTTATAAAAAAATAGATAAATAAAATTAATTTTATTTATCTATTTTTGCCTATTGTTTAGTGATTTATTTTATTTATATTGTTTGTAAGTGAATTTATTGAGCTCATATCACTATAAATATTTTTAGGTGCAATAATTAATACATTATACAAATATTTTCTATTTAAAGGAAGTTTAAATACATTTCTTTCGTAATCATTTTCTAATGTTCTTATTCATTCAATATCATTATATTTTACATAATCATAAATTTTATATAGATAATTATCTAGGTATTTAAAATACTGTTTTTTATTTATAAATATATTGTTATTTAAAGTTAAGTATTCTTTTCTTTGAATTTTTATTGTGTTCAAATAGTTTTTTGTATAACTATCTATATCAAAATTAATCTTAAAATTTGTAGTACTAATTCATTTGTTTTCTAAGTATTCTTTCTTTTTAATCATTTCTTTGATTTCTTTATTTTCTTTTATTAATGAGACAAAACTAAAATTATTTTCTAAATATTTATTAATAGATGTTATATCATTTCTATAATATTCTAATACTTCACATCATTTTTTAAAACAATTTTCGTAGTCTTCAATTTTATATATTAATCAGTGTTCTTCTTTATTATTTATATCACCACTATTGTATGCTTCTAAAAAATTATATGTAGGTTTTTCAATATTTATATATGAGTAATAATAAATATATATCATAAATATTATTACAAATAATGAAAAAACTTTTGTTACTTTAATTAGTTTTTCTTTTTCTATATTATATAAATTATATAATATGTATCAAAATATAATAATTGATAATATTAAAAGTATCAGGTTATTTGAATATAGATATAGATTGAAAAATAAAAATAAAACTGTGCTATAAATTATTAGTAGACTTGTGAACATAATTTAAAATTTAGTTAATAGATAGATGGAATTTTTATCTTCCATCTATTAATTTGTTTAAGCTTGAACTAGTTTATGGACAACTACCCGAGCCTAAATTTGTTTGAGGAGTGAAAATAGTGTAATTTACAAAATCACCTATGGGTGTATTACCAAAATTGAAGTAATATGGTACCGCTATGCCATCATCAAGTGGTTGACTAAGTGTCCAAGTATATCCTGAAGAGTTTGTGCCTCTTACATAGATATCTTTGTGAACATATACATCCCATGTACTTGCACTCACCTTTAATGATAGTGTAGGGTTATCACACGTAACCATTGTCACGTTTAATGCGTTTGCTGTACTTGCAAAAAACATTGTAACGAGTAATAAACCAATAAATTGTACTTTTTTCATTACCTACCTCATTTATTTTAAGCTTTCAAAATTAAAAGCTTGCTTAGTATATATATATATATATATATGTCAATTTTTTTAAAGATTATATTGTTGATAAAATTTTAAAAGATTTTGTTTTAAATATAATAATTTTCAGTATAATATTATTACTTAATTAAAAAATATATAACCTATGAATTTGAAACAAAAACTGATAAATGAACTAGAAAAAGAATGATTTCCTGACTTAAATTTGGTATTTTCTGATGAGATTTTGGATATAGCGCCAATTATTTTGGATGAATTTTTAGAAATAGATAAACAAAAATTTGAAGATTTTTTAAAAATAGAAAACAAAGACTTAACATTTGAATCATTTGAAGAAGAAAGTAATTTGGATTATTTTTGGAGTTTACTAAATCATTTGCAAAGTGTAGAAAACACTGAAAAAATCAGAAAAATAATAGAGGACTTTAGACCAAAATTGCAAGATTTTTGAAACTATGTTGCTTATAATAAAGATTATTTTGATAAACTTGTATATGTAGAAAATAATCTAGATTTGGATCAAGAACAAATTAGAATTATGTATCTGAGAATCAAGGCTTTTAAGGATAGGTGAATAGATTTACCTATAGATAAGCAAGATAGATTAAAAGAATTGAATAAAAAATTGTCTAAATTGTCAGATGATTTTACCAATAATATAGTAGATGATGAATGACAATTTGAATATCATATAAGTAATTTTGAAGTTATACAAGATTTACCGAAGGAAGTTTTGGAAATTACTAGGAAATTCGCAGAAGAAAAATGACTAGATTGATACCTATTTGATTCTGATCCTACTAGTTATCAAGCTATTATGAAATATTGTAGTGATAAAAAAATCAGATGAGATTTTGCTCGTGCTTTTTATAGTTTTGCAAGCAATTGAAAGTATGATAATAGAGAAAATATTTTAAATATTTTGAAATTAAAAAAGGAAAAAGCAGAGATTTTGTGATATAAAAATTATGCTGAATTAAGTTTGAATTCAAAAATGGCAGAAAGTCCAAAGCAAGTTTTTGAGTTGATTGAATGAATTTCAAAAAAGGCATATATTAAAGCTAATAGTGAAATAAATGAATTGAAAGCATATTTTAAATTAGACAAAATAGATTCTGAAGATTTGGCTTATTATTCTAGAATATACAAGGAAAAAAAGTATGATATAGATGATAAAGAGTTGAAAAATTATTTTGAATTTGAAAATACTTTGACTTATTTGCATAATTTATCAAAAGAATTTTATTGAATAGAACTCATAGAAATAGAGTCAAATCTAGAGGATATTAGAATTTATGAGGTATACAAAGATTGAGTACTGATTTCTTATTATTTTTTAGATCCTTTTTATAGAAAAAATAAAAGACCATGAGCATGGGCAGATAATTTGAGAGAAAAAGAATATGAAAAACCCCACCTAACCTCCCCTTATCAAGGGAGGAATAGAACAATTGTACCTATAATAGTAAATGTATGTAATTTTCAAAAAACTGATTGAAAAATCACTTTGTGAATGAGAGATGTAGAAACTTTGTTTCATGAATTTTGACATGCATTACATGAGATAAGTAGTGAAAGTAAATATAGTGAATTATCTGGATTTTGAGTAGAGTGGGATTTTGTAGAATTGCCTAGTCAATTGCTAGAAAATTGGGTAGCTGATAGAGAAAGTTTGCAAAAATTGGCTAAACATGTAGATACTTGAGAATCTATGAGTCATGTGATGTTGGACAAGTTGGACAACTTAAAGACTTATATGTCAGGTACATTTGTAGCTAGACAAAATGAATTTGCCTTGTTGGACATGACTATTTACTCTAGTGAGATTGTAGACAATGTAGAAAAGCTTGATAAAATTGTTTTGGAAATAGTAAATAAATATTCTATTTTTCCTAGGTGAGAAGATTACAAAATGTATTGTAGTTTTTGACATATTTTTGGATGAGGTTACAGTGCATGATATTATTCATATATGTGGGCAGAGATAATAGAAGCAGATGTTTTTTCAAAAATAAAAGAATTATGAATGTTTGATAGAAAAGTATGAGAAAAATTTTTAAATACAATTTTGTGACAATGAACTAGAAAAACAGCAACAGAATTGTTTTTTGATTTTATGTGAAGGGAAGTAGATAATACAGCGTTTATGGAGAGGAAATGATTGTAGAAATATGTGAAAAACGTCGTATTTTTTCGTTAATATTTTAAAATTCATTCACCGTACTAAATGTACGGCTCATTAGAATTTTAAAATATTGCCTCAAAATACTCGTTTTTGACATATTTTTGGATAGTTGATTTGAGTTTTTTAACACTCAAAGGGCTAAAACCCTCTGTTGACAAATTATTATGGTTTCAAACTCAAAGTGCTAAATTCTTCACTTGCAAATATTTTTTATCTTTATTTTATGAGTATCAGGAGATTACATTCTAAACAGTTTAGTGATGAAGTATTTAAAAAAGATACTATTTTAATTGATATAAGAACTCCTGAAGAAAAGAAGATTTATTGATATATAAAATGAACAGATTTATTTTTCGATATTTATTCTAAAAAATTTGTTCCTCAATTGCTCACTTTGGATAGGAATAAAAAGTATTTGATTTATTGTTGGCATTGAAATAGAACACAGTATTTGTTAGAATATATGAGTATGAATTGATTTACTGATGTTTCTGATTTGGTTTGATGAATTGAGTATTGGGAATATTGTGGTTTTAAGTTGATAAAGGATTAATATAAAACTAGAAAAGTTTTAGGCACTTACAATTAAGTAAGTGCCTTTTTTTAAACATAATCTTGTATGTACTTTCTAATGTAGTCATGGTACCATTTAGTTTTCATACCCATAGAAAGTCCAGCAAGTAAGAGTGCTAAAAATAACAAAATCAATATAACTGTTTCTAGTTTCAATAATTGGTATATTTCGTCATATCTGCCAGCAAAACTCATGAGATATATGCATATAAATTTTACTGTTGTTTTTGCTTTTCCTATTATTCCTGCTTCTGGTGGGCTATTTTTACCTCTGATGAACTGACCAATTATATCAAATATAGCTATACAGCTGACAATTATAAAATAAATCGGTTCATAAACAGGGAATAAGCAAAATGCAAATAATGCTGGTAAGTCAAACCATTTATCTGCTTGTGCATCTAGTTTTGCCCCTTCAGGAGTCATCATATTGCAATTTCTGGCTACTGCACCATCTAGTAAATCGCTTATAGCCAAAAACACAAAAATCCAAACAGAAATATAGGCTAATAAATCATTTTCTACCATTACAGCAAATATGAAAGTCAAAACAGTAGGTGCTCCTAGGTATTTTCTCCAGTTGCTTATACAGTTTGGTGATAGATATTTTTTGTTATCTATAAAAAATACAATTACATTTGCATTTCTCGGTAAAATTCTAAAACAGAAGAAAATTACAAGAGCTACAATTACAAGACTTACGAATATTTCTAAACCGAAGTTCATGCTCATACATTTTCTCCTTTTAAGTTGTGTTTGAGTAGGTTTATATTATTTATTTTTTATAATTGTCAATTTTATAGATTATTTTATAAAATATTGTATAATAATTGTTATTAATTGACAAAAAATAATATTTATTTTAATATATGTATTATAGTAATAATATAATTAAGATGTCGTTAAATATAAAAAGTATTAATAATTCTAAAGATTGATTAAGTTCAAAAGATAAATTTTGAATATTTTTTTCGAAAGTAAAATCTGATGTAGAAGATGTTTTTGATATTAGTAATGATAATTTAATTGATAATATTTCATTATCTGGTGATAACAGTGTACATATTTCTAGCATGACAAGACATTATAGGCCTTGAAAATCAAATAATTCTTGAAAAGTAATGTGAAATAATCAAAAGAACTATAAAAAAGTAGTTGTTGAAAATATAAAAAATACGAATGGAGTTAATAATGTTAAATTTGAATCTAGTTCTGTTAATCAAAAAGCTTATAATAATACACTTATTCAAGATTTAAACGCTAAAAATATTGATAAAAAAAATGTACAGGATATAAGTATTAAAAATGTAGAAAAAAATAGTAATAGCACTGATATGATTACAGTTATGAGTGCAACAGAAATAAATGATAGAAATAAGAATTTAGAAAAATCATTTGATTTATTGAAAGATAAACAATTAGGCTTATTTTCAAATGATCCATTAGTTCAATCTAAGTCAGCTTCAATAGTAGTAAAAGTATTATCAAACATAATACCAAAAACTACTACGAAGCAGGCTAGTGTAAAAGTAGATTGAAATTTATTGGAAAAAGTAATAAATTCTATTCATTTGTATTTGGAAAAAACTTGAACAGAAACTAATAAGTCTGAGGTTTATCGTAATTATTTGATGAATATGTTAGTTCAATCAAAATATATATTGAAAGAGAAGATTAAATTAAAGGAGGAATTGATGAAGTCAAAGAAAGCAGGTGCAAAGGTAGGGGGTGTTTATGATATAAGTTTGTAGTAAAAAAAGCAAGTGAAACTTGCTTTTTTTATGATTGTGAGAGTTTGATTTTTTTTGCTTTATTTTTGTATTTTTTTGTATTTTTTGTTTTTGGTGTGGTCTTGTGATAGCACAAGTATTGCAAAACTGTTAGGGGGAGAAGTTCTAACTGGCTATGTTTGGTTGTTTCTACACTCGGCTCATCTGAGTCCTACTTCTTAATATCCTTGTATTTTTTAAAGAGTTTAAAAAATAACTCCCAAATTCTTGGGAGTTATTTTTATTTTACACTCTTGTCGTATTTCCATCAGTTTCTACATCTCAGTCTACTACTCAGTCGTCTGATTTTGTTTCTGAACTTTGTGCTTGTTCTGCACCTGGTTGTGAGTATACTTTTTGTCATACTGACATCATTGTGTCGTTTAATTCTTTTGTAGGTGATTCTAGGTCTTCTTTTGTAGCTTCAGTTTTTGCTAATGCTTCTTTTACTTTTGCTATTTTTTCTTCTACTAGTTTTTTGTCTGCATCTTCTACTTTGTCAGCGTTGTCTCTAAGCATTTTTTCTGCTTGTGCTACTGTTGAGTCAGCTGTATTTTTAGCATCTACTAAGTCTTTTTTCTTTTTGTCTTCTTCTTTTTTTGCTTCTGCTTCTTTTACTAGTCTATCTACTTCAGCATCATCCATACCTGTAGAACCTTGGATTGTTATGTGTTGTTCTTTACCTGTACCTTTGTCTTTTGCTTTTACTTTTAGTACTCAGTTTGCAT
>JAQTXG010000035.1 GCA_028688895.1 Candidatus Altimarinota bacterium | reverse complement strand
ATTATTAGCTAAATCATTATTTACTTTTGAAGAATTATCACTTGTATAATTGTTATTATTAAAATTATCATAAGATATTAAAAATTCATCTAATAAATCATTTGCTTCATTTTCAATTTCATTGTCAATTTCATATTTTAATGTTTTTTCTGCAAAGTAAAATATATGTTTTCAATCTTCAGAAAAATAAATTGTATCAATTGACTTGAAAATATTATCAACAAAAACAGATCAGTCTTTTATTATAATTTCATTTCAATAATCATCATTTGATTTAAATAAAAAATTTTTTCAATCAGGTGAAAATTTAAAATCTTTTATTTCTTTAAAATTAGAATAAATTTTAGAATTAACAATCAAAATAAATTTTCAACTTATTTCTCAATAATATGCTATACTTGTTCATAATGGAGAATTTATCATATTATCAATTCTATCAAACTCTATTTTACTCTCAGTTTGTATTCAATTAGTGTCAACATAAACTACTACTTTCTTTCAATTATTATCCTTTACATAATAATATGAAGAATCCTTATTTACTTTTATTAGATTATATGAATCTTGAGTTGTATAATTTTCTCATACCAATCTACATGTATTATTATCCATTTCGGATAAAGCAAATGATTTGTAACTGGAAAATATTAGTACTAACAATATTATTAATATCTTTTTCATGTTATTTTGTTATAAAATTATGATATTTTTTTAGATTTTGCAAAACATAAATATATCCAATACAATAATCCAAGTGGAAAAAATGTGCTTATCAAAATATATAAAACTATTGGTAATGATACATTATCGTATCATATATCTCTGAATCTTCTGCCTAACAAAAATATATGTAATACAAATATTATTGTCAGACTTATAGTAAAACTCAGTATTAAATAAAATGATAAACTATCATATAATAAATCATTTGATAATAAATAATAACTAATTAATGAATAAATTCATAGAATAATTATAGCTAATACATATCATATTATTATTGATATTATGCTTTTTATAAAAAAATGTAACCCTGTATCTTTTCACTTAAAATTAAATATTGATATTATATAATTCAATATCATGCGCGTTTTTTTCATATATTTTTTATTATTAAATTGTAATTTATATTAATTTTCCTCATTTCTAAATCTATTAACATTAATTTTTGATTTACTCCATAACTATTATTTCTTCTCAAAATTCTTTATTTATTTTATCTATATACTCTATATTCTTTTCATCACTCCAATCTATATCATAGATTTTTTCTATTTTTAATATATCTCAAGAAAATTTATCATTTTAAATGATTGTTCAGAATTCTAAAAATATAATTAATCTAAATTTTCTATTTTCACTTCTTTTGTTCAATTTCAAAAATATGTAGTATATACTTTTACTTTTTTTACTTCTCTTCCTTCTGTTCTATAAACAGGATTTAGTATTCATTTTCTCTCGTTTTCTGGATTAAATGCACTGTTTTTTACTATTTCATTTATTTCTTTATCAGTTGGATGAATTCATTTTTCTTCTAATATTACTTTTATGAGTTCTTCTACAGTGTCTTTGATTATTCATACTATACTAATTGATCATTTTATCTCTGAATTATCTATTGGTCACACTAATTTTATTTTCATAGGTAGTTCTCTATCGTCTATTTTATGGTAATCATTATTTTCACAGGCCCGTTTCCTTGTTCATAAAGAAAATAGCAAATTTCATACTTTAAAATAATATTCTTTTTCTCATGTATTTTCTCACTTAGTTATTTTTTCATAATAAATAGTTCATACAACATAATCATACATATATATTCACAATGAAGATTCATATATAATACCATCTTTGTAAACTCATTCATCTTCATCTGTTTTTCAGAAATAACTTCATTCACTCATCGTTCAACTAAATACTCATACAACATATTTTCATTGTAATGTATTATAATCTTTTTCTGTAAGCGTAAATATAGAGTTACAATTTATTCACTCTATTCATGTAAAATCTCATATTCACCAACATATTCATTCATATGATGCTTCATCCACTATTCAATCTACCCTAAATATTGATCATAAGTGTTCCATATATTCATTATATTTTTCCATATTCCTTTTAATTATAAAATAATTTATTATTTGTATGTTATTGTAGTCAAATATCAATTTGTTCAAAATCAAACAACCATTGTTCTCTTTATACTTTTCATTTCTAAAATATAACTAAATCATTCAATGCCAGGTTTTGTTTCTTTTACTCCTTTATTTATAATATCATTAATAAATCTCATCATATTATCAGGACTATCTATTTCATATCAATATCAAGGTTCTTTCTTTAACCAATTGTTTAATGTTACATTTTGTGTCTTATATAACTGTTCATATCTAGTTAGATTATCTACTCATCATCTTCAAGTAATAAAAATATGCTCAAATCCATTTGTAGGTTTTCATTTTGCTAAGAATAATATATCTCCTCATCTATAATATATTTTATATATTTCTCAATTATCAAATTGATTATATATTAGTGATGGATTATTTGTTTTATTTGCTATTGTTTGTATATCTGCTACATTCCAATTTTTTGATCATTTTATCAATTTATCTTGTAATATTATTACTTTTTCTAAACTTGTTAAATTTCATATTACACCAGCATATTTTAATTTTTGAGATAGTTTAGATATATTTAGCAATTTGTTTGCAAAACTTGTTCAAGCTCATACTCATTTTGATACTAAAACATTTTCAGCTAAATAACCAGTATAATATCATATCCAATAACTTTTATCTTCAAATCTATCCCAATCAATTGATGTAAGTAAATTTTTTGCATAAATTATTTCTGGTGCAAATGATAATTTTTTTTCTAAATCATTTAATTTTTGTAAGTCTCAAGGATTTTTATTAGTTGTATAACTAATTAATGTATTCCAATATTTTGAAATATTTAATCAGTATTCTGTTGAATCAGATAATGTATTCCATATGTTTCCTAGTAAAGTCTTTAATTTTATAAAAGTTAATGATTCTAAATATTCTGCAGTATCATAAATTGCTTTTCAATATCAAGTAGTAAATCATAGTCAAAATTGTACTTCTAGTTGAATTTTCTCAACTTTATATATTAAGTATTTACTTATATATTTAGCAAGATAGTTTTTTTCTTGAATATTGTATTGTTTGTCCAATTTTTTAACTAAGTCAGTAATTGTCAATTTTAAAGTATCAGTAACAGGAGATTCTTTTTTTGTACTTTTATTATCATTTGTTTTATTTAATCTCAATAAAGTTATATCCGACATCGCTTTTTTTGCAAGCATCATAATAGCTTCTCTGTTATCGAATTCTTTTCTAGAGTTGATTTTAATAGTTTCAGTCGGATGAGAAAATTGATCTCATGCATTTTCTTTGTATTCAACCCATACTTCAGCTGGATAATCATATCAAGATCAATCTATATTAAATCTTACATAAATGGTAAATGGATGCTTTATATATTTGTTATTATCTATTGCTGTTTGATTTCAACGAAATACATCTCCATTTCTATTTTTATATACTGGAGTATATCAATTTTTCATTTCTACATAACATCTAGGATAATCAGCAAACTGTTTAGTATTATTTGAAGTATTAGGATTAGTTTTATAAGTAGTTAAAAAATTGGATGCTAATGATTTTACTCAATTACTAAATTCTTGTTGTTTTTGTTTTATACTTGTTTCTTTTACTCATAATGCTTCAATTGTCTCTTTAATATTCACCTCTACCAATTTTATATTTCATTTTTTTTCTGTTACTTGAGCATTTGTTGCTTCTACATTATTTATTCAAGTTCAATAATTACTTATCAAGTTTTTGTATCAATTTAGCAAGTTGTTTTTGAAATCATATTTAGATTTTATATTATCATAATTAGTTTTTGCTTTTTGATAATCAATTTCAGCACTTCTATAATAGTCTTGTCATAAAACTTTTATTTGTTTGTATTGTCCTGTATTATCTAGAACTCTTTTTGCTATTTCTTTTTTTTCATTTTCAATAGCTAATAACTTGTTCAATTCATTTGATGCTACTTGTCTTTCTACCAATTTGTACATATAATCAATTACTGCTTTAGAATTTTGTGAATTATTTACTGTAAATGATTTTATAACACTTCAATTTAGTTTTAATTTTATAGTAGCAGGATAGCTAAGATTGTTTCAATAATCAGTGTTAATCGTAGCTCTATATCACATAAGTGACATAAAATCTTTATCTCATGTATCTTTTAATCATCTTGTTTTTTTATCCAATGCATAATACCTGTTTTCAGGAATTCTAGTTTCATTTAATCTGCTATTTAGATCATTTATAGCTCTATTAACTCAATATTTTGTAACTATAGATCATACATTCAAATTTAGATTTTTAAATGTACCTTGGGATTTAAGTGGACCAAATACTGTATTAAAGTTTTGAAGTACTTGTTGATATTTTGATTTATCTGTTTGATATTGATTATATACATTTACAGAATCTTGATATTCTTTTTGTTTTGTTTTATATATTCATTCTAGTCTATCAAGTATTTGTTTCAAAGTATTTACATCTCTATTTAATTCTACAGCTTTAGTATTCAATAAATCAAGTGAAACCTTTATTTGTGCTTTGTTTGGTAATTTATCATATGTTTTAGTTCATACTTTAGCTGTTTTAGTCTGTGTTCTTGATAATATACTATTAACAGCATCTTGTTTTTGATTTGTTCAAAGTGTTGATTCTAATAATACTTTTGCATTATTATCTAGTTTGTTATAACTGTTTGTCAGTGTTTGTTTTAGTGATGTTAATTTTTGAGTTAATTGGTATAGCTCGTTTTGTACATTTGTTTTAATAGTATTATTTTTTGCTGATTTTTCTTTCAATGCTTCTATTTCTTTTTCTATACTAGTAATTTCATCTAGTATTTTTTGTAGAATAGTTGATGAATTATCTGCAGATATTTCTTTTTGTATTTGTGAAATAACTATATCTAAACTTTCATCTATTGTGTTTATAGTTTTTGAATTATTTGTATCAATATTTGTATAAGATCATTTTCAATTATTAACTATAGGATTAGTTGTATTATTTCAAGTATTTCATCAATTTGCTTGTGCTCAAGTGTTTGTATTAGTTGTATTTCCAGATGTTCATCATACTGAATTATTTACAATTATACTAGATATTATATTTGCATCTCTATATAATTTTCCATTATTGAATTCTAGTTTACTTATAGTTCATGATGTATTAGTATCACTATAATTTTCTCTTATATATATAGTTTCCCCGTCTGAAATAATCAATTCTTGTCAAACAGTATATGATATTGGTTTTGAAAAATCTTTGAAATATGAATATATTATCTTTGATCATTTCATATATGAATCCAAAGTTACTATATAGTCTTTTCCTAATATCTCTGTATTTATAACTATTAAATTCATATTTATTTTAATTTGACTTGTTCTGTTTTGTTTTGATTTTTCATCTCAATTTCTAATAAATCATATATACGTATCCAAGGTTTTCTGAGTCAAAAACTGTAGGTCTGAAAATTTATATACATCATTATAATCTATCAAATTATCATGATTTACATTTTTCAATCAATAACTAACTACTAGTCAGTTTAAAATTCTTTGTACTGTGTTATTGTAATTATTATATATTAGATTGATATCATCATTTATTTTTGGGTTTAGTCAGTTATTTTCTACATAATATTTTAGATTACTATTGTCTGGTCAATTTATTATATTTTCTACTAATGTTGATATTCTTGATACCGTAGAATTATTTAGTTGATTTATAGTTCATGTAATAGAATAGTTTCATCTAGTAGTAATAGGGTAATTATCAGTGCAAAAATCCATATTTTTGTCTTGGATATTTCACCGTTTAACTTTGATAGTAAATACTTGATTATAATTATCAAAATTTTTTACTTCATATCATAAAAAACCTAAATTACTTATTAATAGCTCCTTGTCTATAATTAATCTTCATTCAGAATCAGTTACTCAAAAATAAGCAAATCTTCAAGTGTTATCATAAATTTCAATGTGTGCATTTGCTATTTCTCATTCTGTAGATAATCATAACTGAGTATTTTTGTTGTAAACAGGTAAAGAATAGATATTTTTATTTTTTTCTTGGTTATTAATTATATCATCTCTAACATAGCACTTCTTACCATTAATATTTGGTGTTGTTGCAGTAGTGTTATTTAACATTCATTCATAAATAGAATCTATTCAGTTAGATTCTGCATTAACTTGGGTTCAAGTACCAATTAATCACGCCAAGCTCAAAGTAAATATAACATCTCTGAACTGTTTTGTTACATTTTTGCTTGGATTTTCTATTTTATTTACCTTGTTAATCATAAAGATATTAAAATTAGTCTTAAATAATATGTTTCAGTTTTATATATTTACATTAGATAAAAACTGAAATAAAATAAAAATAATTTGTAATAAAAAAGCTAATAAAATTAGGAATTGCTTCCTAAAATTATTAGCTTTGATAAGTATTTTGTACATGATATTGATTATTCATATCTATATATTAACAAATTATTTTTTTAATTTATATAATATATTTTAAATATGTCAATTTGACAAAATATAAATAGGTGACGATATTTTGTCACCTATTTATATTTTACATCTTATTCTCCACAATTGCTGCTATTTCTTCACTGTTTACACCTTCATTTTTTGCTAGCTCTTGTAAATACTTTTGTTTTAAGTCATTTTTTATTGTATCTAGTGTTCTAGGTCATATCATTCAAGCTCATAAGTCGTCTTTTTTTGAAACTAGTTTTTTTGATAATTGATAACTAAATATACTTTCTTTTGTCATATCTCAAAATATTGCCGTATCTTTATATTCAAAATATCATAATTCTTTTAGTGTAACTTGTAATGTTCTTACTCATACGGATACTTCACCAAATTTTGGTATTCAAATAGATGCTATTTTTTCTTCTGCTTTTTTTGCTGATAGTTCTTCTAGTTTTTTATATTTTTCTTCTAGTTCTTTTTGTCTTTCTATCTCTCTTTGTTTTTCTGCTTCTATTCTAGCTTTTTCTTTTTGTTCTTGCTCTAGTTTTGCTATATGTTCTTCATATGTTTTTTTAAGTGAAGCTCTAGTCATAGGTCCAAAATTTCAAGCTCATGGACTAGATAATCATGATACTATTCATTTAGATATTTGATAATCATATACTGTGTCTACTATATCTTCATATATACCTGTTGGTTCTCATTTATATAATGATAATTCTCTAAGTATATTTTGTAGTTTTATTATATCGTCTTTTTCAGTTACTGCTCTATCAAATATTTCTGTTTTATTTATTGGTTCGGCTACTTTATTCTCTGTTATTGTTTCTATATTGCTTGTATTGTTAATATTGTTTGTATTGTTAATATTATTTTCTATTATTTTAGTTTCTGTTTCTATTTTTTTGTCGAAGTCTCAATTTAAATACTCTTTTAAAAATAGTTCTCTAGTATTTTTCCCCCAGTATCCAGCTCAATATGTTGTAGGTCAATCTACTATTCAATTATCTATTTGGTAGTTGTATACTATGTCTATCACTTTATTGTTGTATACTCAATCCACTTCTCAGTTGTATAATCATACTTCTGTAAACAGATTTTGTAGTTTTCTAACCAATCATATATCACTTCATTTACCTAATCAAATAGTAAAAATATTTGATATTTTTTTAAGTCAATTTGTAGCCCAATCTGGTGCAGCAATTTGTTTATAATCTAGAGTAGTGTTTAGAGATGAATCTGTAACATATCATTTTACTTTTCTTTTTCACCAGTTTAGTGCTCTTTTTAATCATTCATCGCCGTATCACATCCATACATCTATTCTATCGTGTTCATATCATCTTTTTCATGCATTTACTATCGCACCTCATCTATCTGATACTTCTCAGATTCCTAATCATTCTAGATATATTTTTGTTCAAAATGTATAGTTTTTGGGTGCAGCAAGCATTCAAGAAAATACTGATTTTCCAGATGCTCAGTGAGTACCATTTCAGTTTAATCTAAGTTCACTATTATAATCTCATGTCAAATATGCTTCTTGGTTTGGTAGCGGTGAATAATATGCAGTTACTATAAAATATCCTGAATCATCTTCAGAATATGTTTTTATCGTAAATAAAGGTAATAATATAGTAAATATAAGTATTTTAGAAATTGTTTTTTTCATATATTTTATGTACTTTTCTGATTACATATTCAGAAAAGATTAGGTTAATAATAAAACTTATATAAATTTTATCATAAAAAAAAGTCAATTACCAATTTTTTGTATTGACTTTTTCATATTTGATATTTTAATACATTAATATTTAAAAAATTACTTATTCGTGAGATATGTATTTATTTATATTATTATATTATAGATTTCAAGTATTTCATTTGTTTTATTCTTTGTTCGTTTCTGATTTTTTTAGTTTGTTTTTCAATCAATGATCTTAGCTTATTTCTGTATTCTATAGCTTTAGGAGTGTTTTTTCAATACTTTTTATCTATCATCAGAGTGATTTTGTTGTTTAATAAATCTAGTTTAGATTTCAATTCTGCTGATAGTACTACATCTTCGTCCAATTTGTTGTTTTTTAGTTTCAATAATTCTCATCCAAATTCTTCTCTAAGTACTGCTAAAGTTTTAGCTCAAAAATATCATGCTTCAGGATCATTTTTCGAGCTTATTATATTGTTTTCTACTTGATATTTTATAAGCACTTCTTTTACATTATCATAGTTTCAATCTACAGCTCATGTATATATTTTTACTTCTGTTAATAAATTTTGTAATTCAATTACATCTTTTTTTAGTGGTTTTTCTGCATCCACAATTAAATTACTATATTTAGCAACAGGAGATGTTGCAAATTCCATAGTTATTTCTCTAGTACCTGGTACAATTTTTCACAATACTTTTCTCTTTCACCATTTCATGGCTCTAGATAATCATTCATCTCCATATCACATCCATACATCTATTCTGTCATAATCATGTCATCTTTCTCATGAATTGACTATTGCACCTCATCTATCAGAAACTTCTCAAACTCAAAGTCATTCAAGTTCGATTTTTGTTCAAAAAGTATAATTTGTAGGAGCTGCTAATAATCACGAAAAAACTGGTTTTCATGAAGCTGTATGTTTTCAATTTCAATTTAATCTAATATCTCATTCAAATGATCAAGTAGTGTATCTTCTTTGACCAGGTAATGGGGAATAATAAGCAGTTACATAAAAATATCTCCCAATTGTAACTGGTTCTTCCATTTTTAGGTTATTATCTATGACTTCATTAAATTGCTCTGGAAAATCTTCTCTGAGTGCTATAAGAGTTTTTTCTCCAAAGTGTCCTGCTCAATAATCATCTTGTTCTGTGATTATTCAGTTTTCTTTTTGGTATGCTATAAGTGCAGGTTCTACACTAGAATAATTACCATCTATTTCACCGTCGTATAATTTGAATTCTTTCAATGCAGATTGCATTTTTTTTATTTTTGTAGTATTTGAAGTAGAATTGATTTTTGTTTCAATTCCGGTAAAAGAATTAGTTGCATAAACATTTAATTCTGTTGTAAATATCGTAAACGATATAAGCATTATTATAATGCTCTTTATGGATCCCATATGTATAGTTATATAAAATAAGTAGGAAAATTATATACAAAAAAAGTATATTACAAGTTTTTTACTATTGACTTGTATTATACTTTTATGTTTAATATACTATTCTCAGGCTCAAACTACTACTTTTGCGTGTCTCAAAACTCTATCACCAAGCATATATCATTTCTCAAATTCATCAAAAACTATTCCCTCTTTTTGTCATGGAACTGTAGTCATTACATCGTGTTTATCTGGATCTACTTGCGATCATTTAGATTCAAAAGATTTTACTCACATAGAATCAATGTCTTTTTTAAATTTTGTTTCTAGTGATAAAATTCATTCAAATAGTACTCAGTTTTGCATTTCTAGTGGTGTATTTTTTATAATTCTCTCTAAATCGTCCAATCTAGGTAAGATTTTTTTGAAAATATCTGATTTCAAGAAAAAAATCATATCTTGTTTATCTCTTTCTACTCTTTTTTTAAAATTTTCATAATCAGCCATAGTTCTAAGTAGTTTGTCTTTGTATCATTCTTCTTCTGTTGATAATTCTTCTTGTGTTTCTGGATTCAATGCTTCTTCTACTTTTTCTTCTATTATATCTCATTCACTAGTTTCTATTTCTTCTAGCTCTTCTTGCATTTCGTCTATTATATCTTGTTCGTGTACTTTATTTTTTTCTTCACTTGTCATTTTACTGTATATTAATTCTAAAATTGTGATTTGTATTATATTTATTATGTTGCTTTTTTCAAGAAAAAAATAATAGAAAACTTTACTTTTTTACTTCAAAAGTTAGAATATGTAAAATAATTTATAAATAAATAATATGAAAATAATATCTTGGAATGTAAATGGTATCAGAGCTGTTGCTAAAAAATGATTTAAGGAATTTGTAGAAAAAGAAAATCCTGATATATTGTGTTTACAGGAAACAAAAGCATTTGAAGATCAATTTTTGAAGGAATTGTGAGAATTGGCTTGATATAATTATGTATGGCATACTGGTACTAGAGCTTGATATGCTGGTACTGCTATTTTTTATAAAAGGGATTTAAATGTAATTGATACTAAAAATCATTTCGACGAAATAAACCATTTTCATGATGATGGAAGAATTACTATGGCAGAGTTTGATGATTTCGTACTAATAAACTGATACTACCCAAATGGTGGTACTAGAGCAGATGGTACTGAAATGGTTGATTATAAGCTACAATTTTATGATCATATCATATCATATGCAAATAAATTGGTTGCAGAGTGAAAAAATGTAGTGTTGACTGGAGATTTCAATATTTGTCATACAGAGATAGATATAGCTAGACCAAAGGAAAATGAAAATAGTATATGATTTTTGCCTATAGAGAGAGCAAAAGTTGGAGAATTGCTTGATAATGGTTACATAGATACTTTTAGGTATATGTATCCAGATAAAACTGATACTTATTCATGGTGGTCATATAGAGCTGGAGCTAGACCTAGAAATGTTTGATGGAGGATTGATTATTTTGTGGTAAATAAATCATTTGTTTGAAATATTGTGGATACTATATATATGACAGATACAATGTGAAGCGATCATTGCCCTATAATGCTAGTACTAAAATAGCAATAACCCTAACCTGTCCACAGGATACCTCCCTTCGGGTATAAAATCTAAGGGGAAGGAATTCAAGGATGGGTTAATAAATTATTAACTTTTCCTCTCTTATGAATAAATTTGAAACAAAATTTTTTGCTAAATATGTACCAGAATGACAGGAAATGAAATGAGTTTTTCATATGCATGTTATTGATATATTTAAAGGTCTGTTTTTGTGGATGGTTTTGTGAGCATTGATTCCAAGTGTTTTGTACTATTACTCTATTAGATTACAAGAAATCATTCCATTTTATTTTTTGGAAATAGTTTTGTTTTTGGTTTATTTAAAAATTGTATATGTGATATTTGATTGGTATAATGATGTATGGATAGTTACAAATTTGTGAGTGATAGAATTAGACTGGAAATTATTAAAAACTGATTCTAAAACAGTTGAATTTGAAAAAATAGAGTGAATAGAAGTACAGCAGTCATGAATATGGGATAAATTGTTTAAAAAATGAGATTTGTTAATTCATAAGATATGAGATGATACTTTTTTACTGAGAAATGCTATAAATCCTTATAAATGTGTAGATTTTATAGAACAAGTTAGTCAAGAATATGAACAAGTAAAAGATACTCATGAAGAGCATTATGATTTGATTATGGACGCTTTGTCTGGTCTAGTAGAAAATTATTTAGAGAAAAAAATGAGCATGGATGATAAACAAAGAGAAATAGAAAAAGTGATAGAGAAAGTGCAGAATGATAATGGTACTATAGATTTGAGAAGCTTTTAGTGTTTCCTTAACATAATAAAAAAAGACAGAGTTTTTAATTCTGTCTTTAATGAACCATGTAAATCTTCTCACAAGAATAAAATTTATATTTTGTAGATATCATTTTGAAATGGTTCATAATTTTTATTGTGTACTTGAAATTAACATAACTGTTACGATAATCCAAGTAATAAATATCATAAAACTAAACAAAAATAGTTTAAAAGACCTTTCTCTTCTTTCAAATCTGGCATTTTCATTTATATTGTAATAATAGTATCCTGATGTACCGAAAAAAAATAATTTTATAGCATAAATTAATATTACTAAAAAAATTACTATTAGCAAAATATCTATTACTAGTAAAAATGCAAAAAATGAATTTCCTACTAATTTTTCTATGACATTCATAAATCTCTCCTTTTTTCCAACATTGAACTATAAAGATTATAAATTATTATTATTTTATGTCAAATATAAATATTTTACTCAAACAGATACCAAAATCTCCTGGTATATATAAATTTTTTGATAAAAAATGACAGATTTTATATATATGAAAATCTGTCAATCTCAAATCTAGAGTAAATAGTTATTTTAATGGTAAATCAAAACTAAATTTTGCTAAGCAAAAAATGGTAAATCTGATAATGGATATACAAACAATAGTAACAAATAATGAGACTGAAAGTCTAATACTGGAAACTACTCTCATAAAAAAGTATATGCCAAAATACAATATACTTATGAAAGATGGGAAAAATCATTTGTACATTAAAATAACAGATGATGAGTATCCTATGGTGATAAAAACTAGATTTAAAAATGGTAAGTGAACATATTTTGGACCATATATAAGTACTTTTTATGTATCAAATATATTGAAGATTATTAAAAGTATATTTTGATATGGTATATGAGAACACAATTTTTTCAAGACGAAAAATAGCTATACTTTGGATAAATATATATTTAAAAATAATTATAAGCTGGAAGAATACAATGATATAATAGATAATGTTAAAGATTTTTTAAATGGTAATACTACAAAAATAAAGCTATTACTAGAGGAAAAAATGAAAGAAAAAGCAAAAAATCTATTATTTGAGGAAGCACAAAAATACAAAGAGAAGCTAGATTCTATCAAAATACTAGAAGAAAATCAAATCGTAAGAGATTGAGTTACTTGAGATTATAATATAATAAATTTTATAGAAAAATTTGAAAAAACTTACATATGAATCATAGAGATAAGAGATAGTAAGATAACATGATTTTACAACTATGATGTAGAAAATAAGCTGGAAGAAGATTTAAATGAATTGTTGATTTATGTAGTTGAAAACAAGTGGAGTGAAGAAGAAAAAAAAGACAGGATTGTATATTTGTTACCAAAAAATCTAGAATGAATTAATAGTCATATAAAAGTAGAAGTTCCGCAAATCTGAACGAAAAAAGAATTACTGGAACTTTGTTATAGAAACATATATGAGTACGCATACAAGTCACATATGGATTCACTTAGTACAAAGTGATTTACAAAACAAACTATGAAAAATTTGCTAGAAATATTGTGATACAAGCAGATTAATAAAGATATTATTTTTGAATGTAATGACATATCACATATATCTGGTAACCATACCGTTGCTAGTCGTAGCATAATAGAAAACTGAAAAAGCAATACTTCAAAATATAAGAAGTTAAAAATTAAATCTCTAAGTCCTGGAAAAATAGATGATTTTAATTCTATGAGAGAAGTAATGACTAGGAGATTGAAAGAATTGGAAAAACTAGGAAATATACCTGATTTGATAATAATAGATGGTTGAAAATGACAATTGAGTAGTGTAATGGAGATTATAAATAATCCCACTCTTCCTTCCCTCTTAGAGGATAAAGCGAATAAAGATTTCACAGAATTATTAAAAAATTTACAAGTAGTCTGAATAGCAAAGAGAGAAGAAGAATTATTTTTACCTGGAGAATCAAATCCAATAATGCTTAAAAAGGATAGTTTAGAGCTGAGACTGATTCAAAAAATCAGAGATGAAGCACATAGATTTGCTATTACTTTTAATAGAGATAGCAGAATAAAGGCTATGAAAAAGAATATACTAGAAGAATTACCTGGTTTTTGACCAAAAACAAGGAAAAAGCTAT
>JAQTXG010000034.1:5416-15214 GCA_028688895.1 Candidatus Altimarinota bacterium | reverse complement strand
TCGTCTTTTACTTGAAAAGCTAATCATATTTTTTTTCAGAATTCCATATAGTTTTCTATATTTTCATATTTATTTGAAATAATTATTCATCATATAATAGATGCTTCTATCAGTGCTCATGTTTTTTTGTTGTGTATATCTGTCAATTTTTCCAAATCTAGTTTATCGAAATTGTTTTCGTAGTATAAGTCCAAAACTTGTCCTCAAAGCATTCAAAACATACCTACTGATCTTCAAAAGTATGATAATATTATTTTTATATCTATTTCATCACTGAAATCTGACAATATTTCAAAAGACATTGAGTTTAACAAGTCTCCTACTAGAGTTGCTGTTTCTTGTGAGTATTTTTTCCATACTGTTAATTCTCATCTCCTGTATTCGTCGTTGTCCATACATGGTAAATCATCATGTACCAAACTATATGCATGTAACAATTCTAGCGATATGCAGTATAGTATAATATCATCACCAAATTTGATATCAGTGATTTTTTTCTTTGAGAATATCAAATAAAATTCTAGTGCTAATATTGCTCTAATTTTTTTTCATCATTTTACTGCATATGTAACTGCTTCTTTGAATTCATTTAGTCATTCTGATAAATGTCATCTAGAGAAGTACAAATCTAGGTATTTTTCTATAGATTCATCTATAAGTTTTTTGTATTCACTATACCATTTTGGTAACATATTTTATATATTAATTTGTAGTTCTGTATTTTTAAGAAACTCTTAAAAAAATAGGAAAATTATATTATTTACCAAAGTTTCTTTTGGTTTTATAGAAAAAATCTATTACATTATCTAACTCATTTTCATCAAATTCTGGCCATTTTTTTTCTGTGAAATAGTATTCACTATATTCTGAATCATATAATAAAAATCCTGAATGTCTTATATCTCATCATGTTCTAACTATTACTTCTGGTGCTGGAAAATATGCCGTATCTAAGTATTTTTTGAATTCTTCTCTAGTCAAATCATCTGGATTTATTCATGATTGTACTATTTTTTTTGTGGCTCTGACTATTTCATCTTGTCATCCATAAATAAGTGCTAGTATCAAAGTGATTCAGGTATTATTTTTCGTTTTATCTTTTACTCTTTGTAGTATAATTTGTGAAGTTTCAGGTAGTTGAGATATATCTCATATGGTTTCAAATTTCAGTTCTCATCATAGCATATCTCCTAAAAAGTTTTCTATGTTGTTTATGAGTTTTATAAGTCCATTTACTTCTTCCTTAGATCTTTTCTTTAGATTATCTGTAGATAAAGCCCATAGAGTCAAGAATTTTATTCATTTACTTTTTGCTAATTTTGTTATTTTTATTACATTGTCTGCTCATGCCTTGTGTCATGCTATAGCAGGAATGAAATTTTGTTTTGCCCATCTACGGTTTCAGTCCATTATGATTCAGAGATGATTTATCATATGTGTTAATTTATAATTAAATGTTGTGGGTTTGATAATTCATAAAATTTTGCTTTTTGATTTATCAGTTTTGTGTAATTTCCAGATTCTACTATTTTTCAGTTTTCTAATACAAATATATTATCGGAGTTTTGTATAGTTGATAATCTATGTGCTATTACTATAGAAGTTCTTCATTTCATTAGTTTATCTAATGCTTTTTGTATAAGTTTTTCTGTTTTGTTATCTAATGCACTTGTTGCTTCATCTAGTATAAGTATCTCAGGGTTTTTTAAAAATAATCTAGCTATACTAAGTCTTTGTTTTTCTCATCAGCTCAATTTTAATCATCTTTCTCATATGATAGTATCTATTCACTCATCAAAATCAAATACAAAATTTGCCTCTGCCATTTTTAGACAATTTTTTAAGTCTGCATCACTTGCTTTTGGATTTACAAAAAGCAAGTTGTTTTTTATGCTATCATTGAATAAGCTAACTTCTTGAGTAACTATTCATATATGTTTTCTCAATTCTTTTTTCGATATAGTATTAATATTTTTTCAATCTAGAAGTATTTCACCTCCAGTAGTGTCCCAAAATCTAAGAAGTAGATTTACAATTGTTGATTTTCAAGCTCAAGTATTTCATACAAATGCTACTTTTTCTCCAGGATTTATTTCGAAAGATAAGTCTTTAAATATAGTTTTTTTTCAAGTGTATTTAAATCTGATATTATTGTATTCTATTTTTCAATCTACTTTTTTTATTTTACTTCAAGTATGTATGTCTTCTGATTCCAATAGGTCAAATTCTGTATGCATTTTTTCTACTCAAACTATGTATTGAGTAGCTTCTCTAAATCTAGAAAATATATATCCTAGTGGAAAATATATCCATCAAATATAGTTGAAAAACAAAAATAATTCTGCAAATGATAACTTGTTGTTTATTACAAAAAATACTCAAAATCATAGTACTAAAATCCTAGATATCATTACTACTACATTTGTATATATAGTTGAAATGCTCCAGTATTTGTTTATTTCTAATTGTTTATCTAATATTTTTCATAGTCTTTTTTGTATATCTTTAGTAAAAGTGTTTTCTAGTGTAAGTACTTTTGTGAGCATAAATCAACTCAGTAGATTTCATATAGTAGCAAATATTGCGTCCCATCTATCATTTAAATCCTTTTGATGAGGTGATACTTTTTTTATAAAAAAATATCATAGATAGCACATAACAGGAACCATTCATAGTACAATCAAGCTCATTAACGGATTGATATATATTAGTATTATGATAATAAATATTATTCATATACTGCTTCTAAGTATATCTTGAAAGAAAAAATACAAAAATTTTACTTGACTATCAGTTCATCTGTCTAGTATTTTGTATAGTCATCATTGTTTTTTCAGTAAATAATCTGAGTAATTCATAGAAATGATTTTTTTTGTGTATTTATTGCATTCTTCTACATAATTTTTATTTGTTGTATGTCATACAAATACATAATCATAAATAAATTGCATACTAATAGAGAATACTATAAATACTGACCGTAATATAATCTGATTAATTGTTCATGTTTTGTCAAATATTCAAGTTTGGTAAAAGTATTCTATTTTTTTTATTATTTGAGTAAATATAATTGGCTCAAGAATTACTATAAATGATACAAACATTCAAAAAAACAGTATAAAAATAAACTTACTTTTTCATACCGTTTTTAAGTAACTAATATATATATTTTTAATAGTTTTATTCATTGAATAAGTATTATACTACTATCTTGTCTTCAGGATTTACCTCTATTTTTTTATAAACTGTTAATTTTTTATCTTTATTTACTATATATAGTATAGGTGAAGCTATATATATAGAACTATATGTACCTACAATAGTACCAAATATCATTACTAGTATGAAACCCGATATAGTTTCTGGTCAAAAAATCATAATAGTAGTAAGTACAAATATAACTGTTAAACTCGTATATACACTTCTAGTCATTGTTTCTGTTACTGACATATTTATGATTTCATATAAATTTCTACCATCTTTTCATGTTTTACCTGCGTATTTTTTTAGATTACTTCTTATTCTATCAAAAACTACTATTGTATCATTTATAGAATAACCCAAAATTGTTAATAGTGCTGTAATGAAAAATGTATCTATTTGAAATTCAGGTAAATACATAGAAGTAAAAATGTATAATCAACTAGCTATAACTACATCATGAAACAAAGTAATAATTGTTATAAATGCAAATGATATAATTGAAACTCATGATACTACTCATGAAAAAGCAAATGTTACATAGAATGTAATAGCTATAATAGATATAGCTAATGTGATAAATGCTGTGTTTTTGATATAATCACCAAAACTTTTTCAGATATTTACATATCTAGTTTCTAGTGTAGATTCATCTTGTGCTTTTATAGTTTCAAATACTTTATTTTTAAAATTATTTTTCAATTCGTTTAATTTTATTTCATCAGTATTATTTTGAAATCACACAACAACAGCAACAGTTTTTTCTCAAGTTATTCAGTAAACTCCTATATTATTAATAACTTGTTTTCAATTTTCTAAGTATACTTCTTTTTCTTTGTTTAGTTCACTTGTTATTTTATCTATATTTATCTCACTATTATAGCTGTATTCCATTTGAATACCTCATGTCATATCTATTCATAGGTTCAATTTTCAGAAAATCAGTAAAAATACTGAAAACACAAAAAATACCAATGATACTCACAAATATATGTTTCTATTTTTTAAAATATCCATATTAAAATTATATAAAATAAATGTTTTACCAAACTATTGTATGAAAATACAAAAAAAAGCAAGAAAATATGTTTTTTGATTTATTTTCACAAAATGTTTATATCAAAAATACTTCTAGTTATTATGATTGTATCATCGATTGGTGCATCCCAAGTAACTAATCATCATTTTTGTTTGTATCAATGCATAGTGTAAACAACAATCTTTTTATATCAGTTATTTTCTATTGAAAATACTTTTAAAGCTGTTATTCATGCTGTTTGAACTTTGTGATTTTTTCCATTGTGTTCTATTTCTATTTCAAATGGAAATTCATAACTACATTGTGGTTCTCATAGAGATAATATGTCTTGTTGAATATTGTAAAACATATCCTTTCAGTGATGATATGTTGTTCCTAGTTTTTTTCACAATTTATCATTATTAAAGGTCATTATTTTGTGATCGTATCAATCTTTTTTTATTCTGATGTTTTTGTTATCTTTTAGTTCATACATAGATTCTTCATCATCCAATGGTAAACAAGCTACTATTTCAGATGCGACAATATTTCAATCATTATCATATATTTCTATAGTATGAGATTCTCATATAACTCACATTTCGACTCTATATCAATAAATAGTTTCTAGTATACTAGTATTAAATTTTTTAAGTGAATCTACTATTTTTAGATGTTCTCAAATCTTGATATATCAAACTAGGTAATATGGATTTCATGTAGGAGTATCGTTGTTTATCATTATTTCTTCTAGTGAAACCAGATTTCATGATTTTTTTTCTAAATTATCTATTTTTTCATTATCTAAAATCACATTACAAATATTCGCTATATGGTCAATACTAGCATTTGTTACTTCTCTTAGTTCACTATTTCAAATAGATTGAAATTTATTTTTTAGTCATATGTATCATAAAGGAGTGTCTTTTTCCATCAATTTAAAAGTTAAATATTACAAAATTATTAGATTAGAAGATTTTATGTTTTTTTAAAAAAAATCAAATAATTATATATATTATTTGTAATATATATAAAAAATAGTAAAATAAATAATAAAATTACAATATAAATAAATTTGATGAAAAAAACAACTATAAAAAAGATAATTCAATACACATTTCAGGTTATTAATGTATTAATGATTTGTCTAACTTTGGCATTGGCTTTGATTTCTATATTTAAAAAGGAATGGATTGAGGCATTTATTGAATGGATGAAAATAGTGATTTGATGACTATGATTTTTTAACTTTTTCATAGCTTGAGCAAGTAGTATGATAGAGGCTTTTCCTGTACTTTGAGTTGTTGTGCCGGGTCAAAATATATTGTTGATAGTATGATGATTTTTTGGAAATATAAGTAAATTAAATTTGTTTTATGTAATACTAGTAGCATCAATTTGAGCAGTTATATGAAATTATATATGATATGTACTTTGAAAAATATACTGAGATAGTTTTTTTAAAAAGTATTGAAATCGGTTTGGTATATGACTTACTGAAGTAAAATATATAAAAAAATGAATAAATAAATGGTGAGCATGGTGAATAATACTTTGAAAATTTCATCCTATGACTAGAGCATTTTTGCCATTTATAGCTTGAAGTATGTGAATGCAAAGTCTGAAATTTACTATTTATAATATAGTTTGATCTATTATACGGGCTACTACAATTATATTGTTATGAGTAGTTTTTGTAGAATATTATAAGATAATTTTGGAGTATATATGAACTATTATGTTAATTGTGCTTATGATAGTTTGATTTTATGTATACAAATATAAGAGAGTTGAGTTGATGCAGTATATAAAGGAAAAAAATGAAGAATTGGATGAAATAACTAATAATAATAAATAATAATAATGAATAATATATTACCAAAGGATTTAATAGATAGATTAACTGAGATTTATACTCCTCTTGAAATGGAAATAATAGATAAATGATTTAGTTGTGAAAAAAGAAAAACTAGTTTTAGAGTAAATACTTTGAAGTCTAGTGATAGAGAAATATTGGCAGTTTTGAAAGATAACAATTTAATTGCAACTAAAGTAGATATTTTGAAGCATGGTTATATACTTGAAAATGGTTCAGAATCTGATTTATGGTGACTAGATATATATAAACAATGAAAAATATATCTGCAGTCTATTTCTAGCCAAATACCTGTAGACTATTTGGGTATAAAAGATTTCAATAAAGTACTTGATATAACTGCAGCTCCAGGTTGAAAGACTTCACAAGCTAGTGCTATACTGAAAAATACATGAGAAGTAGTAGCAGTAGATAATAATCAAATCAGAATAGATAAGCTAAATTTCACATTGAAAAGGCAATGATGTAGAAATGTAAATATAATAAAAAGTGATGCAAAATTTATTTCAAACAAAAATCCTGATTTCAAAGAATTTTTTGATTGTGTGATAGCTGATTTACCGTGTAGTGCTGAATGAAAGATAAATATACACAAAGAAAAGTCTTATGGTTTTTGGAGTGTTTCAAATATAAAGAAAAATTATTATGTACAAAAAGATATTTTAAACTCAGTAATACCTTTGATAAAAAATAATTGAACTTTGATTTATAGTACTTGTACATTGGCTCCTGAAGAAAATGAAGCAGTTGTACATATGTTGCTATCAAATTATCCAGAATTACAAATACAAGATATAAATATAGATTATAAATACTCAAAGAAATGAATATCATGATTTTGAAAACATGTTTATAGAAAAGATGTGAGTAAATCTATAAGAATATTACCTAGTGAGGAGTCTGAATGATTTTTTGTAGCGAAATTTAAAAAGGTAAAGGTTACCTAGTTTTTACACTAGATAACCTTTTTTTTTACCCCCCTTTTTTTAAATTTTTTTGCTGAATGTAAATGCTGAGTTTTTCAAACTGATATTACCCAGTAATAAAACTCCACCTAACAGTAATAACAATGGAGTAGTCGGTTCAGGAACATTGTGAGTTTCACCTTCTCTGTAATAAACAGATATATGTGATATCGCATGCTCTCCAGAATTTCCTGGTAAGTTGAAAGGTGGATCTACAAATGGTGTTGTGAAAGAACCACTTGTAAGACCTTCAGTTAACAGATATGCAACAGGAGATGTTCCACGACCATCTTTGAATACAAAGGCTATATCACCATAAGCATCCCAGACATCATTGATAGACCAAGTACCAGCTAAAGCATTGCCAGTAATCAGTAATCCCATCAAATCAGAAGTGTTTTCCCAGCTACCTTCGTAGTCTTCTTTACCACCGAATAGCCAATCCGTTTCGTTAAATATACCTCCAGCAGAGTTGATTAAAGCTAGATCGTCGTTCACGAATTCATCATAAACATTGCAACCAGTATTTGTAACAAGTTTATCTGAAATCAGTGATGAACAATCTGACCATGTGGCTGTATATCCTAATTGCGAAAATAATACAAGTAGAAATGACAGTGTTATTTTTTTAAAGGTATTCATAATACCCTCCTCTAAATTTCCAAAATAATTAATGGAGATTTCATAATATACTTTATATAATTTTAGTCAAGGATTTTTTGAATAATTTTTAGAAAACAAAAAACGTACTTACAATTGTAAGTACGCTTTTAAAAACTCCTTTTTTTTAACTAACTTTTTTTCTAAATCCAAACAATGTCATCAATCCACCGATGAATAACCAAGAGGCAGCTGGCAATGGTACAGAGGCAACTTGTCCATAAACAGATATATGTGATATATCCTTGGTATGGTTTATACCATCAAACATTGCAGTTGTAAAGGGGGATGAGTATGCGCCACTTGTAGTACCGTTATTTAAAATATAACTTACAAGTGATGTATTGTTACCATCTTTGAACACCAATGCTATTTGGTCATATGAATTCCAAATATCATCCATCGACCAAGTGCCGTTTTTTTCATTACCTGTTACGGAAAAATTTATCTGGTTATCTTCGTAGCTCCAGTGATGGTCGTCACTTTCTGCTTTTGCTAGATATGTCCAATCATCCAGTCCATGCATCCCATCTATAACTGGTTCTCCGTTACTTTTTGTAGCATTGTCGTTCACTCCTAGTATGGAGTATACCTGGCAATTAGATCCAACAGCACAGTCAGACCAAAATTCTGCAGGTTGGTTTTGCCATCCATTTGAACCGTGATGTGATCCATGGTTTGAACCATGATGTGCTGTGGATGTAGCTAAAGCTAATCCAGAAAACATCATTAATGTTACTGCTAAAATCGATGTAATTTTTTGCATTATTTCTCCTAGAGAATCTATTTTAGTTAAGGGAATTTGATTATATATATACTTGTTATATTGTCAAAAAAATATTTATTATTATAACATATATCATAAATATGTCACGTATCATATATATCATACAATTAGAAATATTCATTCTCATCTTACTAAGAAATTTTTCTGATAACTGAATGCTGCTAAAAATATTAAAATACTTGCTAATAGTTCTACTATCAAGTCTATTTGCATTCAGTTATATCATTTAAGTGGAGTTATAAATCCTGATATTCCTAATATCCATAGTATATTAAAAATATTTGAACCTATTATTCAACCGATTGCCATATCTGTATTTTTTTTGAATGCTGCCATCAAACTTGCAGCTAGTTCTGGTAAACTAGTTCATACAGCTACAATTGTAACTCAAATAAACGACATAGGTAGTCACAATCAAGATGCTATATTGACTGCACTATCAACTATAAATTTTCCTCATACTATTAATCATGTAAGTCATAATACAATATATGTAATTGATTTGACTTTTGACATCACTATTATTGATTCTGATTCTTTTTTTTCTTCTATGATTTCTTCTTGATCAATTCAATCATGTGATATAGAGTAGGTGTAGTACAAAAACATAGCAAAAAATACAATCAAAATCATACTATCAAATCTAGTAAGAATTCCATCATAAAGTAATCAGAATAATACCGTTGATACAAATATCATAAATGGTATTTCTTTTTTTACAGTTGAAGTAGGCATTGCTATAGGGTAAACTATAGATGTAAGACCTAATATCAATAATATATTTGAGATATTACTTCATAGTATATTAGATATCGCTAGATCTGTATTTCAAGACATAGCTGACATAATGTTTACTACCAATTCAGGTGCACTAGTACCAAAAGCTACTATAGTGAGTCATATTACAAGTGATGACACTCATAATTTTTTGGCAAATGAAGATGCTCAATCAACCAACATATCTGCTCACTTTATGAGTAATGCAAATCATATGACTAATAACAAATAATCCATTTTTTTATTGTTAAGAAGTAAAATATTTCTGCGAAATTTCTTTGCGTCTTGTTTATGCTCGATTATATTTCGCTTGAGTATACAGATTCCTAGTTTGTAATTATAATTTTTACAAAATTATAAAACAAATTTAGTTCCCCGGATAAGTAAAGTCAACAAACAAATTTCTGCGAAATTTCTTTGCGTCTTGTTTATGCTCGATTATATTTCGCTTGAGTATACAGATTCCTAATTTGTAATTATAATTTTTTCAAAATTATAAAACAAATTTAGTTTC
>JAQTXG010000034.1:0-5316 GCA_028688895.1 Candidatus Altimarinota bacterium | reverse complement strand
ATTATATTTCGCTTGAGTATACAGATTCCTAATTTGTAATTATAATTTTTTCAAAATTATAAAACAAATTTAGTTTCTGTATAAGTAAAGTCAACAAACAAATTTCTGCGAAATTTCTTTGCGTCTTGTTTATGCTCGATTATATTTCGCTTGAGTATACAGATTCCTAATTTGTAATTATAATTTTTTCAAAATTATAAAACAAATTTAGTTTCTGTATAAGTAAAGTCAACAAACAAATTTCTGCGAAATTTCTTTGCGTCTTTACTTAGTTATTAAACTTAAATAACATTACATCTCAGTCTTTTACTATGTAGTCTTTTCATTGAAGTGATACTTTTCATACTTCTCTAGCTCATGCCCATCATTTGTATTCTACTATATCAGTCCAATTTACTACATCGGCTTTGATAAATCATTTTTCAAAATCAGTATGAATTACTCAGGCTGCTTTTGGAGCTGTATCTCATTTGTGTATAGTCCATGCTCTGACTTCTTGTACTCATGCAGTGAAATAATACATAAGTCAAAGTGCATCATAAGAAGCTTTTATTAAGTCATCTAACCCTGTAGTCTTTAATCACATCTCAGATAAAAATTCATTTTTTTCTTCTAAACTCATATCTATCATATCAGCTTCAAGTTTAGCACATATAGGTACTACTTTTTTATTTGCTCATAATCATAATAATTGTTGTAATTCTGCTTCACTACTATCCATCATATCTTCTGAGACATTACAAGCGTAAACGAACTCTTTATTTGTAAGTAAGTGTAGATCTTTTAATGCTAATAATTCTTCATCTTTTAATCACATATCATGTACTAATACTCACTTGTTTAATTCTTCTAATACTCTATTATATACTTCTACAGCAAATGCTACATCTTTGTCATTTCTAGCTTTTTTTCATTCACTATAGATTCTTTTAGTTACAGTTTCTATATCTGCAAGTATAAGCTCAGCATTTATGATTTCTATATCTGATTTTGGATCGACCTTTCATGCTACATGGATGATATCATTGTTTTCAAATACTCTTACTACCTGTAGTATAGCATCTGCTTCCCTAATATTTGCTAGAAATTTGTTTCATAATCATTCTCATTTTGATGCTCATTCTACTATACCTGCAATATCTATAAATTCACAATTAGCTGGAATAACTTTTTGTCAATCAACTGCTACTCTGATTTGTTCTAGTCTCACATCATTTACATTTACTATTCATACATTTGGTTCTATAGTACAAAAAGGGAAATTTTGTGCATCTGCTGAATAATTTCTAGTCAAAGCATTAAATAATGTAGATTTTCATACATTTGGTAATCATACTATACCTATTTTCATATTTTTGTGTTTTAAAAATTAATTTGAATGATTATATTAAAAACTTTATTTTAAGCAAAAAAAAGAGGATATTTTAATATGCTCCTCTATTTTTTAACATATATGTAATATAATCTAGCTCTTGTTGTCTCTTTATTTCAAATAAGTCTCCGCAAATAGCTTGTTCAATCTCAGTATAATCTCTCCTCCTAGTAGCTTCTAAATAAACTTGTTCACAATATCTATCTGATTCATCTACTATCTCATCCAAGTCATCTTCACTTGGTGAATTTATAAATGCACTTATACTTTCATTGTAGTAATCATTGTAAAAATATCCGTATGATGAAAAGCTACTAAAAAGTAGAGTAAAATATAAAGATAATATTATGAGATTTTTCATATGTGTTTTTTTAATTTTAACTACATATATTTATACTCTTTTTATAAAATATTTCAAGTAAAAAAATAAAATCATATGTATGATTTTATTTTTTATATTTTAATAATATTATTGTTTCAATTTCACTAATTTTTCCATCAATTTTTCTAGTTTATTTCTAGCTTGTTCTTTTTTCTCCATTTCAGATCTAACTAACTTTTCTGGAGCTTTGTTTACAAATGCTTCATTTAAAAGTTTTTTATCCAGTAGAGCTATGTATTCTTTTGTATCTGTTATTTGTTCTTTTAGCCTATCTATTTCTTTTTCTAAATCTAGAGCGTTAGAAGTATCTACATATACTTCTACTCATGCTTTGATTACTCAGTATGCTAGATTTTCATTATCTGGTCTCTTATCAACTAGTTCAAAATTATCTGATTTTACTATACCAGCAATCAAGTCTAGTACTTCTCATATGATTTCTGAATTTTTGTTTTTTGCATATATTTTTAGTCAGATAAATTTGTTTGGCATTATATTTCTATCTGCTCTTATTGATCTGATTTCTCTAATTGTATCTAGGACCAATTTATTGTCTCTTTCTATATCTAGATTTCTATCTATATTTACATATCCCCAATCTGATACTATTAAATCTCAAGTAAATCACAGTTTGTTGTATATTTCTTCTGTTACATATGGTATGTATGGATGCCATAATTTTAACAGTTTATTTATTACATATGTGATTACTTTTTTACCGTATATAGAGCTGTCTTTTGTGATTTTGAATTCTTCTATATAATAATCACAAAATTCATTTTTTGTAAATGTTTGTAGTTCTATTCCAGCTTCTGAAAAATCATAGTTTTCCATAGCTTCAGTTACCAAGTCAGAAAGTGATTTTACTCTAGATAATATCCATTTTTCATGAAACATCAGTTTTTCATAATTGTTCTTGATTTCATTTTCTAGTTTATCTATATCTGGTTCTATGAATTCTAAATTTGTTCATACGAATCTAGATGCATTCCACAATTTGTTTATAAAAACCATATTGTTTTCTACATTTTCTTCGTCAAATTTCAAATCATTACCAGGTGTATTTCAAATAGATAATGTAAGTCTCAGTGCGTCTGTTCAGTATTTTTCTATCATATCTATAGGATCTATACCATTTCATAGTGATTTACTCATTTTCCTACCCAATTTATCTTTTACTAATCAGTGTAGATATATAGTTTTGAATGGTGTTTCTCATGTGAATTCATATCAAAATAATAGCATTCTGATTACCCAGAAAAATATTATGTCATGTCCAGTTTCTAGTACTTGAGCTGGATAAAATTGTTTTACTAAATCATTTTGTTCATTTGAATCTATATCGTATCATAGAGTTGAAAAAGGCCATAATGCTGAACTGAACCATGTATCAAGTGCATCTGGATCACGAGTAAGTTCTATTTCTTTTCAATAATGTCATTTGGCTGTTTCTGCTGCTAGTTCTGGAGTTTCTGCACAAAACATTTCTCAGTCTGGTCAATACCAAACTGGTATTTGATGTCACCATATAAGTTGTCTAGATATACACCAATCTCTCAAATTGTAAATCCAATCTTCAAAAGTCTTATTAAATCTTTTTGGTATGATTTCAAACTCTTTTGCTTTGTATCATTTTACTACTTTTTTTACTATAGGTTCTATTTTTACAAACCATTGAGTAGAAATAATTGTTTCGATTTTGGCGTGTGATCTCTCTCCATATCATACTTTTGATGTGTGATCTTCTATTTTAACTAGATTTCATTTTGCTTTTAATAGTTCTACTATATTTTCTCTAGCTGTTTTATAATTTTGTCCTGCAAATATTCATGCTACCTCTGTCATATTTCAATCTTTGCCTAAAACTACTTTGTTTAATGGTAAATCATGTCTCTTACCTACTTCAAAATCATTGGCATCGTGTGCTGGAGTTATTTTTACTGCTCAGGTACCAAAATCCATATCTACCATTTCATCTGCTATCAGAGGTATCTCTTTGTTTACTATTGGTAATATCAATTTTTTACCAGCTTTGAGTAATTTTTTATATCTCTTGTCTTTTGGATGTACAGCTACTGCCACGTCTCATAACAATGTTTCTGGTCTAGTAGTTGCTACAATTACTTCATTGTCGCTACCAGATACAAAATATGTGATATGATATAGTTTTGCTTTTTCTTCTTTGTATATAACTTCTTGATCTGAAACTACAGTATCTAAAACTGGATCGTAATTTACCATGTATTCTCACTTGTAAATCAATCATTTGTTGTATAAGTCAACAAATGCTTTATTTACAGCAACATTCATATCATCATCCATCGTGAATTTTTCTTTTGACCAATCACAAGATGTTCACATTTTTCTGAATTGTCCTTGGATTTGTCATCCATAGTTTTTTGTCCATGCATAACATTCTTCCAAAAATTCTTCTCTAGATATATTGTGTTTGTTTTTTCATTCTTTTGCTAGTTTTTCTTCTACTTTTACTTGTGTAGATATTCCTGCATGATCTGTACCAGGTAATAAAAGTGTAGTATCTCCTATCATCCTGTGATATCTAGTCATGATGTCTTCTAAAGTCAGCATTGCTGAATGTCCTATATGTAATTTACTAGTTACATTAGGTGGTGGCATAGGTATGTAAAATGATTTTTTTGTTTTTCATACAGTAGGTAAAAATTTACCTGTTTCTTCCCAGTGTTTGTATAGTTTTTCTTCAAAATCTATTGGATTATATTTTTTTGGGAATTCATTATTACTCATAAATATGTATTAATGTTAAAATTTAAAATAATTGCTTGTTATCAAATCTTAACCGACTCGCACTATAAAATAATATGTTGTCATATTACTGATTAATTAAAAAATAAGCTTGTTGCTATTATAGCAACAAGCTTTAAAATTCAAAATTTTATTTTTTAATTTATCTAAAAAATAAATATCCAGAATTAACTAAACTAGAATACTGAGCAATTTCAGGATTTCTAATTATCAATTGTAAACTATTGTAAGCTGCTGCTTCAGCAATAGAAGTAGCCATTGTAAAAGCTGCCATAACAAAAACAGACCATCTAAGTGCTTGTGTTACTTGTTGTTTTGTAATTTTTTTCATAGGAAAATTATTAAATATGTAAAGTACATATATATTAAATCATACTTTAAAATTGTTGTCAAAAAAAAGAGCGTTTTTTTCGCTCTTTTTTAAAATATATTATTTATGATCAAAAATTACAAGCTCAAAATGTAGAAGTACCGAATTTACAAGTTTCTACTACACATGATGATCAATTCCATTCATATCATGTATTACATGCATATGTACATACACCAGGTGTAACATTGTAATTCCATGTTCATCATGCTGTACTAGTTGCATTTGCTATTGCCGCAGTACCGTCTGGAGTTGTACCACTACAATTTTCTAGTACACAATCTTCTCATAAAAGTACATTTCATGCTCCACATGTCCAATAACATGCTTCATTTTCATTTGTTGATTGCCATGGTTGATTTATACTTGTTGCTGTTCATACTGTAAATGTAGCTCATGAATAGCTTG
>JAQTXG010000033.1 GCA_028688895.1 Candidatus Altimarinota bacterium | reverse complement strand
CTCAATGTAAATTGTTCTAATTTGTCATTGTAGTAAAATTTCTCATCTAGTTTATTTATTTGTTCTAGTTTTGCTTTTTGTTCTGCTGTTTGTTCAGTATTTTGTTTTGTTGTTTCAACTGGTTTTTGTACTGTAGTTTGTACTGGTTTTTCTTGTACTACTTCTGTAGCTTTTTGTTCTTTTTCATATAGACTTTGTATAAATTTTTGAGTTTCTGTTTCAAGGACTCATTTATTTCTATAGAATACAAATGTTAATTCTTCTTTTAATTCTTTTTTTCATCATACTACAAAGTAGATTTTGTATGTATTTACTCATCATTTTATAGTTCCCATAGATTCTTTTAATCTATAGTAAAACTTTGGATTTCATTTTTTGAAACTAACTAATTTATAATCATTTACATATACTTCTTCTATATCTGATCATGCATTTCATTGTAATAATACATCGTCTTTTGTAATGAAATTGTATTTGTCTACATAAGCAGGTTCTGTTATGTATTTTGAATCTACTTGAAATTTATCTATGGTCATATCTTTTGGATCAACCTTTATAGGTGTTTCTACTTTTTTTTCTACTACTTCAGTTTTTTTCTCTTCTACTTTAGTTCAAGTGTTTGTAGTATTTGTGATTATTGGCAAGTATTTTTCTATTATTTTTGATTTTTTTACATATCACATATCAGACATTATTTTTTCAAAGTTTTTGTCTGTAATTTTTTCAGATATAACAGTTTCAGTTAAATATGGATTATTTACAACTTTGTATTTATCTTCTCATAATAATTTTACTAGATTTTGAGTATTTATTTTTTCTAATACATTATTTCTCAAGTTGATATTTTTTACCTTGTTTTCATTTATAAATAGAGATACATATTGAGGTAGGGTATATTTGTGATTTTCTAGTCTAGGAATACTATCTCATATGATGTTATCATCATCATTAAATATATTAATTGTTTCTTTGTTTTGCAACATACTATTAGTATTTGGAAACATATTTATAATCAATTTAGAAATATTTCAATTGTATAAATATTTGTTTACATCAAATTCAATTTTTGTAATTCATAGAGTTAAATCAGATGTTATATTTGATATTTGAAATTCTCATGAATATATTTGTCATTCAGTAGGGAAGTTTCAATTTATAATATCTTCTGATAATGAATCAATAGTTTCTTTTGGTAATATAGGTTGTAAAAATACATTTAAAAAATTGATATCTTTTTTTGTATTTTTGAACACTATTACATTGTCACGTTTCTCTATTGTTGTTTCTTCTAAAAGTGATGACAATATTTTGTTTACTCATGAAGTTTTTAGAATATCATAAGTAGCTATCACATCATCAGCTGTAATAGCTTCTCAGTTTGACCAAAAAATGTTATCTTTTAGGTAACATTCTACATTTAGCATATTGTTTATATCACAAGTAGCTAAATCTCATACTATTTTGTTTTCTTTTAAATCAAATTTAAGTAGTGATCTGTATAATAGACCTACTATATATTGATTGTTTCAACTAAGTGGTTTAAGAGGATTTAAACTCGGAAGGTTTCATATAAGTCATTCTGAAACTGTACCTCATTGTATAGGTACCATTTTTGAATCACTATATACATAAGTATAGACTAAATGGCTTAATGAAAGCACAAAAAATAGAACACTTATTAAAAATAAGTATTTTTTTAATTTGATTATTTTATTTTGTATCATAAATTATTTTATGTTTTGTAAATAATTATAATTTAATATTAAGGAAATATGAAAAACTCACTTCTATAATAAAATGTTATTTTTATTTTTACGAAGGATTTTTCAGACCATCCTTAATTCGGGAAATGTCTTTTTTTTAATTAGCTTACATATAGTGCTACTGAGTTTAGTATAAATAATACTCATAATACTATTGTAATGTTGTGTAGTACTTTTTCAGGTCATCTTTTTGTTACTTCTCACATACCACCACTCATACTACTTAAGTTTAAGCTTACGTTTTTGTTTTGTACTAATATGAAAAATATCAATAATACTGATATAAATATCTCAGTGAATTTCAACATGTCGATCATAAATTATTTTTTAGAAATTAATAGTGAGTAAAACATATTCAAAATTGTAAAAATTGCAACTGCAATTATAAAATTGATCCACCAATCTAATCATTGTCAAGCTATACTATATGAAACATCTTTTATAATCAATATGTCATTTATAATATAATCAAGTAATAATAAAACTACTCAGTTAATCAAAAATGATACTAATCATAAAAATACAAAAAAAAGTGGTATAGCTAATATCTTTAGTATTGGTTTAATAGTCACATTTATCAGTCAAAGTATTAATCATCAAATGATATATACCTGTGGTTCTCAAGTGACATTTATTCATGCTTGAACAGTTCAACTAGGGTTTGCTCCTAGTAGGTAAGTCAATAGATAAAGTATCAATGCATTGAATAATATAGAAATAAGGATTTTCATAATATCTGTAATAAAAATTATAGTTTCAATAATTGAATCATCTTTTCTGAAAATGAAAGATCTATTTTTTGTGTTTCATTTAGATTGTTAATCAAGGCATTTCTAACATCTTCTAGTATTTCATTATTTATTTGAACATCTATATTTCTAAGTCATTTTTTGTTTAGAAAAAATCTAATCAATATAGCTTCAGATCATTTATAGACTACTCAAAATGATTCAATACTTTTGAAATCATAAAAAGTTCAAGCTATTTTTACTCATATATTATCTATTTTTACTTGTATTTTATCTTCTGAATTGTTTTCTACAAAGTATGCAAGTCAGGCAATTAAAAGCACTATAAAGCTCATACCGTACTGCTTTGTAAGAAATCACCAAATACTTAGTCATACAACAATAGATAGGGCAATGACATACCATAATGCTCATCTGTTTCTAGAATCATCAAATTCCCATGTATATATGTATTCAGACATTTGTGTAAAAATTAAATAATATGTGGATATTATACAAAAAAAAATGTTTTTTCAAACATTTTTTTTGATTTGTTGTAAGGGGTATTTTGCTGTTATTTTAAATTTACAATCAAGAATAATAGTGTAGTTACAATAAATCAAGTTATCATTCTATTTTTGTTGTTATTTTTTCATTTTATAATCCAGTATATTGCATAGTGTGTAGCGAAGCTTAGTATAAAGTATGTTAAATCATATGCAAATAGATATGATTGTAAATAAGTATTACTCGGATTTATTTTTATCACTTCTTCATATTGATTTGATGCATGAATAAATGCTCATAATGATGTATAAAAAAGTATTAAGTTTGTAAATAATCTGTTTAGTTGGTACATAATTTTTTATTATTTAAATAAATTTTTGAATTTATATATTATGTAATTTAATGGATTTAATAATATGAGTACATATCATGTAAAATCAAAATCATCTTCTATAAATCTATAAAATGTTACTGAATTTATAATAGTTACCAAGTATGTTTCTGTTAGTATATCATTATAATCTTCTAGATATTCTCCTAGATTTTCAATTTTTAATTTGTTTTTTAGTAATTCCTCATACAACATCTCTGCTTCTTTTTTCAGTTTATTTATAAATCTTTTTGATTTTTCTGAAATAATTATTTTTTCTAGTTCTTCTATTTTTTCTTTGTTTTGATATTCATATTCTTCTGTGAATATTTTTTGTTTTTTTATTAGTATGTTCATAATATATGCAGTAATCAAAGCTATATTATTGTATTCTTGTTCGAAAAATGAATAGATTTCTATGTTTTTTAATTTTTTTGTACTTTTTTTAAGATTTATGTTTAATGTTACTTCATTATCCATATGATTTTCTATATCTATATTTTTTACATATGATAAATTCTTTTTGTAAACTTTGAATGCTTCCTTTTTAACTTTATTAATCAAAACATGTAAATTTAAATGTTTTTGAGTGTTATTTTTTATGTTATTTATAATAGTTTCATAATCATTTTTTGATAAATTTTCTATAGTTTCATTGTCATATATTTTATTTTTTAGAGTAGCAATATTATTGAACATAATAATCAAATAAATAATAGTAATTGCTATTAAAATAAATAAAATAGAATTTCAATCATTATTGGGGATATATTTTTTTCATATATCAAATATATATCACTCATTGTTTTTACTAATCTTTCATTCTATATATATGGGGTCTCAAAGGTTTTCTTGTGTTTGAGAATTTCAATCATGAAATACTACTTTTAAATATTTAAAAGTAGAATCTCTAATTACTACACTTTGATTATCTATTTGTTTTTCAAATTGTTCTGTATCTTGTGCAAGTAATATTGTTTTTACATTTTCAACAAAATGAGATTTCAATAAATCTTTTTCTATTTTTGCATAACTATTGTTTAGTATGTCTATATCATTATTTATTATAATGGCTTCTTTTCAATAGTATTTTGAGTTATAGATGTAATCATTTATTCCTCAATAAATCATTGTAATGAAGAAAAATGTAATTAATAAAAATCTAAGAGATATAAGATTTTTAAAGTTGTAGTTGTATTTTTGTAATAAATTGTTTATTTTTTTCATTTTTTTATAAACTGTTAATTTTTAAACTCTCTTGTTTTTTCGATTTTGCAAAGCAAAGATATATAAAATATAATTCCAATAGGGACGAGTAGACTAAGAGTAAAATATAATATTAATGGTAGAATTACTCAAGGTGAAACTTCATTTCATTTAATTAAATTTTTCAACCTATTCTTTATTTTTTTATAATTATATTTTCATAAGTATTATTAATCTATTATTTCTCATACAAACGACTCTCAAAAAAGTAAATGTTTTACTTTGAATGGTCAGTTATAATCTAAAAGCATAAATTTTTCTAAATCTTGCTTTTTAGTATTTACTTTTTCTCTTCAATCTTTTCAATCAAAATAAAGCTCATCTGTTTTTCAGAAGTATAAATTGTAATAATTCTTTTGAATTTCTTTATGTCTTTCTAGTGAATGAAAATCTTCTCAATCAATGTCTAATTCTGTTTCTCATAATTTTTTTGTTAATTTTATGTATCATCTTTCTATGAAGAATTGTTCTAATAATTTTATCATTTCATAATCTTTGTATTCTTTGTATATCTTTTCTTCACTATCATAATATCTATTATCTATTACATAATATTTTAGTAATCATGATAAAGAAAAATAACAGCTTCATTTTATTGATAGTACAAAATAATATCATAAATCATCTTCTATCCAAAATGAAATTTTATCATTTATTATTCAATTATTTTTTAATCATTTTTTAAATTTTATTCCTATTTTGTATTCAATATTACTGAATTGTTCTAGAAAAATATCTATATAATCATTATTCATATATTTTAGCAATTCATTAATTACTTTGAATTCATCTTTATCTAAATAATTTTTACTTAAAATAATTTGTTTTCAAGTTATTCATGCAATTGGTATTGAATTATAAATTAAATAATTATTTAATTTAGTAATAATTTTTATAACTTTTTTAATTTTCTCATTCATTTTTATTATTAGTTATTTTTAGTATAAACTCATGTAGGCATATTTTGTAATACTGGAAATCAATGTACTGCTCAATCAGAAGTTACAATTATTCTAATTTTATTTGTTGTCACTCATATATCATTTGAATCTGGAGTATATCATATAACCCTTCACATATCTAATATAAAGGTTTTATCATTATTTCACTTTATTATATTAAATTTATCTAATGGTATCATATCCATAGCTTCTTTGTGTATTTCAATAACTTCATCTAAATTATTAGAGTTAAAATAGCTTTTAGTAGTGTCTATATAGTTTGGATTTCATCTAATATGTTGTTGGATTTTCACAGCTCAGTTTTTGATTCTATAATCAAATCAATTTTTACTATTAAATACAAGTCTCATATATTTAACACTAGACTTCAGAAAATTCAGTTCTTCTGAATCATTTCAAGCAAACTTTTTTACTTTGTTTAATTTAGCTAGTGGGATTTGATTTAAAGCTACATAAGTAGCTGTATAACTTTTGTAATAATTTTTATCGTATTCTCATAGCTCTTCTATTATAGTATCAATATTTTTAAATATTTCTATTCATTCTACTAAATAATCTGGTACATTACTTAAATCTATATTTATTTCTCAATTTATAAGTGTGATTAATCATTTTTTTACAAATGATAGTAACTCAAAGTAGGTTCTAGGATCATAATTTTCGGCTATTCAGATAATATAATCTTGTAGTGCCTTGTTCATTCAATCTATTCATCAGAATCCTGGAAAATAATTCTTTTTTATATCTATTATTCATTGTTCAGTCATAAATAGATTATAAAGTTCATTTCTGTTTGGGATTAGATTTGAATAACTTTGATAATCTGATTGATTTATAAATCAGGCATTGTATAGTTTTTTTACAAAAGTTTTAGAATATACACTTTCTCAAGTAAATTTTTCATAATCAGAGATACTTGCCCATGATCTAGAAGTTATATATGAATTTGTAGCATTTTCATATCTAGTAAGCAATAGGGATATATCTGCTGAAAGTGTTTTAGATAATGGACTTAAATTGTTTAGTCTTGTTCTAAAGTCTTGTGATGTGGGAAAATCTTTAGTTAATTGTTCATCAACTTTTTCTCCAAAATTATTTCTCCTCAATTCTATATCTGTAACTGCTTTTTTTACTAGAGATTTTATTGGTCAATAATCTCATAATTCTTCTCTAGAATTAATTAATATTTTTTCAGTTTGGAAAGCTTGATCATCAGTAGCATATGTTTTGTAATCCACCCAAACTTGAGCTGGATAATCATTTCATGTTCAGATAATATTATATCTAACATAAATAGTGTATGGGCGTTCTATATATTTATTGTTATCTATTTCATTTTGGTTTCAATTTATTATATCACCATTTCTGTTTTTTAGTACTGATGTGTATCAATTTTTTATTTCATAATAACATCTAGGGTTATCTGTAAATTTATTACTTGTTTCTAAATTATAATTTGAATTATAATTTATACTATACACTTCTGAAAATTCTGTACTAAATTGTTGTGAAACAATGTTATGTTGTTCTACTCATGCTGCATAAACTGGGTCAGCTTCATATGTAACTTCTATTGCTACTATATTACCATTTTTTTCTGCTATTTGATTTTTTATATTTGTTATATCATTTGCTTTATTTTTGTAAGTAGTCAATCTACTTTTTATAGTTTCAAATCTAGATTCTGCACTAAACATATTATTGTAATTTGCTAATGCTTTTTCGTACTGATTTTTTGGTATCAGATAGTAATCTTGTTTCATGTTTTTAATTTCATTGAATCTATCTGATAATGCTAGAGCTTGTTGATCTAATGAATTTTTTTGTGTTTCAGTTGTTAATAAATTATTTAATAGTTCTAAAGTATATTGATATTCAACTGCTCTTTTTGCACTTGCAAGTATATCATTTCTATGTGTGGAATTATTTATTTGTATTGCATTTTGAGTTACTCAATTTATGATAAATTGTAATGCGGCTGGAAAACTTAAATTGCTTCAGTATGTAACTTTGTATTTGTATGTTTTTCATGGAACTTGTATCAAATCAGATATTGAGGGAGCTATTAAACCTCTTGTTAATGTATCTAATTGATAATTTGTATTATATGGATTTGGGTATGAATCATAATTTTCTTTTAATTTATTGATTGTTGATTGTACTCAAAAATGTGCTACAATAAATCATACGTCCATTTTTAAGTTTGAAAGTGTTCATATATCATTTATTGGAGTTAATTTATCATTGTATGTGTTTTGAACTATTTCATAAATATCTACAAATGATAAATATCCATTATAATAGTCTAATTTTTGTTTATATTCTTGTTCTAATTGTGTATACTTAATTCTTTCATTTTCTCTTAGAGTATTTATTTGATTTTGAGTTGTTTGTAAAAGTGATATTGATGAATTTACTTGTGAAGAGTCTGGGATTGTTTCATATAGTTTATACAATTGAGTTATATTACTTGTTGAGTCAGTTTTTGATAATAGATTTGTAATAGCTTGTTGTTTTACTTCACTTGTATTATTTGTATCTAGGAGTATTCTAGTATTATCATCTATAAAATTGTAGTATGCAGTGATATTTTGTTTTAGTTGTTCTAAAGTTTGTTTTAGTTGTTCTATTTGAGATTGTATATTTTGAGTATCAGGATTAGATGCTATAATCTCTTCCAATGAGTTTTCTATATTTGATATATTTTCAATTTTTTCAATTAATGATGAACCACTTGATCAAATATTTATATTTTGTTGAATATCTTCAATATTTTGTGTTATTTCATCATAGTTGTTTGTATCTGTTGTACTCCCTCAACTTTCACCACTACTTCAACTATCATTTGTTGTAGTTCCAGTATTGTCTGTAGTTCCACTATTGTCTGTAGTTCCACTATTGTCTGTATTTCCAGTATTGTCTATTGTTGTTGTATTTCAAGCACTATTTGTTGTTCATCATACTTCTGAAATAGTTCATTCAGTTGTAATCGTAGAGATAATCTTGTCGTTTCTGTATATATTTGTTCATACTACTTTTAAAGTATTTACTTTTCATAAAGTATTATCTGAAAACCTCTCTCTTATGTGCATTATATATCATTCGTGTAGATATAAATCATCATCAGGATAGGCATCAAACTTATTTGTGAAATCAATATTATCTGAAAATTCTACATATGATCATTCTGTAATTCCATCCAATCTCACTACTACTACTCATGATTCTAATCTAAAATCAGTAAGTACAAAGTTTGAATCTCTTTTTATACTTCTCTCTACTAAAAACATATTTTCATAATCCCCATATTTGATTCATTCTGAGTATCATGTATCTAGCATTATTTGCTTCAATTTTTCTTGTACTCAATTATGAATATCTTTTCTGTTTATTACTCAATCACTATTTGTATCTGTTAAAGTATATGATTGATCTAATCCATATATTACTTGTGTGATAGATTTATTTACAAAATCTGTTAATTGTTTTGCATCACTTGATATATTTAAATCTAAACTTCTGTTGTTGTGATACCAAAAATCTCATAGATACTCCCAGATATTTCAGTACCATTCTCAGTATACTATTTTTTCTACTAGTGTGGTAGTATCATTGATTAAAGAATTATTTAGGTCTTTTATTTTTCCTGCTGTTGAAAGTTTTCAGTATGGTGATAATGTATCATCGTTTATGGATGCTGCGTCTGTGTTTACTGTAATGTTTAGTATCACATCGTTTAGATTCATTTCTGTGTAATTGAATCAGTTTTGTTGTAATGCTGTTTCTAGGGCAGTTTTTGTAATAGTAACTTTTCCTGTTTCATCTGTGTAACCACTTAATAAATAATCTCATTTGATATTGTGAATATCTACATTTCAATAGATTATTCATGTATCTATCACTAAATCATTGACTATTTCTTGTGGGTTAGCAGTATTTACCGAATTGCTAATCAGTCAGGCTAATGCTATTTTTTTTATAAAAGATTTTCATTTCCAGACTTTGGTTTTTTTGTTTTTGTCTCTTGTGGATTCTTGTAGTCATAATTTTTTCATACTAGGATAATAAGGATATAAATTAATTGTGCATACAAGTTATATCTACCTACAAGGATTTTCTGAATAAATACTTCTAGAAAAAAATGTCCTTTTTTGCTAAAATTTATTCAGAAAATCCTTTTAAAAGACAAAAACTGAAAAAGTGAAGAAATATTTTTTTACATTAAAAGAGCCAAACAAATTAAGTAAAAATTTACTTAATTTGTTTGGCTCTTTTTTACATATATTATTTGGAAAATATTTGCTTTGGATTTCATTTTTGTACAGTTAGAATATAACTGTTATTTATTTATAGTAAGTATTTTAAAATAATCAATGTTTTTCATAATTTATTTGTGAATAAAATGTGAAAATGTCAAATAATAGCATTTATTTAAAACAATGTGTATAATATAGTTTTGTGGAATAAATAATTATAAATATTTTATTTTTCGAGTTGTTAAAAAGCAAATAAAAATGAATTTATTTGCTTTTTTTTGTTTATTATTTGTTTTTTTCGCTTATATATTTTTTAATGTTTCATAATATTATACTGTTTGAAATTCATGGATTGTTTAGGTTGTTGTCGTTTAGATATACCAAAAATTTAGTCATATCACTGATAGGGTTACCTCTAGCATTTTGTAGATTGTCTATATTCAAAATACCATCAGGTTTTCAAGAAAGCATGATATTAAACATTTTGGCGAAGTTTACTTTTTCTTGATTTGCGACATTTTGATTATCGGCGTCTGCATTTGTACCTAGGCTTCCATTTTCTAGATCTATTACACCATTGAAACCAAGCATATTTCTAAGTCAAGTGTTGGAATTTAGTTGATTTATGATGTTGTCGGTAATGCTTTGATCTATTTTGTCAAAACCTATACTTTTTAGAAATGCTAGAGTATCTTTTTTCTTTTCGTCAGCTTCTTTTGCTTTTTTAGCATTTCTTTCTAGGATTTCAGTTATTACTTTTTTTGCTCATCTGACTAGTAAGTCTTTTTCATCTTCTTTTAGTTTGTAAACTCAATCTAAAGCATTTTTCATGTCTGTTAGGTTTGAGTATGAGTCTAGGTTGTATTTTGTGTATGTATCTGGATTTGTAGTTTTTATTTGTTGTTTTGCTTCGTTTATGTCTAGGTTATCATATATAGCTTGGTCTATCATTTCCAATAGGGAAGACAGAGTATTTAGTTCTGAGTTTAATCATTCCATAAATTTGCTAAACTCTTGTTTTTTGTCGTTTATTTCTTGAACTACTTCATCGTTTTGTAGGTTGGAATTTAGTCTGTATTGACTGTCAGATAGTGAGATTTTTCTGCCGTCTATTCAGACTTGTATGTTTAATCAGTCGTCTGTTTGGTTTATGTAGTCTCATTCTTTTATCAGTCATTTATCTGAGGATGTTCAGAGTTTGGCTAGGGAAGAGGCTGTGTCTAATTTTGATTCATATATTTCAAAGTTGTTTCTGAAACTATTATCTACTTTTATTAAATTGTTTTTGAAGTCACTATACTTATTAGTTCAATTTTCTTTATCATAATTTTTTAAATCATCTGATATATTTCTAAGCTCATCTGGATTTTTTAATATACTTTTAATTTCTTCTAAAATTTCTGATTTTTCATTTGTATCATCTGTCTTTAATGCTTTTTCTAATAAGTTATTTATGTTACTATGTTTATTTAAAATTTGTTTAGGAAGTGATGAATTTATTGACTCTATATCACTTATAATTTTGTTATTATTATTAATTTTTGTATCCATTTTTCATTTATCAGCTTCAGTAGTTTGAATTTCAGCTTTTATAGCTGTTTCTCTTGTATCTTGTTTTGCTTTTATAGCTTCGTCTTTTAATAAAATAAGTTCTTTGTTCAAAGCATATTTTTCTCTTTTGTCTTGTATCGTCAACTGGTCGCCTTTTTCTTCAATGCTTTTAATTTTAGCATTGATTTGATCGATTTGTGAGTTAATAGTAGCTAAATTGTTACTAGAGTCAATGCCTCCCCCCCCTTTAGTTTTATTATTAAAATTTTCTTGAAAAAAAGCTAAGATTTCGTCAGGAGAGTTTAGATTGTTTATTTGGGAAAGTGAGTTTGGATCTTTTAAAAAAGTATCTAGTTTATCAAAATCTGACTCATTTAGTATCTTTCTAATATCATTATCTAGATTTTTGTCTATTTTTCACTCAAAAAAATCCAAAATATCATTTATTTTTGGTAATTTTTTTGATAATTCAGCATTGTCTACTGTTTTTTTAGCTTCTTCTTCAGATTGTTTATGTATCTGATTTGGAATACTTTCAAAAGATGAATTATTTTCTAATCACATATTATATATTATATACTAGAATATGTAATTATTTTATCATATATTTATTTATATATCAAATAAAGGCTTTAATTTAGCCTTTTATTTATTATTTAAATCTAGTTTGTAAATCTTCTAATCATTTTTTTATTATTTGTTCTTGATTTTTTACTATCTCTTGTTTAGCTTTTATAATAGTTGCTCTTTCATCTTGTATAGCTTTTATAGCTGTTTCAGTAATTCTATCTTCAGCTTTTATAGCTTCGTCTTTTAATAAAATAAGTTCTTTGTTCAAAGAATCAACCTCATCGAAGTCTTTGTCGTCGGCTCAAAAATTTGGTTTTTCTTCAATGCTTTTAATTTTAGCATTGATTTGATCGATTTGTGAGTTAATAGTAGCTAAATTGTTACTAGAGTCAATGCCTCCCCCCCTTGAGCTAGTGGAACTTGGACCACTTTTTTTCTCTGCTACAAGTTGCATATCATCAGTAGTGTAAAAATAATATGTTTCTCAGTCTAAATCAGTTGTAAAAGAAAAATCATCTGTTCATCATGTTGAGTCTTCTTTAGTAACTGTAACATTTAAATTTCATTTGTTGTCTTTCCATACGGCTAATTGTGAGTTTCATACATTTGCTATTTTTGCATTGCTAGGAATTTGAGTTGTTTTATAGTCTTCTATGAAATTTGCTGGATAAACTTTTGCGTTTGATGCATCAGATAAATTTTGTCCACTATCTGCGTATTTTTCTCATTGAGCATTAGAAAGAGCCAATGGATTAGTTGATAATTCATTTTTTAGGGAATTGTATCATGATTCATCATGTAATTTAGAAATTTCCAAAGTATGATTTACATCGGCTTTTACTAATTCTAATTGGTCATGAACAGAACCTTTAGAGGCTAAAGATTCAGGTGAAAGTGCTATAGATGCTGCTAATGCAATAGCTTTAACATTATCTCACATTTTATTTGGGTTAGACATATTTTATTAATTAAATAATTATAATGCATAATAATAATAATATTTTACCTCCTATATAGATACTAACATAAAAATGTATTATGTCAAGTAAAATAATATTTTTGGTATTATTTACATTTTAACATAGTTGTAGTGGTTTTGTCAAAAAATGGGCAAAAAAAATAGAACATAGTTTTGTTCATACATTTATATTTTGGATTAATTTAATTATATTTAATTTAGTCATATCACTGATAGGGTTACCTCTAGCATTTTGTAGATTGTCTATATTCAAAATACCATCAGGTTTTCAAGAAAGCATTATATTAAACATTTTTGCGAAGTTTACTTTTTCTTGATTTGCGACATTTTGATTATCGGCGTCTGCATTTGTACCTAGGCTTCCATTTTCTAGATCTATTACACCATTGAAACCAAGCATATTTCTAAGTCAAGTGTTGGAATTTAGTTGATTTATGATGTTGTCGGTAATGCTTTGATCTATTTTGTCAAAACCTATACTTTTTAGAAATGCTAGAGTATCTTTTTTCTTTTCGTCAGCTTCTTTTGCTTTTTTAGCATTTCTTTCTAGGATTTCAGTTATTACTTTTTTTGCTCATCTGACTAGTAAGTCTTTTTCATCTTCTTTTAGTTTGTAAACTCAATCTAAAGCATTTTTCATGTCTGTTAGGTTTGAGTATGAGTCTAGGTTGTATTTTGTGTATGTATCTGGATTTGTAGTTTTTATTTGTTGTTTTGCTTCGTTTATGTCTAGGTTATCATATATAGCTTGGTCTATCATTTCCAATAGGGAAGACAGAGTATTTAGTTCTGAGTTTAATCATTCCATAAATTTGCTAAACTCTTGTTTTTTGTCGTTTATTTCTTGAACAACTTCATCGTTTTGTAGGTTGGAATTTAGTCTGTATTGACTGTCAGATAGTGAGATTTTTCTGCCGTCGATTCAGACTTGTATGTTTAATCAGTTGTCTGTTTGGTTTATGTAGTCTCATTCTTGTTTTAGTCATTTATCTGAGGATGTTCAGAGTTTGGCTAATTTTTCTGAATCACCAAATCAATCTATGATAGGGAATTTTTCTCTAAAACTTGAATCAATGCTGATTAAGCTTGTTTTGAATGATTCATAGTTATGAGTACCGTTTTGTTTGTCGTATTCTTGTAGGTCTTTTGCTACTGAGTTAAGAGTTTCAGGGTTTTTAAGGATTTTAATAATTTGTTTTAAATATTCTTCTTTTTCGGTATTTCATTCAGGAGTATCAGGAGTTGTAGCACTTTTATCTAATAGATTTTTTATATTAGAATGTTTGTCTAAAATTTCATTTGGAAGTGAATCTTTAATATTTTTCATGTCTTTTAACAATTTGTCTTGTTCGAATGAATGTACTATTTTTGTTTCTATAACTGCTTCTCTTGTATCTTGTTTAGCTTTTATAGCTGCTTCTCTCCTAGATACTTCTAATGTATTAAGTTCTTTATTTAAAGCATCGACGTCATCGAAATCTTTGTCGTTTTCACCAAAATTTTGTTTTTCTTCAATAGCTTTAATTTTAGCTTTAATGCTGTCGATTTGCGAGTTAATTTGAGTTAAATTATTACTATAGTCAATGCTTCCCCCCCCTTTAGTTTTATTATTAAATTTGTTATTTAAATAATTTATGATTTCACTTGGCTCGTTTAGATTCTCAATATCTTGAATTACTGTTTTATCTTTTGAAAATGAGTCTAAATCTTCAAAACTTTGATTGTTTAATAATTTACTCAGCTCTTTTTCTAGATTTTCATCGTTTTCGTCAATTTTTCACTCAAAAAGTACCAAAATATCATTAATTTTTCTTAATTTTGGTAAATTTTCTATATTATTTACTGTTTTTTTAGCTTCTTCTTCAGATTGTGTATGTATCTGAGAGGGAATACTTTCAAAAGATGAATTATTTTCTATTCACATATTATATATTATATATTAGTATATATAATTATTTTAACATATATTTGTTTATATATCAAAAAAAGCCTTAAAATTTGGCTTTTATATTACTTAAATCTATTTTGTAAGTCTTGTATTCATTGATTTATAAGTTTTTGTTTTCTATCGAATTCATCATCATATTTTTTTATAACTGCTTCTGTAGTTTTATCTTCAGCTTTTATAGCTGCTTCTGTTTTTTTGACTTCTAATGTATTAAGTTCTTTATTTAAAGCATATTTTTCTCTTTTATCTTGTGTCGTCATCGAATCGCCTTTTTCTTCAATAGCTTTAATTTTAGCTTTAATGCTGTCGATTTGCGAGTTAATTTGAGTTAAATTATTACTATAGTCAATGCCTCCCCCCCCATTGCTAGCTTTGCTAGCTCAATCTACAGAATT
>JAQTXG010000054.1 GCA_028688895.1 Candidatus Altimarinota bacterium | reverse complement strand
TTTATCTAAAATTGACTCATAAAGCGGTAAAATGATTAAAAGTTTAAAAGATCTGCTTGATAAGTTTAGTAGGTTTACAAATTCACTAGTTTATGATGGTGGAATTTGCAAGCGGCTCTATAATAAACTATTTTCGTAGTATTTATTTATAAATGATTCTGGTATTTCAAAGATAAGATTATATTTATTTTGTTTAGTAGTATTTATAAATAGTTGTTTCAGTTTCTCATAGGTATTTAGATTATTCAAAAATAGTGCAGATAATTGTATAGTAGTTGAAATATTTTCTTTTGCATTATTTGAAAGTAATACTTTTTTGATTATATGCAAATAAACATCTTCTATCAGTCCTAAATTCACCACAGGAGCGATGAAGGTTCCGTAAGAATAGGAATAATCTTTTATATTTAAATTAAAACTAACTCCATTATAAATCTTTTGTTTTAACTCAATATCTATTACTTTTCTATACACTATTTCAAACTTATCATTTTCCAAAGCATAGTTTATATTTTCTCTCCATTTATCTCTACCAATAGCCACATTTAAATTTCTAAGAGTATAGTATTCTGAATATGGTAGAAGTTTTGATTGTGCCAATGAATAATCTATCAAACTAAATAAATTATTAACATTATCTATTTTTTCATATGGCAAAATTGCTAAATAAATACCAACTTTATTTTTATTAAGATTTAATTCTTCAATCTTATTATTAACATAAGAAATAATATCTTCTGCAAGGATTTTGCTGTTTTCTATTTTAATTTTAGGAATCATAATAACAATTTCTGTTCCACTTAATCTACAAACTAAAGCATCATCAAAACATTTTGTTAGTTGTTGTATATATTGAGCCAAATTATAAAAAAACAAATCGGTATTTTTATATCCTATAGTTTGATTAAATATATCTGCTCTTTTTAGAGATAATATTATTGTAATACCTGTACTTTTTTCATTTCCTTCACTTAAATATTCTGTTGCTTTTAATATAAAGTATTTTCTATTTGGAATATTAGTTATGTTATCTAAATATAATAATTCTTTATTTTTTGATAAAGTTTCATTTGCTGTTTTAAAAATAGATTCAAATTTTTTTATCATTGAATTTATACTATTAATTACTATTCTAAACTCTTTTGTTCTTGGAAGTTCTTTTTGGATGATAAATTTATTTTCTAATAATAAATGGGCTTGTTTTTTAATCTGTAAAAGAGGTTTTAATAATATATGAGAGAGATAATACAATATAATCAAAAACACTACACAAGAAATACTCAAATATAAAAACATATTAGTCATCATATTATATAACTGCATATATGCCGTATTTTTATCATTTAATATCTCTAATATTCCTATTATTTCCCAATTACTTGACAAAGTTGCTTTTGCTACTGGAATTTTAATTTCAACAATTCTTTCAAACCAAAGTGGAATACTTTTTTCTTTTTTTTCCAACTCTCTTTCATATTGAATTTGTTCATTTATATGTTTATAGGTTATTCTTTCGTAGTTACCATTATCAAAAGTAGCATTAATCATTGTTTCAATATTACCTTGACTAATATTTGTATTATAGATTGATAAACTAAGACTTGATACACTATTTTGCGCATTTTCATACAGCTCTTTTTGTACTGAATCTTTTACAATGCTAAAAGATATAGTAAGTATGGTTAAAAGTAAAATTATAAAAACTGCTGTTACTAATATTGCTATTTGTTTATATAGTGTCATATCTTATTCTCCCTTATATTTTTAATTAACTGATCCCATTTTCTATGTGCATTTGTTTTATTTCCATCAATTAACACATCAGGATTAAAATAATATATAGGTTTTAAATCTTTTCTTTGAGAAGCTAAAAGCAAATCTTCATTAAAACTATCTAAAATAAACGGTTCAGAAGATGGTGTATCAAAAAAAGCAAGAATCATATGAGCTTGTTCGTAGCCAACAACTCCCACATAAGTTATATACATTTTGTTTGAAGGTATTCCTAAATGCTTTAATAAAAAGTATTTGGCTATTGCGTAATCTTCACAATCTCCTTCATCTCGAGCTAGAAATTCAAAAGGAGTAGCCCAATAATCTGTTACTCCATAGTTATCTTTATCTGTTGTATAACTTACTTTGTTAAAAAAATCATTTACTTTTTCTAAAATTTCCATTTGATTTTTATTTTGTAATTCTAGAATTAATTCTTGTAGGGATTTAAATCTATTTTCTGCAAATATTCCATATTTTTGTTTAACTTCTCTAATTATATTTTCTGTTACAAACTCTACAGAAATACTAATTCCTATTAAAACAATCAAAAAAAGAACTATTCGCATAGGCTTTGCTCAAAAAATTCTCCGTCCACATATAACCAATTATTTCCTTCTTTTAGAAATCTACTTTTTTCAATAAATGAAACATCAATATCTTTTTGAAATAAAGTTGCTCTAAATGTTACAAAACTCTCTATCTCTTCATCTATAAAATCTAAAATTTCCAATTTGTCAAATTTTGTATTTTTTGAGAAATTTACAATATCTTGACTCCAAGATTTTGAATCATTTGAAAAGTCTGGATTTTTCTTATGAGTTGTAGAAATTATATACTCAGGATTGCAAACAGCAAAGGCAGAAAATCTTGATTTCATTAATTCAAGGGCAGTTTTAGGAAAATTTATTCTATCATGAAAAATTTTACAACATTTTTTATATTTTTTCAAAGAACCACAAGGGCAAAAATCATTTGATGAAAACTTCAATATAGTCCTTTATATAAATTTATAAAAATTCTAACATAATTGATGTAAAAACCTAAAAGGGGGAAATCCCCATTTTAGATTATTGTTTTGGAATAATTGATGTTGATGTTTTTTCTATTTTTTTATCAACACTATTTGTTAACTCATTTTTCTTTTCATCTTTTATTGCTTCAACTTTTTTATCAATATTCTCTTTTGAAGGTGAATTATCTTTTTTTACTTCACCAACTATACTGTCACCAAATCCTTTTATATTTTTTAAATCATCTGGATTTGAAATAGTATTTGTTTTTCTATATTCTATAATTTGATCAGCTTTTTTATCACCAATACCTTTTATAGCCATTAACTCTTCTTTTGAAGCTGTTTGCAAATTAATTTGCGCAAATAAAAATGAAGCACTTAAACCCAATAACATCACTAACTTTTTCATCTTTTCTCCTTTTAAAATAATGTAATTAATTATAACTAAATTATTTTAAAAATTATTAATAAGTGACGATAATTTTTGATGTTCTAAAATTTTTATATACCCTTTTTCATTTTGTATGATTTTATCTTTTTTTAATTTTGCTAGTTTTCTTGAAAAAGTTTCTGGTGTTATATTTAGAATTTGAGCAATTTTTACTTGTTTTAGATTGATTAAAATAGGCTCATTATCAATTAAGAATTTTGCAATTTTCCCAACACTATTTGAACTAATATTATAGTTTATGAAACTCTCTAGTGCTTTTATCTTTTTTGTTAATGATTTAATAAAAAACATTGAAATTTCTGGTTTTAATAAAAACTCTTCTTTGAATTTTTCATAATCTATTAACAAAACTTCCGCTCTTGTTTCAAAAGAACAATTTGCAGGAAATCTCATCTCTTCATAATTTACAATTTCTGCTATTAATGATGGCGCCATAAGATTGTGAATTACCACTTCATTGTCTTTGTGGTCATATGTATAAAGTTTTGCTATTCCTTTTATTAATAGATGCAAATATTTTGGCTCATCACCTTTGTAAAAAAGAATTTCATCTTTATTGAAATATTTTTTTACACTTATCTCTTTTAATCTTTTTAAATCTTCTTCTTTTAGAAAACTAAAAAAATGAAAGTCATCTA
>JAQTXG010000053.1 GCA_028688895.1 Candidatus Altimarinota bacterium | reverse complement strand
CCATAAAAAGCCTTCTATAATGGTGTTTTGGTCGATATTATTATAACCAAAAGTGCCTATTTATGGGATTTGATGAAGCTTTTTTATATAGGAAATTTACGATTTTCTATGTGCGAAAGTTGAGTAATATAATAAACTGTGAAAAATTTTTTGTTACTATTTGTGGTGAAGATGAAGAATTTCCTCCTAAAGAAGGAGGGAAATGTATGCATTCTTTGCAAACTAAGCTTATTGAAAATAAAGAAAATAATATTATCTTTAATTTGCCAAATGGTACATATGCCACAGCATGTTTTTGTGATAAAAACAATGATGAAAAATTAAATACTAATTGGATAGGAATGCCTAATGAACCATATTGTGTATATAAATCAAATAATAAAATTTTAAAACCTAATTTTAAAAATTCATCATTTGATATAATAAATAGGAATACTATAATAAATTTAGAAATTAAAACTCCATAAAATTAAACTAATTTTATATAAAATGAAAAATTAGCTAAGTAAAATAAAATAAAAGGTCAATAATGAATACAAAAGAAGAAGTTTTAAAACAAATATCAATAATACAAAATACAATTATTAATGAAAAACCTTTTTCACCTTGCAGTAAAATATCAATTATTGCGTGGGGAATAATAAGTATGATTTTATTTATATTTACTCCTATAATAAAGCAAAGTACTTATATTATATTTTTTATCCTATTTTTTTTAACTATAGGCTTTTTGATAGAATATATATTATTAAAAAAAGTAAATGCTAAATTTGATTTTATAGGATTAACATCTAAACAAAAACAAATAGAACTAAGAATGATTTTTATGTTTTTGTTTGCAACGATTTTTACACTTATACTTGAACAAAATAGTTTACAATGGGCTATTTTTGCAGTTTGGTCTTTTTTTCTTGGTATTAATAATCTAGAGATTTTTGCAACAACAAAAGTAAACTCACTTAAAATACACGGGTATTTTATGTTGATAAGTTCATTTTTTATATTGATTTCTTCAATTATAGGAGTTGATTTATCAAAATATATTTTTCAAATCAGCCTTATAAATGCATTTATTGTAGGTGGAGGGTATATCATTATTGGTTTAAAATGCAACACGAAAGAAAATAATGTTTGATCCATTGATACATCAACCTATTAGATCAAAACTAATTGCACAACTAATTGCAAATGAAGAATTACCATTTAAATATCTAAAAGATAATTTGGAACTAACCGATGGTAATCTATCTTCTCATCTGTCAAAATTAGAAACAGCAAACTATATACAAATAGAAAAAAGTTTTGACAATAAAAGACCAAAAACAACTATAAAGATTACAGAAGAAGGCAGAGTTGCTTTTGAAAATTATATTGCACAATTAAAGTTATTTATAGAAAATTCAAGTATATAAAATAATTAAAAGAAAAAATATTTGGAGAGAATAATTTGTTTGTTATAATAAAAACTATATATACGAAAGGCTTAATATGCTATTTGAAGATGAAAACAAATTATTAAAAATCGTTAAATATACTCCAACAATTTTTGTTTTAACAATCACAATCTTTATATTAACCATATCTTTTTGGGAAAATAAATATAAGTATGAGAAAGATAAAGAAAAAATTCGTTTAGAATATACTCAAAGAAATGAAGAAGTAATAAAACAAAAAGTTTATGAAGTTTATAACTATATCAAAAGAGAACAGGAATTTACAGAATTAGAATTAAAAAAGAGTTTAAAAGAAGCGATTGATACTGCGTATAATATTGCTGAGACTATCTATATAAATAATCCAAACAAAAGCAATGAAGAGATAAAAAAACTAGTTGTTGATGCTTTAAGAAATGTTAGATTTAATAAAGGTAGAGGATATTATTTTATCTATGAAAATAGTGGAAAAAATATATTATTACCACATAATACTGAGCGTGAGGGTAAAGATTTTTGGAATTATCAAGATGCAAAAGGTGCATATATAATAAAAGATATGACAAAACTTTTATCTACAAATGATGAAGCTTTTTATGAATGGTATTGGTATAACCCAACAAATCCAGATGTTCAAAGAAAAAAAATCGGGTTGGTAAAGAATTTAAAACAATTTGATTGGTTTATAGGAACTGGAGAGTATGTAGAAGATTTTGAAAAAGAAGTAAAAGAAAGAGTTTTAAGAAATATAAAAGAGATAAGATTTGGAAACAATGGATATATCTTCGTTATTAATTACGATTGGATATATTTAAGCCATATTAGAGAAAATTATATTGGCGTAAATGCTATAAAAAACAATGATATACTTGGTACAAAAGAAGTTATCGGGGATTTATTAGATATAGCTAAAAAAGGAGAAGGTTTTTACACTTATATTCAAAATAAAAAACCCAATAATGAACAATCAATTGCAAAAACTAGTTTTGTAAAAGGCTTAGATAATTGGTCTTGGATGATAGGAACTGGATTTTATGAAGATGATATGTTAAATGCTATAGAAACTAAGAAAAATGAATTAAATCAAGAATTTAAAGAATATTTATTTAAAACTATCATATTTGCAATAATTTTAATTTTAGTTCTTTTGTTCATATCAATAAATTTTTCAAAAATTTTTCAAAATAAATTTAAGAAATACCAATTTGAAAAATCAAAACAACAAAATATAATAGCTCAACAAGCAAAAATGGCAGCAATGGGAGAAATGATAGGTAATATTGCCCATCAATGGCGACAACCATTATCTTCAATTTCTGTATCTTCAACTGGAATGAAACTTCAAAAACAGATGAATATACTAGAAGATGATTCTTTAATAGAAGGATTAGACCAAATAAATAAATCTGTACAATATTTATCAGAAACTATTGATGATTTTAGAAATTTTTATAAACCGAACAAATATAAAAATGAATTTAAAGTCCAATATACAATAGATAAAGTTGTAAATTTAATTGATTCACAATTTAAGTTTAATGGAATAAAAATCATAAAAAATGTGGAAGATGTAAAAATAAATAATTATGAAAATGAATTGATACAAGTAATAATAAATTTATTAAATAACTCAAGGGATGAGCTTGTAAAAAAAGATTCTAATTATAAAAAACTGGTCTTTATAAATGTATCAGAAAATGGAAAATATATATTACTTGAGATAAAAGATAATGCGGGAGGAATTTCTACAAATATAATTAATAAAATCTTTGAGCCTTATTTTACAACAAAAGGGGAGAATCATGGTACAGGAATTGGGCTTTATATGAGTAAAGAGATAGTTAATAAAAGTATGAATGGTGAAATTAATGTAAAAAATACAATATTTGACTATGAAGGTGAGAGTTATAATGGAGCATTATTTGAGATTTTAATACCTATTGAGTAATAAAACTCAAATCTTAAAATTCTCACACTTAATGATATCTATAATTGCTGCTTTATCACGAATTTCCGACCATGGCTTATATTCATCAGAATTCCACCATGAATCAAATGATGTTGCAAGTGGTAAGAAAAAATCATAGTGATTAACAACATTTAAAAGCTCTGTATCAAGACTATCAGATGTTTTTGTATCATAAGCCAAAAGTGTCTCAAAATCTGTAACTATTATAAATCTAGGACTATGTTTTGTAACTTCTTTTTGTGTTTTTAACTCATCAATCATAGAATGAAGATTTTCACTTGCTACTTTAAAAAATAGTTTTTTTCTTACAATTAATTCTCCATGAGAAGCTAATTTATCATGGTCACTTCCAACTAATCTTTTGATAGTTGATTTTGGTGTTCCATAAGCTAAAAGTAAATCAAAAATGAAAGTTTCTTTGTTGAAGTTTGATATTAGAGTATTTAAACTATTTTCTATTTCTATGATAGTCATTGAGAATATGCCTTGTGAATTGTATGTATTAAATTGTTATTTA
>JAQTXG010000032.1 GCA_028688895.1 Candidatus Altimarinota bacterium | reverse complement strand
GAAGAAAATGATTTATGTTGAGATGCTTTGACAGTATTTTTAAAAATAGAAGACGGTATAATTGAAAATTGGAGTTTTACCTGAGATACAGCTATTATCACAACAGCATGTACTTGAGTATTCTGAGAGAGTATTATATGAATGGATCTAGAAGATGTACTAGAATTTGATTATAATTATATAGTAGATTTGATATGAGAAGAGGTAAGTGATAGGAGAAAAAAAGCTTCAGTTTTGGGTTTACTAACTACTAGAAATGCTATTCACAAATATTTAAAAGATTGAATAGTAGATGATTTTGATGATGTAATTTACTAGACCACCCCCTAGCCCCCTTCTTATAAAGGAGGGGGAATAGAATATAATAATTTAATATGCTAAAAGTTTCAAAAAAATGATGATATGCATTAAAAGCAGTTTTGTATATAGCTGAAAATAATGAAAAATTGCTAAAAATATCTGACTTATCAAAAGAATTAAATATTTCAGAATCACTACTCAGAAGAATTATCTCAGACTTGGAAAAATCTGGAGTAGTTTCAACTATAAAGGGAAGAGTTTGATGAGTGAAACTATGAAAAGAATTTAATCAAATTTCTGTCTATGATATATTAAAATCAGTCTGAGAAGAGTTATGAATAACTGATTGTACGAAATGATTATTTTGTGAAAACTCGACTAATTGTAGTACTACAAATTTGTTTACAAATCTACAAAAAAGTTTTAATGGTATATTAAAGCTTCAAACTTTGGACAAAATAATAAAATAATTTTATTTGACATTTATTTAAATTAAAATAACCTTTTATTGATTATAATAATAAAAAACATATGAAAAAAATTGTTTCATTAATTATTGGTTTATCAGTTTTTGCCACAGGATGTATGCATTCTATGGCAAATTTTGATATGCCAAAATTAGAAACAAAACATCAAATGACAATGGAAAGTTTATCAGATTGTTGTTTACAAACAAATGACAATTGTGATTCGAGCACAAAAGAATGTTGCTATTCTCCATACCAAAAAGAAATAAATAATACAATTACTAATACTACAGACAACCAAAACAAAAAGATAAAGTTAAAAATATCTGATTATAGTTTTTTAGCCATTTTACAAGAGTGATTAGAAAATAATAACACTATAAAATTAAATTCTCCACCCAAAATTGTGGATAATTGAGAGTACAAAGATTATTCTAGTTTAACTGGTATCATAAAAAATAATTGTTAAAACTTCCTTATTTAATTATAAATAAAGGCGTTTTACTGATAATTAACTAATTAATTAGTTTTATTTCTTATGCTATGAGAAGCTATTATATAGTTTTAGTTTTAAAATCATGCATAAAAAATAAAAATTTTTAGTTAATTAAAAGTAACTTCCTTGTATAGGAAGTTTTTTAATTATTTAAAAATACATAAATGAAAAATAAAAAAAGGATATATTTTATATGAATAATGATATTAATTATTATTATTTGAAGTATGGTATATGCTTCAAACAGTAGTACAAATCCTATTCAGACTCAAGTATCTGATAAAAAAACAACTAAAAAAGTATATGAACATACTTTTCCAGAACAGATTACAAAAAAGGATTTTTTAAAATGAGAGTTTGTCTTAAATGATGTAGCTTCAATTTATCCTAGAAGAGAAGCTTTGGTAAAAGATATATTATTTGATATATGAGATGAAGTAAAAGTATGAGATACTTTGGCTATCTTATTTGAAGCAGGCGTATCAGGTGAAGCAGATTCTAAAATCAATTTAAAAAATACACAAGTCTCTACAAAAAATAAATTACTATGAGATTTTAAAAATGTTAAAGAGGCGAAAATTGCAGAAACAGATGCAAAAATTGCAGAAAAAGAAATAATTATTAAAGAGACTATAAAAAATTATGACATAAAAATATTACAATTAGAAAATTTAATAAAAAATAAAAATTCATCAGAAGATTCATCAGTAATAAGTTTTGAAAGCCAGGTTTCTGTTGAAGAGAAAAACTTAGAATTACTGCAAAAAAATCTAGAAAATGCATTATCTACCAATGATGAAAAATTATATGAAAGTGAAAATAATATAAAACAAAAAGAGGATTTATTAAATAGTAAAATAGAAGAGTACTTTTATAATATTATACCTATATTTTACTTAGGTAAGAATAGTTTTATAGATTATGAAATGATAAATACTTATGATATATCTGAATATCTATGAGCAAAAAACATTTCATATAGAAATGATTTATTAGGTAAAGCTATAATATTTCAAACTAGTAGAGATACTTTAAAAACCATAGATAAATATAAAAATCTAATAGAGATTAATAACTTATTAATAAAAGTATTAAAAAATACTATTATTTCAGTAAATATTACAGAATCTACAATTAGTAATTATATTTCTACTATAAATAGTTATAATAGTATGCTATTATCACAAAAAGAAAATTATGATGACGCTAGAAATACTCATAATATATTAATTAGAAGTGAAGATGAAAAAATTCAAAATTTGGAAAAACAAATTATAAAGCAAGAAGAAATAATTAATATGAAGAAAAGTAGTTTACTTGTAGTAAATACATGAAAAACAGAAAAAATTGAAAATCTAGACTTCGAATTAGATAAACTTAAGTTGGAAAAATCTTTACAAATAGAAAAATTAAAAGCAGAATTAAAAACTTTAATTAGTTGAAAATCTCTATTAATAGCTAATGAAGATAAAGGAATTACAGGAATGTTAAGTGAAATACAGGTAGCAAAAGCAGATTTAAATCGAGAGTTTGTTTCTTCTTGAGATTATAAAATAATTTCACCATTTTCAGGAGTAATATCTAAAAGATCATTAAAAATATGAGAAAAGATTTCTCCTAGTATGGAAGCATTTAGAATAACATGAGTAGAAAACTCATTATCAAAAATAACAAAAAAAGAAGTTAAATTTTATGTGCCAGAAAATTTAAAAAATAATTTAAGCCTAAATAAAGAAATATCTTTTTCTCTTTTAGATAATGAAAATACAAGTTTTACTTGAACTATTTATCGTATTTCCCCAGAAATAGATGAGAAGACTTTTAGTATAATTGTACAAGCAAAAGTAGATGAAAATGTTTTATTACCTAATAAATCTACACTGAAGGTAAATTTAGAAACTAAAGAATCAATTTATAAAATACCATCAAAATCTATTTATAATAAATCTGATAAAAAAATAATGTATTATAAAAAAGATAATTGAAAACTTTGAATTAAAGAAATAAACATTATTTCTGATGATTGAGAATATACTCTTATCACTTGAGATTTTGATGATACATTAAAAGTAGTGACTACACCTATATTTATTAAATAAAAATTATGCTAAATAAACTTATAAAGTATTTTATAAATAATGCTTTTATAACAGTTATAATTTTTATAGTGATATCAATTATTTCTGTTGTAGCAATATTTAATACACCAATTGATGCTTTGCCTGATTTGTCTGAAAATCAAGTAGTAGTAATGACTAGATGGCCATGACAAACTCCTACAAATATTGAAGATCAAGTGACATATCCGATAACAATTGGAATGCAATGATTGGCATGAGTAAGAGATGTAAGAGCAATGAGTCAATTATGAATTTCTATGGTTACTGTTATTTTTAATGATAATATAGATGAATATTTTGCTCGTGATAGGGTAAATGAAAGATTAAGTCTAATTAAATCAGATTTACCCCCATGAGTAGAACCAGTATTATGACCTGATGCTACATGATTGGGACAAATATTTATGTATACATTAGAAAGTGAAAAACATGATTTAACAGAGCTTAGAACATTGCAAGATTTTTATGTAAAACTATGACTACAAAGCGTTCCTTGAGTAGCAGAAGTAGCATCTATATGATGATATAAAAAGAATTATCAGATAATTGTAGATCCGCTTAAATTATCAAATTATAATGTATCTTTAAAAGAAATATCATCAATAGTTTCTAGCTGAAATAATAATGTTTCAGGTAGGGTTATAGATATTTGATGAAATGAAATAGCAATAGAGTGAGTTTGATTTATAGATAAAGTAGAGGATTTAGAAAATAGTTTTGTCAAAAACTTGGATTGAATACCAATAAAGTTGTGAGATATAGCCGAAATAAAAATAGGTTCAGAATTTAGAAGATGAATATTGGCAGATGAGAAAGGTGAAAAAGTATGATGAGTAATAGTCATGAGATACAAGAAAAATCCTTTAGAAGTTATTGAAAATGTAAAGAAAAAAATTGCTCAAATTGAAAAAAGTTTACCTGATTGAGTAAAAATTGTTTCTTTTTATGATAGGACTAACCTAATTAAAGATGCTATATCAACTCTTAATTCTATATTAACTTCAGAATTAATTATTACATTAGTTATATTATTTTTGTTTTTATGGAATTTTTGAGCATCACTTATTACTGCTATTTCTTTAGTTGTCTGAGTACTTATTACTTTTTTAAGTATGAAAATATTTGATATACCATCAAATATAATGTCACTTGGTTGAATTGCAATTGCAATTTGAACCATGGTTGATGCTGCAATAGTTGTAACTGAAAATGCATATAATAGACTACTCTGAAAAGAAAATCTTAGTTTAAAGGAAAGAAGTATAATTATTGCAGAATCTACAAAAGAAGTTTGAGGACCATTACTTTTTGCAATTCTAATAATAATACTTTCATTTATTCCAATATTTGCCTTGCAGTGACAAGAAGGTAAGTTATTTTCTCCTTTAGCATTCACCAATATGTTTGCAATGTTATGAGCATTATTTTCTTCATTATTCTTAGCACCAGTTTTATGTATATTTTTCTTAAAATGAAAGTTAAAAAAAGATAGTGAAATACCAGTTGTTGCATTTTTACAAAAATTATATGAGCCATTATTGATTTGGTGATTAAATAAGAGAAAAACATCTCTAGTTATTAGCATGATTTTACTTATTGTTTGAATATGATTATTTACTAGAATATGATCAGAGTTTATGCCACCTCTAGATGAGGGAAGTATCATGTATATGCCAATGACTGTTCCAGATGTAAGTGATAGAAGGGCAAGAGAATTACTTATAGAATCAAATAGAATAATTTCTGAGATACCAGAAGTAGAAAAAGTAGTATGAAAAGCATGAAGATCACTAACTGCTACAGATCCAGCTCCATTATCTATGTTTGAAACCATTATTACATTAAAACCAAAATCTGAGTGGAGAAAATGAGTAACAAAAAGAGATATTGTCAATGAGATGAACAGAAAAATAAAAATTGACAAGTTATGGAATGGATTCACACAACCAATAATATGAAGAATTGATATGCTATCTACTTGAATAAGGGCTCAAGTAGGTATAAAAATATTTTGAGCAGACCCTATTAAATTGGAAGAATTAGCAGTAAAAACAGAAGAACTAATGTGAAATGTTCCATGAGGTTTTTGAGTTACAGCCATTAGAACTACATGATTGAAATATTTGGAAATAGAACTAGACGAGAATAAACTATTACAATACAATATTCATAAGTGAGATGTTTTAGATACTATTGCTGTATGAGTATGATGAAAAACAATAACAACTACTATATCTTGAAGAGAAAAATATGGTGTAGAATTGAGATTAAACAATAATTATAGAGAAAGTGTAGATGATATAAAAAGCTTATTAGTTCCATCAAAATCAGGAAATATTACATTATCACAAATAGCAAAAATATCAATTATAGACTGACCAGCTACTATAAACAGTGAAAATTGAGTTATGAGGTCGGCTGTTCAAATGAATGTACAATGAATTGATTTAGTAAATTTTGTTGATAATTGAAAAAAGTATATAGAAGAAAATTTAAAACTACCAGAATGATATTATGTAGAATGGACAGGTCAATATGAAAATCAATTAAGAGCTAAAAACACTTTAACTATAGTTGTACCCACAGTTATTTTAATAATACTTTTCATATTATTTTTAGCATATAGAGATATATGATTGGTTTCAATTGTTGCAACAAGTATACCTTTTAGTCTTATTTGATGAGTAATTGCATTGTATATTTCTGGATTCAACTTTTCTGTTGCAGTATCAGTTTGATTTATATCCCTGTTCTGAAATGCAGTGGAAACTTGAGTTGTTATGATATTGTATTTAGAAAATTCATTTAGAGAAAAATTTTGACTACCTTTGATGGATGAAAAGGTTCTTAAAAACGAAGATTTTGAGAATACAATTATTACTAAAGAATGAATTCATTTTTCAGTAGTACATTGAGCAATGATTAGATTGAGACCAGTATTAATGACTGCTTTTACTTCAGTTTTATGATTATTTCCTATGATTTGGAGTACTTGAACAGGTTCTGAACTTCAAAAACCATTAGCAATTGTAGTAGTATGATGATTGATTACATCAATAGCACTTACTTTATTTATTTTACCAATTCTATTTTCTTACTTAAGAGAGAAAAAGATTAATATTTAAATACAAAAATATGAAAAAAATAATTATTGGAATCATTACATTAATCTTAGTTTGAATATTGTCATTTTATTTAACTAAAACAAATAATTTAGAAATTGTTGACTCTAAAATAGATATTGTAAAAAATAATATAAATTTATGAGAAATTCCTATGGATGAGTGAAAAGTAGAAATACCATTTGAATTTATCAATAATTGAAATGAAGATATTATTTTATGAAATGCAGATACTAGTTGTATGTGTACAGATTGATATGTGACAGATGAATGAGGATTGTATAAAAGTAGTATTATAAAAATGAACTGAGATTGAGAATTAGTAAATCTAAATAAGATTATTAAAGCATGAGAAAAGCTTAAATTAATTGCAATTTTTGATCCCAATGCTCATTGACCTGATGCTACTTGAATTATTTCAAGAGATGTTTTTATAAAAACAAATTCTATGACTACTCCAGAATTAGATTTTAAATTTACTTGAAATGTGGTAAAGACTAGAATTAAAACAAATTCAAATAATATAGACAGTGAACAGATATCTAAAGAATTATTTAGTTTTGAAGAAAAGAGTTTTGATTTTTGAGTTATTAAACAAAGTTGATGAAAAGTTGAACATAATTTTAAATTTACATATAATGGAGATGATGATATCAAGATAACCTGAGTACCTACAAGTTGTGCTTGTACAAGTGCTACTATAGATAAAACTGAATTTAAAAAGTGAGATACTTGAAGTTTGAAAGTAGTATTTAATCCAAATCTGCATGCTGAACCTGAATGAAAATTTTTTAAATCAGTAAATATTTTAACTAATAAAAACATAGAGGAAATTCCAGAAGTAAAAATATGGGTCCAAATAGACTTAGATTTATGAGAAGATGCTTTTGAACTGAAAGAAGAGCATATTGATTAAGATTTACATACCTATTTTATTTTTTAGTTAATCATCATTATAAAAGTTTAGTATACTAAGATAAAAAAGTAATTAATAACATCTAATATATAGAATTATGGAAAATCATAAATGACATAATGTGGAAAAGTGAACTTTTCATTGAATTAAAACTAATGCTAAAATATTAAAAATAACAGGGTGGCTAACTTGAGTTTACTTTGTTATAGAATTATTTTTATGATTTTATTCAGGGTCTGTTGCAGTAATTTCAGATGCTTTTCATACATTTTCTGCCGTTTGAGGTATATTAATTGCTTTTATTGCAAATAGAATATCTAGTATTGAAGCAAATGAAAATGCAACATATGGATTTAGTAGATCTGAAATTATATGAGCATTACTTAATTGAGTATTTTTATTATTTATGGCCATATATGTTATATATATGGGATTTAATAGACTAGGTATAGAGTATGAACTACCAACAGGAATAATGTTAATTGCTGCAGTATGAGGATTAATTACTGAAATCATATCTTTTAAATTGGTATACAATCAGCAAAAAACAAACATAAATATGAAAGGAGCTTTTTGGCATATCTTGCAAACTTTTATTTGAAGTATTTTAATAATTATAGCAGCAGTTGTAATAAAGTTTACTGGTTATACTCCAATTGATCCTATTCTTTGAATGAGTTTTTGAGTAGTGTTGCTTTGGGCTTCATATAGCATTATAAAAGATACTTTAAATATATTTATGCAAACAGTTCCAAAAAATATTGAAATCTGAAAAATAAAATCTGATATACTTCAAATTGATGGAGTAATATGAGTAAGACACATTCATGCATGGGTATTAACTTCTAATAAAAATATATTTACTGCACATATACAAATTAAAAATCACAAAAATTCTGAAATTATATTAAAGGAAGTAGATAAAATATTAAAGGATAAATATAAATTTTATTTTTCAACAGTACAGCTTGAAGAGAAACATATAAAATCAGAGGCAGATGATATAGATGTTAAAATATTAAGGAAACATTGAAAAAGTCATTCTTAAGAATAAAAATGGAGATTTTTTATTTTTAATAAGGATTTTTCTAGACTTTAGTTAATAACAATAAGAAAGAAAACTTATAAAAACTCTTGTAATTTTATAAATTAATTTATTTTTTATGAAAAAAGTATTATTAATAAGTCTGCTTTTAGTAGCAAGTTTAGGTTTAGTTTCTTGTGGTAGTTCAGATGCTCCTTTAACAGAGGCGGAGCAAGCAGAAAAAGTTAATATGACCATTGAAGAGTATAGGGAAACAAAAAATGCAGCTGCTAAAATGAACATGACAGTTGATAATCATATGAATATGACAGATAATGAAGGAAGTGAAAATACAAATGATATGATGGAATCTACTGATGATTCAGATATGATTGAATAAAACTAAAACACAAAAAAAATCAAGTATTACTTGATTTTTTTTGTTTTTAATAATTAACCATTATTAGCAACTTCTAATCTAATAGAAGGCCCCATAGCGTTACAAATAAATATACTATTTATATATTTACCTTTAGCTCAAGTAGGTTTTACTTCATTAATAGTTTTTAAGAAATGTTTCAAATTTGCTTCCAATTTGTCAGCTCCAAATGATAATTTACCAAAAATTGAGTGAACATTACCTTGTTTATCAGTTTTGAATTCAAATTTACCAGCAGCAATTTCTTTGATTGCAGAAACTAAATCAGTAGAAACTGTTCCAGCTTTAGGATTAGGCATTAAACCTTTTGGACCTAAAACTCTAGCAACTTTACCTAAGTGTCTCATCATATTTGGAGTAGCAACACAAACATCAAAGTCAATAGCAACATTACCTTTTTCGATATTGTCAATCAATTCTTCTCAACCAGCAATTGCAGCTCAAGCTTTTAATAATTCATCAGCATTTCCATCTGTAAATGCACATACTCTAGCAGTTTTACCAGAACCATTTGGTAATGTAATAGTAGTTCTGATTATTTGATCAGCATATTTTGGGTTCAAGTTTAAATTGAAATGAACTTCAACAGTAGGATCAAATTTCACTGTATTAGTTTTTTCTAATAATTCAACAGCTTCACTAACAGTATAAGCCATTTCTGAATTTATTAATTCAACAGCTTTATTATATTTTTTACCTCTTTTAGACATAATATAATTTTAAAAAAATAAAGGTATTAGCGTGCTTCGTAACCTTGGTGTAGAAGTACTTCCTTTTCAGGTGGCAGAATTATATATAATTTATAGATATTGTAAAGTTTTTCTTGTATAAATATTTTTATAAGTATAATAAATTAGTCAAAATCTATTAAAAAGGAGAGTATTATGACAATTTTATCTAGAAATTACATTATAAAAGGGGAATACATATCATCTGTTTTTGTCCTAATAATTTCATTTATATTTTTACTTCCATTAGTATTTTTGGAATATGTTATCAATCACAAATTAGAAACTCTGGTTTTTATATTGTTTTTATCATTTGTTATAGCTATTTACTTTTACAACTCTTCTAATGAGAATTTAGAAATAAATTTCGTTGAAAAATTTATTATAAAAATATTAGGTAAAAAAAATATTTTTTGTACCAATTCAATAGACAAGAGTATTAGATGTAGTAATTGTAATACAGGAAACAGGTTTAATCTAGATTATGTATGCAAAAAAGGATATATCTCTATATTTGGAGTTGAGACTTCATACCACTTTTCAGAGCATTTATGCAATAATTGTGGAAAAACAAGTAATTTTAAAATAGAAAAATTGTCATATTGACATAAAAAAAGCATTATATCGAGAGATTAATGCTTTTTAATTTATTAAATTTGAGTAAATAAATAATAACAATAATTATTATTAATAGCTACTATGTCTCATTTGTACTCAAAGATTCTTGTAATTCATTTTTTGCCAAAATTCTACGGACTTTTTCTATTATATTTTTCAAAAAATTTTGCACTTCATTATTACTGTTTATACTTCAATCAATATTTTTTAAGTATTTATCAGTAAGTTCATTAAATACACCTTGATAATTTACTGAATTTTTTAGTTTATTCAATTCTTCTAAACTGATTTCCAATTCTACATATGTTAAATCAGGATTTTTGCTAGCTTCCAATAAAGCTACATTATATATACCTCATTTTTCATCTACAACCACAAATACTTTGTTATTTTCTCTTTGTGTTTCCTTTTGTTCCATGCTAGAAATTAAATATTCTCTAGATTTTTTATTCACATAAGGTGTTATTTTCAATTCATCTTTTCAATCTAATATTTTCCTTACTTTATCTCAGTAAATATTATTCATCCTCACTATTATATTTTCGTCTCATTTTTCTATAGAGTTAAAAATAGCATTAGAAACTTTCAATTTAACAATATCAGTTCAACTTTGATTTCAATCAATTGTTTCAATTATTTCTCATTTTTCATTTACTTTTACTCAGATTTCATGAGTAGAGTGGTGCCACATTCAGTTTTCTATCATAATAATAAAGTTAAAATATAATATAAAATATGCTCAAAAAAATAAGAACTAGAAAAAATCTAATTCTTATTTTACGAATTTCACAACACTAGAGAATACTCCTGGATTTGTAATAGCCAAATTAGATAATACTTTTCTATTTAAAGAAACTTTTTTATTGTATAAAGCATTAATCAATTTTGAATATGTAGTTCCATTTTCTCTAGCAGCAATATTAATTCTTACTGTCCATAGTTTTCTGAAATCTCTTTTCTTTCTTTTTCTACCAATAAAGGCATTTGTACCAGCTTTCATCCAAGCATTTTTTGCTCTTGAGAAAACTCTTGAGTTTAACATTCTATAACCTTTAGTAGCTTTTAGAATATTTTTATGTCTTTTTCTAGTCATTAGACCTCTTTTTACTCTAACCATTTTTCTATATTAGTTTATATTATTTAAGATTAATTCAACAATTTATTACATATGTGGTAATTGTTGTTTGATTTTTTTAGTTTCAGTATTTGAAACGATTAAACCATATTTATTTCTACCTTTTGATTTTTTACTTTTATCACTAAGTAGATGTCTTTTCCAAGCTTTTGAAAGTTTAATTTTACCAGTTCCAGTAATTTTAACTCTTTTCTTTACTCAACTTCTAGTTTTTAAAGTCATAGTTTTTCATTAATAAAGTAAATTCTATCATTCATTGAATACAATGAATATTTATTTAATTGGTTTTAACATTGCAGTAAAAGTATTTCAAGCTTTTCTAATTTGTCATTCTAGTTTGTAATAATCTGTCAAACTACTTACAAATTTGTTCATCTTGTCACTTGCTATTTCAGCATATTGATTTTCTCTTCATTTCAACATCAAAGTTACCTTTAATGGGTGATGAGTTTCTCAAAATTTTTCTGCTTGTTTTTTCCTAATTTCTAAATCGTGCTCTCAAATTTTAAAAGTAATTCTGATTGTTTTCAAATCAGGAGCTTTTCATTTTTGCTTTTGTTTTTGTTCTTGTTTTTTCTGTCTATATAAATGCTTTCAAAAATCAAGAATTTTCACAATACTCAAATCATCATTTCTTCAAATTTCCATCAAATCTAAACCTTGTTCTGTCGCTAAAGCTTTAGCGTCACTTAAAGACATCTCACCAAGATTTTCACCATGGTCAGTTATAAGTTGAACTTTGGTTGCTCTTATTTCATTGTTTAATGCTCTTTTCTTTTCTTTCAATTTAGGTAAATTTAGAGATTAAGATAATTCTTTAATCATTTTAACGAATTTAGCTTTTTTTCTAGATCCATTGTTAGAATGAATAATATTCTTTTTTACTAATTTATCAATAATAGATTGTAATCAAGCTTTTACTGTTTTACCATCTTTATCTTTCTTATTAACTAAAATTTCTTTAGCTTTTACTGTATCTTTTGCTTTAATAGCATTTTCAAAAGCAATTCTAGATTCTCTATATAATGCTCTGTAATGATCATTTCTAGATTTCTTTTTTTGACTTTGTTTTAATTGTTTTTTTGCTGATTTTATTAATGGCATAAAAATAATTGTTTAAATATAAAAATAATTTTTTGATTCAATAACCATAGTTGAGGATAGGATTATCAAAATCAGTCTTCTTCGTGGGGAGATTATATGAAAAATAAGGGAATAGTCAAATAAATTTTACACAATTATATTAATAAAAAAATATTTCTGAAAAAAGTCTATATTTTTTTTAAAGTTATTAATTTTATATTAAGTATTAGTATATATCCAAAGCCAAAAAAATCAATTCCATAAATTCAAAAAATACAATGCTAGGCATTGTATTTTTTGAATTTAATATTCTATATTTGCAGGAACATAAAAATTACCTTCTTCCTCAATATTATTTTCTTCTGTCATATAACTTAATTCAACTTTTTCTTCCTTGAAATCTATAATAGCCATAGCTAAATTTCTTATACCAACTAATTGATTCGCAAGATTCGATGGTAAATCATCTACATAATTTTTCAAATCACTAGCCAAAATTCAAAAATCTCTAATTCAATTATGTATATCTCAATTATTTGTAAGTATATTTTCTATATCTTCTCTTACATAATCTATTCTTGTATTTCATTGAAATGCAAGTATTTCCTTTGACAATGCAGTTGTCAAATTTTCAAATTGTTTATTCATATATTTTTAATTAGTTTTAAAACTTGTATATGATATAAGTATTAGTAATATTGTCAATTATTATATTACAATATTACCTCAAAACTCAACCTCTTTTCCCAACCTTTGAAACTATATCATTTATCAGTTCATTTTTTACTTTATCATCCAGTGTTCAATTCATAGACTGAATATATATCTTGAAACTTAAACTTCTTTTACCAGGAAGTTTATTTTCATCAGTATATATGTCTAATAATTCTACTTTTGTAATCAATTCTTGATTTGATTTTTCTATTGTGATTTGTATATCTTTTGTTTTTATATCTCTATCAACCACGAAATTTAAGTCAAAATTATTTTCTTGAAAATTAGATAATTCTTTTGCTTTTGTAACTCCATATAGAGCTTTTTCCAGTTTTTCTACATTTATTTCAAAATATCAGACTCTAGCATTTACATCAAAATTATTTGTTACTTTTGGATGTATTTCTCAAATCGTTCATACTTCAACTCATCTAATCATGATAGATGCAGTTCTTCAAGCATGTGCAAAACTTGGCATAATTGAGATAGTATCATACATATATCTATCTACTCAAACAGTTCTAAAAAAGTCGGATAATGTGCATTGTATATCATAATATACTACATCTTTGTTTGATACTTCTACTCAAGCTAGAGAATAATACTCATTTATATCACTTCATTTTCTAGAAAATACTTTTTCTATTTCAAACATTTTTAGATTATCAAATTCTCTAATATTTTTTTCTATAGATAACAATAAATTAGGTATCAAACTTCATCTCAAATGCGTCAATTCTTCAGACAAAGGGTTTTTCATAGGCACTAAATCTAGAGTATTTCACAACACTTTTGACATCAATTCTTCATTTACAAAAGAATATGTATACATATCAAAATATCATTTATTTGTGAAATAATTTCTAGTATCGTTTTTTATTTTATAGGTATTTGTTTGAACTATTGCTCATAAATTTATTCTAGGAACAGTCGCTTCTATATTATCATATCAGTCAATTCTAGCTATTTCTTCTGCTATATCAGATTTAAAATTCAAGTCTTTTCTCCAAAACGGTATTATTAATTTATTATGTCAATCAGAAGTAATTTCTGAAATTAAATTTATTCAAAGATTACTCAATATACTCAATGCTTCTTCGCTAGAATAATTTTTACCTATCAAGTTATTTATATATTCTAAATCGAAATCTATCTCAATAGTTTTTTGTTTATCAGAATACTCATCACTAAATGCTGTTATTTTTACTCATTCTAGATTTTTTTCCAATTCTGTTGCTATAAGACTCACACCTCTAATAGCCATTTCTGGAAGAATATCTTTTTCAAATACATTTAATGAATCAGTTCTCACTCACAATCTTTTACCTGTTTTTCTGATAATAGCTTGGTCAAAATGAGCTCATTCTACTATTATATTTTTTGTTTCATTAGTTACACAAGATTCTTTTCCTCAGATTATTCATCACAATGCTAATACTTTTTCATTATCTGCTATAACTATATCTTCACTAGTAAGCTCATAAGTATTATCATTTAATGCTAAAAACTTTTCTCAATCTTTAGCAAATCTAATAGCTATATTTCATTTTATTTTATCTGCATCAAAACAGTGAGTAGGTTGACCGTATAGATATAGAGAATAGTTTGAAATATCTATAAGTAATCACTTACTACTTATTTCAGCACTATTTAGTACTTGAGTTATATATTTTGGAGTAGTTATATTAGCTACATTTTCTATTTTTAATCCTATATATCTTTTCACATAGTCACTTATTTCATTTTTTATTCACAAATCAGCCAATTTTGAAAAATCTCTGTTTTCATATTCGAAATCAAATTTATTTCAGTTAATAGCATATATTTCTCTGATAATTCATATATGTGAAAATAAATCAGGTCTATGATTTATAGCTTTGTTGTCTACTTCCAGTATAGCATCGTTTTTTCATAAATAATCTCTCATAGAAACATCTAATGGAGCATCAGTTGGTAATTCTAAAATCCCTACTTGTCTTTCTTTTATAAGTCAAAGTTCATCTTCACTACATATCATTCACTCAGAAGTTTCTCATCTGATTTTAGTTTTAGATATCACAAAATCTGGAGCCAATTTAGCACCACAAACTGCAATAGGTACTCTAAGTCAAGCTCTCACATTTGGAGCTCCACATACGATAGGGAATATACCATTATTTACTTTTACAGTAGTACAATTCAGTTTATCAGAATCAGGGTGTCTTTCACAAGTCAATACTTCTCATATGTACACGTGTTCTAGATTTTCTCATTCTATAATTATATCTTCTACTTCAGCAGTATGCATTACCAAGTCTTTAGCTACTTCTTCTGCAGTTTTTATATCTGGTATATAGTTTTTTATTACTTTGTACGAAATTTTCATTTGTCTTATTTTAAATAATTAATTTTATGAAATATATATAAAAATAGGGAAAAGGCAAGAAAAAGGGGAGAAAAAAGAACTAACAAAATTTAGTTAGTTCTTTTTTATATTTCAAACAAATCATCATTCTCATCATCAATCCAACTTTTATTAGTAACATCTAAGATTTTATAATATTCGTTATCCATATTTTTTATTGTATTAAAAAATAATTCTTTTCCTACAAACTATTCTTTATAACTTCCTCAATCTCTTTAGCTAATTCTTTGTTTTCAGCTAAGAATGCTTTAGAATTTTCTCTACCTTGTCCTAATCTAGTATCTCAGTAAGAGTAGAATGCTCAAGCTTTTTTAATAACTCATGATTCAGCTCATATATCTAGTATTTCACCAGTTTTAGATATACCTTCGTTGTACATCACATCAAATGTAGCTTCTCTAAAAGGAGGAGCTATTTTATTTTTTATCACTTTTACTACAGTAGTATTACCAGTAACTTCTTTATCCATAGCAGCACCTCATTCTATTTTTGCTTTTCTTCTGATATCTAGTCTTTGAGATGCATAAAATTTAAGTGCATTACCTCAAGTAGTAGTTTCTGGACTACCAAACATTACTCAGATTTTCATTCTGATTTGATTGATGAAAATAACAGTAGAATTACTCTTACTTATAACTCAAGTAATTTTTCTAAGTGCTTGACTCATAAGTCTAGCTTGTAATCACATATGACTATCTCACATATCTCATTCTATTTCTGCTTTTGGAGTAAGAGCTGCAACAGAGTCAACTATTATCAAATCAACAGCTCATGATCTAATCAAAGCATCAACTATTTCCAAAGCTTGTTCACCATAATCAGGTTGAGAAATAAGTAATTCATTTATATTTACACCGATTTTTGTAGCATATTCTGGATCCAAAGCATGTTCAGCATCTATAAAAGCAGCTGTACCTCAAGCTTTTTGACACTCAGCTATTGCGTGTAGGGTAAGAGTAGTTTTACCAGATGATTCTGGACCATATATTTCAACTATTCTTCATTTAGCATATCATCCTCATAGTGCCATATCCAATCATAATGA
>JAQTXG010000031.1 GCA_028688895.1 Candidatus Altimarinota bacterium | reverse complement strand
ATGATTGAGTAGTAAAAATACAAAAACAAGAATTGTTAAAACATTATTATTGGGATGAAACTATTTATAGCTGAAATTTCAAGATAAAATGAAAAGTATTTTCAAAGTATTACAATTGAACAAATGTAGTAAATGCAGCATTTACATACAAAGTCTACAAACAATATTATTATGGAGAAAACTATTTTGATGATTGTTATTATTGATGTTTTTGGGAACCAGAAAAAGAATTTTATACAGAATGAAAATGAGTTCTAGACTCAAACTGAGTATGAAGTTTTGATGTAAATGTAGATTTCAGCACAAATTATAGTGATTACAAATACATAGTAGAAGTAACTGTTATAGATAGCGTATGAGATACTATTTCAGGATCAAATTCTATAATTGCCAAATTGCCAAATGACTATAAATCATATAACAGAGATTTGAGTATAGAATTTAGTGCAGCAAACAAATTCATCAAATCAGGTGACAAAATAGAGATAAACTGATGATTAAAACCAGGTAGATGGACTAGCGATTACAACGATAAATATCTATTTGTTATAAAGAAAAAAGAATATAAAACTGTACTAGTAGATGATATCAGATGAGTAAAAAGACCAGTTACCAGAGTATGAGAAAAACTAGAAAAAGTGTTTTTGGTAAATGACTCAGATTTTACTCCTACACTAGATGGTAGGCTGAGACTCAACTACAAACTGGATGATGTATGAGAATATGTATTTGAATACTGACAAATAAATAGTGAAAAGAAAATAGATATAAATGATATAGTAAATTCATTTAATAATGAAAAAGTACTAGAAAAAATAGTAGATGTAGTAAACGATATAGAAGTATGTGAAAGACCAATACAAAACTTCTGAACAACAAAACAAGTATATATTACAAAAGTAGATGATTGTAAAATAGTTGAAAAAATCACAAATGAAAATATCAAATTAAACGATTTATTTACTGATAAAAAATACTTCTCAGTATTGACTTATTGAAACACAAACGGATTAAATCCTATAGATGATGACAACAAAATCAGAGTATTGCCAGAAAAAATCAGCTATCATTTATGAGAAAAAGCTAGAGTTTTAGTGAGACTACCATTTAGTAAGTGAAAAATACTTTGGACTATAGAAAAACAATGAGTAATACAAAATGAATACATAGATGTAAACTCGAATGTTTTTTTCAAAGAAATAGATGTAGATGATACTTTTGTTCCAAATACTTATGTATGAGTTGTAGCTATCGAAGTAGATTGAAATAAGATCCCAGAATACAAAGTATGATACAGTGAAATAGTTGTAGATAAAACAGATAAAAAATCATTTATCACAATCAAACCTGACAAAAAAACTTACAAACCAAGAGACAAGGTAACTCTAGACTTAAAAGTAGAAGACAAAGACAAAAAAGCAAATAAATCAGAGCTTACAGTTATGGTTGTAGATGATTCTTTGATCAGTTTGATGTGAAATGTAGATTTAAACACACTAGAAAAATTTTACAAAAAACTACCATTTCAAATCCAGACAAGTATTACAAACATAGCTATGCTAAAAAATTATTATTTTTCTAGACCAGGTATAGTATGATGAAGTGGTTTTGGCAATTTCAAGTGATGAGATAGTGCTGTAAGTACTAGAAATATATTTAAAAACACTGCTTATTACAATCCTAGTGTAATCACAGATGAAAACTGAAATGCAAAAGTAAGTTTTGATTTACCAGACAACCTGACAAACTTTAGAGTGATGGTAGTATCAAATAGCCTAGACAATCTATTTGGTTACTCAGAATCTTTCCTCGAAGTCAGAAAAAATGTTATTATCGAAGATAAAACACCTCTTATATTGAGAGATTGAGATATCTCAAGTATCTGAGCTAATGTATTTAATAATACTGACAAAGAAATCTGATTCAAAGTGGAATTGACTTCTAGTATAGCAGTAAAAGAACCAGTAAAAAATATTATTATTCCAGCTGGTCAAAGTGTAAATACTATCTGGGAAGTGATAGCTGATTGAAGCAAAGATGATATAAAATACTCTATTTCGGCACTGGGTGATAGTTTGGAAAATAGTGACAAAATAGAAAATACAATCAAGCTAAAACAATCGCCAAACTTGATAACAAATATCATAAAAACAGCAACAGTTGAGACATGAAAAGAAACTATTTTTAATTTTAAAATACCTGAAAATACAGATATAAACAAAACAATAGTACAGGTGAGTGTTTCAAATAACAAACTAAGTGGTATAGAAAAAATAGTAACTAGTCTAGCTCAATACCCATATTGATGTATAGAACAAACTACATCTGCTACACTACCAAATGCTATTTTGAAAAAGTTTGATAATTTGTTTTATGGTATAGTCGATGACAAAAATAAAATTGACGAAAATATAAGATATTGATTGCAAAGAATAAAGTCGATGCAAACAAGTGAATGATGATTTGTATATTGGGAATGATCAAGCGAAGCTGATTTACACATCACTCCATATGTACTTAGAAGTCTGATAGATATAAAAAACTCTTGAGAAAAAATTCCAGAATGACTTATAGAAAATGCAGTTTCATATCTAGAGAAAAATTCTAAAAATCCAGATATAAGTGATTTGGAAAAAGCAGAAATATTTTGGTCACTAGCAAAAGCATGAAAAAAAATAGCTATTACGATTAATACAAAAACAGCAGATAGACATACACTTCTAGCTTATACTTATTGATTGGTACTTACAAATAATTGAAAACCAAGTACTACAATAAATCAAAATATAAATAGATTAAAAGAACTAATAAAAAATACCACAGAGTACAATTGGTATTGGGATGATATATCTGATAAAGCTATATTTGCTTCACTTTTGATGGATTATAATTACGATAGAAATTATATTGATTGACTAGTATGATGATTGTATGAATATGATTGGTCTAGTTATTATTACTCTACTCAATCAAAAAACAATGCATTTATGTCATTTGCTAAATACATAGAAAAATACTTGGAAGCAAATAATTCAAAATTCGCTTATTCTATCTGAAAACTAACTAAATCAAAAGAAATAGAAATATGAAAAACTAAACCAAATATTTATAAACAAACATACAATTTATCTGATATTTTAGCAAACAAAACTGATTTTGGATTCAATATTTCAAACAATTCTGGTGACAGAGTATTTGTAGATGTTACTATGAATATCATGCCAGCAGACAAAACAAAAGTAAAAGCATATAGTAACGGTATAACAGTAAAAAGAGATATATATGAAGTAATAGATGAAGATGATATCACTCCAAAATGTGACTGGAAAAATGATAAATATGTATGTACAGAACCAAAATGATTCAAACTAGTAGATGGAAAAGAATTCAAAAAATGAGTATTGTACAAGTCAAAAATAACAGTTGATTTAAAAGATAGTAAAAACAAGACAAACTTAGTAATAGAAGATTATCTAGCCTGATCATTTAGGGTTATAAACAGCAAGTTTAATACTGAACAAATAGCTATTAGGCAAAATCAAACTGATTGGACATGGAATCATACAGAATTCAATTCTGATGTAGTTATGGCAAATGCTACATACATATGGTCATGAAGCTCTAGTTTTGAATACTATTTCAGACCAGAGTTTGAGTGAAAATTTTTACAAGCACCAGTAACAGCATACTTTATGTACAATCCAAAAATTAGAGCAAATACAGAGTTTAAAAATATAACTGTTAAATAATTTATTCTTAAATATATTATTATGCTAGAAAAAGAAAGAGAAAATTTGTGAGAAGTTCAATTAAATAGTGATATTGCTGATGATATCACTTCAGATGTAACAGATGATGTAGGCAATGTTTTAGATAATATAAATGATTACAAATTTGACAAACTAGTAGATCTAGCAACACAACTTTGACTTACTGAAACAGAAGAAATGCTAGAATTGAGAGAACAAATTATAGATTTATTAGTAGAATGAGTTAGCGTAAAACACTTAAAAATACAGTATGAAGATTTAGCTATTTGAATAATTGATAAACATCATTGAGAGCAATATTATAAAGCACAAATTGCATTAAATATATTATATGCAGCTATGTATCTAATATCATGAAAAATGGATATTTATTCCGAAGAAGTAGAAGATATTATCACATATGCTTCCAATATGTGATATGATGAAATACTACAAGAAATACAAAAATTAAAGTAATTTTATATGAAAAAACAAATTATCTACATAACTAGTTTTTTAGCAGTAAGTTTCATCACTTACTGCTTTTTTATAAAATTTGATTTTAATTTCAATAAACATATAATAACTAAAATATAATTAACATATAATATTATGGTATATAATACAACAGAAGCATATATTGAAAATTCAAAAATAATTTTTACAGATAATTCATTTAAACCAAAAGCAAAGACTAGAGTTTTGGTTACTTTTATAGATGATGAATTGGATGACAATTTGTATGAATTAGAAAATTCAAAAATAACTAAATCACTTTTAGATTGATCACAAAAAGTACTAAAAAAAGATAAATCATTATTTACTAATATATAATAATGAATATAAAAAATATATTAGAAGAAGAAGGTATTTATGAATATTTACTAAAAAGAAATTTATTATCACAGTATAAAAAAGCAAAGATAAATATTTTATCCAAAATAAATACTAAATCATTATTCAAAGAAAGAAATCCAAAATGATCAAATATATGGTATTTTAGAATAAATAAAAAATATAGAGCATACTGAAGTTTTGATACAGATAATGACTTACTTATTTACAAAATATCAGATCATCAAGAATAATCATGAAAAAACAAATTATCCACATAACTAGTTTTTTAGCAGTAAGTTTCATCACTTACTGCTTTTTGCCAGTTATTACATATGATGATACAAAAGAACCAGATAGGATACTTTTAACTGATAGAAATGGAATAATAATCACTGACAAAGCAAACCAATACTGATACAAATATGATATAGATATAGATTTAAATAGCCCATTTGTGAAAGACTTATTAGAAATAGAAGACAAAAACTATTATTCTCATTTTTGAGTAGATATCCTATCAAAACTTTGAGCAATCAAGGCAAATATCTCAAATCAAAAAGTAGTATCATGATGAAGTACTATCACAGAACAATACATAAAAAATAAATATTTCCAAAATCAAAAAAGAACATATTTACAGAAATCCAGGGAAGCATTTTTAGCTATTATGTTTAATTTCTCCATTTTCAAAAGGGAGCGCCCCCAAGGTAATACTATTGGGATATCCCCGAAGTATGAGGGGGAGAGATTAGGAAGTAAGGATCAAATTCTAACAAACTACCTAAACGACTTATATTTCTGAAACAATTTATATTGAGTTTGAGCAGCATTAGAAGTGTATTTTCAAAAACAAGATTTAAGTGAGCTAACACCTGAAGAAATCACTTTACTTATATCACTTATACACAATCCTGGAACGAAATCACTAGAAGAAACAAGCTTTAGACTATACTTCGAAAAAATCAAAACAAAACTATGATACACTTTTGATAGAAGTATTTATAAATTAAACAAAAAAGAAAACATAGATAGATTTCCATTTGTTACAAATAAAGTAACCTCATCCATGAAATACAACTCAAATCAGACATCATCCCAACCTTCTCCTTTGGAGGAGAAGGAGCAAGAACATTTTTTTTCTCCTACATTTAAAAGGATAGGGGGTAGAGAGGATTTTGATTATAATAAGAAGTCTGTATCCATAGACTCCACACTCCAACAATACGCCAAAGATATTCTAAACAAAACATTGTATGAATTAAAAAATAAAAATGTGACAAACTGAGCTATTTTTGCTATAAATCCAAAAACAAATGAAGTGCTTATATATCAATGAAGCAAAGACTACTATAATACAAAAATAGACTGACAAGTAGATGTGATTCAAGCTCTCAGACAACCATGAAGTACTATGAAACCATTTTTATATTTGATGGCACTACAAAACGGAGCAAATCCAGACGATTTACTAATAGATTTAAACAACAAATTAAATAGCTTTCAGGAGTGAAAAACATATATTTCAAACAATTATTCACTCAAAGAATTTTGACTAGTCAGATTCAAAAAAGCACTATGAAATAGTCTAAACAATGCTAGCGTGAGATTAGCTAGTGAACTATGATTAAACAAAGTATATGATTTTTACAAATCATATGGCTTCAAGCTAGAGCAAGATGCAGAGTACTATGGATACAGCTTGGTATTATGAAACCCAAGTATCAAATTGGAGGATTTAGTCATGAGTTATAGTAGGTTGTTACCAAAGAATAAGATTACCCATAATTGACCACCCCTTAACTCAAATTGACCACTCCCTAACCCAAATTGACCACCACCTAACCCCCTCCTTAGTAAGGAGGGGGGACAGGAAGACTTGGAGACAGAGCAGGCTAAGTTTTTGCTTTATGATATACTGAGCAATCCTGATAATAGAGATTTGAGTTTTTGAGTAAATTCTGTTTTGAATACCTCGATTCCACAGGCAGTAAAAACTGGAACAAGTAGCGATTTCAGAGACAATGTCATAGTTTCATATCATCCTGATTTTGTAATAGGGATTTGGGTAGGGAACAATGATAATAGTTCTATGATATGAGTTACATGAGTAACAGGAGCATGATATATATGGCATCAAATCATAGAAAAAGCAATTGAGCTATGATATATAAAAGATATAAAAATAGATATTCCAATCTGAGTAATAGAATCAAATTATTGTTTGGATGAAAAATGTTTTAGAAAAGAATTGATATATAAAAAAGAAAATAAAGAATATTATTCTAGAATACTTGATTGAAAGTATTCTGGTATTGACCTATTTGAAAAAATCAGTATAGAAGAAGAGGAAAAATTGACTGAATTTCAGATATATTTAGATGATTAAACTATATTTGTAAATAGTTTATTGTACTCTACTTTAAGAAATAATTCACAAAAATAAAATCCAATCAGATTTTTAATAACTATAAAAATTTACAAATGTCAATTTTTAAAAGTTACTATAAAAATTAATCAAAAAGCACCTATCGTTTGACAAAAAAATAGCTTAAAAACTAAGTCAAAAACTACTTTTTAACACAAAAATAAAAAACACCTCCAAATATTAATGTTATATTAATATCTCATGAGTATAATTATATATTTAAGCTATTAGAAATGGCTTAAAATACACAAAAGATTTGCATTAATAAAAAAAACTCGTATATTAATATCACTTAAATAAACAAGACATTTTTTAACCTAAAGAATAACGATTTATTATTGTTATGTGCATACAAAAATAAATTTAAAAGGTCATATGCAAAACAGCTTCAATAGAATAAAAATCTATATTTTTTTCTAGAAGTGGATTTTACATATATCCATAAACATCATATAAAATTAATTTCCAAGGTAAATTGTCTGTTTATTTAAGTGATATTTAAAAAATAATATCACAAGTATGAAATTTTACTATTTCATACATACAAGTTTTATTTTTTAACTATTTTTTATGCAAAAAGTCTATAAAAAAATAGTGTTTATGATGTTACTATTAATCAGTATCTGAGTGATATGATTTAGCACAAACATCTATGCAAAAAATGATAATACATGAAACAAATTAGTATTGTCACAAAAGTACAATGGTAAAAAATTGGATAGAATAAAGAGTTCTATCAAAACAAATAAAAATTACAGGTTTTTAATCGACTCTAATCAATGATTGGAGGCTATTAAAGACTTTTTTGTTGCCTGAGATAAAAAAGCAAAAGTGAAACAAGTATTAGAGCATACATATATGGTCAGATTTCCACTTAATAGTAGTTTCCTAAGCGAAGAATTGAGTCAAATAGATGCTTGAACTATACCATGAACTATCTGATGATATGAAGTGGTAGAGCCAGAGATAGTAGAATGATTAACCTCACTTAAACCCTCTCCTCAAGGAGAGGGAGTAATAGGATTATTATCTTTTATTAACCCATCCCTAACCCTTCCCTTAAGCCTAATGGAAGGGGATAGCACATGAAGTATTACAAAAGTATGAGTATTAGATACATGAATAGACTATACTCATAATGATTTAACAACTAAATACAATTCAGCACTATCATACGACTTCATAAACGAAGACACAGATGCTATGGATGATAATGGTCATGGTACACAAGTGTCTTGATTAATAACAGACTCACAACTAGTATGACTAAAAGTACTTGATGCAAATGGATTAGGTACTACATACGATATATTAGAAGCTATAGACTATGCCAAAACTAATAATATCAAAGTATTAAACATGAGTTTTGGTGGTATGTGAGATGCATCTACTAGTGCAGTCTGTGAAGCAATCACACAAGCAAAACAAGAGTGAATATATACAATAGTATCAGCTTGAAATAACAATACAAGTATATCAAACCTGATACCAGCTAGTTGTAGTGATAGTATCACAGTATGAGCTATAGATGAGCAAAACAACAAAGCAAGTTTTTCAAACTATGGAACATGAGTGATGCTATACGCTCCATGAGTAGAGATATATACTACAAACTTAAACAACTTGTATTCTACAGTAAGTGGTACATCTTTTTCAGCACCATTTGTGACATGATTGGTAGCTAAGGAGTTGGCTTTTAGTGGAGGGATTAGTCAAAATGATTTACTGAATAATATAAAAACCAATTACAATTTACTCACAACAGTAAATGTAGAAACAACAACTAATAATACAAATATAAACACTACAACTTCAACTCCAATAGAGTTCTGATCATGAGTATTTGTACTACCAGAAAATATGAATCTATACAGTAGATTTGAAGATTTTAGGTATCTGAGTATAGATACTAATTATGTTTATTTTGGAGATATAAAAACACCAAATAAAATATATAAACTAAAACTAAATAGTAAATGGATTAGTTTTCCAGAAACATATTATAGAGCAAATCCCAAAATAGTCTTTTCATACAAAAATGCAATATTTCCATATTATTTCAATTCAGGAGAATATATAGATGTATCGGATTATGATATACCAGACTATCTAATAAACAGTTTTTCATGAACAAGTTTAACAGATAGTTACAATACTAATTTGTTTGAACCTTCATCACTTTGAAAATATGATGTAAATCTAAAATTTGATAAGATATCATGACAAAAAATAGTGGATTTACCTTGATATATTATCTATACTGACGACACATATTTATACTACCAAAACTACAATGATAATTACAAAATATATAGAATAAAAGCAGATTGAACTGATACAAGTCCAAATTGAGAAAAAATACTAGACTGATCTACATGGTTTGAATTTACAGACGATATATATATTTATTATAACAATCAAAATGACAATTATAAATTATACAAAGCAAAGAAAGATTGAAGTGATTTAAATACTTGATGAGTAAAAGTATTAGACATTGAGTACAACTGGTGAGCTTATATGGATGATATTTATATATATTACCAAAATACATATGATAATAACAAATTATATAGAGTAAAAAAAGACTGAAGTGAAGCATATACATGATGAACTAAAGTAATAGACTCAGATTACTCTTACATATATTTTGTAGAATGAGATTATATATATTATCAAAATAATAATGACAATTACAAATTATATAAAATAAAAAAAGATTGAACAGAATTAGCTACATGATGAATCAAAATAGTAGATACACAATCAGCAATGTATATATCTAATGATTTACTATACATATATTACGTGGATTGGGATTATATAAATGGGTGATTATATAGGGTAAGGAAAGATTGAAGTGATTCAAATTGAACTTGAACAAAAATCTTAAATATGCCTGAATACTGATTTATGATGTTTTATAATATATATAGTGATTTAGAATACATTTACTACATAGATGATTCAGATGAGTGAAAAATATATAGGATAAAAAGCGATGGTAGTGAATTGTATACTGGATGAACTCCTATTAGTTCATTAAAATATTCTTATATATTTTCAAAAGAGTGAGATTATTTATATACATCTCCATGGGATGGAACAAATAATACAATATACAAAATTAAAACAGACGGTACACAAGAAACTAAATTGAGTGATAAGTTTAACTGATATATAAAAAGTGATTTAAATTATTTATATTATATAAACTATAAATATGATAATATAACAAATATATCTACATATTCATATTACAAAGTAAAAAAAGACTGAACAGATACAAATTTATACATAGAAGATAATTTAGTATATAACAGTCCAGAAATAACATTACCATCATGACAAGAATACATTAGGATAAATATAGATAATGTATTACCAGTATGAACTGATTACAAGTTTTGGGTAAGCAATAACAATTCTACATTTACCGAACTAGATAAATCAAAACTATCAGGAACAGTTGATATAGATATGATAGCACTATATTGATTATGATTTAATGGAAAACTATATTTCAAAGTAGAGATTATATGAAATCCAAATAATCAAACAGTTACACCAGTTATAAATAGTATAGAACTATTTACATGAGACCAGATTGCTAGATCAGTTTGAAATATTTCAGTATATGGTACAACCCAATGTGGGAGACCATATTATATATCAAATATGAATTTATATTGAGATAATTGAATGTTGATAAATTCACAAAAACAATATAGTTACAACTACTGACAATGTGGACTTAGTTGGATACATTGACAATATACAGTATATAATACATGCAACAAAACTACAATTACAGAAGATGATAATAATTACTATGTATGATACCAATGTTCATCATCATACTGATTTGGTGGATGAATAGTAGACTGATATAGTTCAAATCGTACATATTTTACATGGACATGAAGATTTGCTATACAAAAAAGTAAGTTCAATCTATGTGCTTATGATAGCAAATATTGTACAAACCCAGAAGCTCCAACAAATCTAAATCAAGAAATAAAGTATCCTGAATTTTGAAATATAGAATCAGTAAAATCTTGAGAAAAAATAGGTAAATACCAATCAGGTTCATGAATTATATTGAGTGCAGATATACCGAATGAAAATCAAAAACTATTGAAATTGGCAGTAGATGTATATAATGTATGAACTACAACACTAATCCATACAGAAATAAATACTGGTTCTACTCTTTCAGGTAGCCAAGATGTAACTGTACCATATTTCTGAACATGAAGTTTTTATTGGAAAGCTAGAGTAGAGGATGAACAATGACATACAAGTGAGGCAGTAGATTTTGGTACTTGATGAATAGATGTTGTAGATTATGAATTGTATGAAGGTTTTGAGCCGTATCCTTTTGGGTATAATTTTTCAAACTCAGTTCCATCTCTATGAGTTCTAAACTGATGAATATTTAATTTTCATGATACTTACTTATGAAGTGACCCATATATATTGGATTTAATTGATAAATTATTTATAAGTTCATGATCTATCAGCCCATATAGAACAACATTTAGATTTAAATATCCATGAAACAAATGGGATATATTTAATGCGGTATTTCCTGAAGAATCGTTTCCAAATGAAAGCAAAATGCTAGATAAATTTGAAAGCTTATGATTAAATAAATTTTATCCAAGAATTTTTTCATGAGGTAACTGTCTATGAATGGCATTATCAGCAATTTCATATAAAAATTATAATGATATATTTAATATAGAATTTCAAGAATTTAGTAACATTGTTTGAAGTTGAAGTATATGGAAAAACATAGATGAAAGTTGGGATCAAGATAATATAATTTTAAAAACAATTTTAACATACCAACTTGTAAATAAATTACCTGCTTACCAAGAAGCTAAGATAAAATCTTTCAACAATTTAACAGCAACTTGAATTTTAGAAGAACTAAAGAATAATCCTAATTGAAATTACATAATTTCAATGTGAGGTAGAAAAACTTTGTCTGATGCAATAGAAAGACATGCAGTAGTCCCATACAAAGTTGAAGATAACAATATATTTATTTGGGACAATAATGTACCTTATTCATCACAAAATTATAATTTCTGATATAATCAAATAATAAACATAAAACAAAATGATACTTTAACATGAGCACGGAGTAATGAATATGTTAAAGATAAATTTTGATGGAATTATTTTGATAGTCTACTACTTGTAAATATTGATGATATATATTATAATTCTAAAAAGAACCCTATTTGATTTAATAATAATGATAAATTATATACCTTATCATGATACTGAGATATTTTAGTAACAGACACTAATGGAAATATTTCATGATTTTCTTGATGAACAATTATTGAAGAAATACCATGAGTACAAATAATTACTGATGATATAAATCTTAGCTGAACTACTGAAAACACATGGAAACAAATATACCTACCACAAAAAATAGATTGACTTAAAGTAAAAGTATTATCTAAATCAACAGAATCCTATGATCTAATGATAGCCTGATGAGACTACTACACAAAAATATCATGAGTAGAAACAAGTACCTGACAAATAGATACATACCAATCAACAAGAGAAAATCTAAAAATAGATTTTGATGACACCAAAACATGAGACTACAACCTACTTACTGACAATTTCTACAACAATTGAACATGAACTATTTACATGGACAGCATAAAATCTATAACACAACCACAACAATACTCTATCAGCTGGACTTGAGTATTAGATAATACAAACGATGCAGTAATCTACAAAATAGATTCGGAAAATGACTGAATATATGATAAAACGACAAACTTACCACCAATCTTCCAAGACCTAATCTCACCAACCACAACACCAACATTCTCATGACAATTAACAGCATGATATAGCACAGGATCATTCATAGAATCAGTAAATATAAATCTAAATCCATTAGATAATGAAAACTGAAGTGGAATAGACAAAACTTACTATGCAATAGGTACAAACACATGAACACTAGAATATACAACATATTCAGGTTCTATAATAATAAACTGACTAGGAGAATACACACTAAACTATTACTCAGTAGATAAGTTTGGTAATATAGAAGAAAACAAAACTATAAACTTTACACTTACAGAAAGACCAGAAACATATAGTTGAAAAATTTCATGATTTGTATATGATGATAACGATAATAATTGAATCCAAGAAGCTACAGAAAAATTGATGGCATGATGGAAAATATGTATTGATTCAAACGGTAATTGAACATGTGAAGAAAACTCAGAACCATTCATACTTACAAATAACGACTGATACTATGAATTCAACTGACTACCAAAAGGACTATACAAAATAATAGAAATACCACATACTAATTGGAATATTACAACTCCTTCAATTCTTTACTATAGTATAAATCTATGAATATGACAAGAAGTAGTAAATAAGAACTTTGGGAATTATAAGTATAAAGGGAATAATAATAAATAAACATAAACAATATGATAAACAAAATTAAGTATATAAACAAAAAAATAATTATAAAGTTTATTAGTTATATAATATCATTTATTACACTAATTTATTTACTAGTTTTTTCATACAGCTACATATTTGAACAAGATAAATTAGCTATAGATAAGTATAATTTTGAACAGTTAGAAAAAGTAAAAACAATTATAAATAATGACAAAGTGTATAATAAAACATTTCGTACTATAAAAGAATTTAATTCTATTTATAATTCAGATATAAAACCTATAAATAATTGTTATTTTATTTTTAATTATAACTGAGATGAAAAATTTATATTTTGATTTAAGTTAGAATCAATATTGTATAAGTTATATAATTTAAACTGGAATTATGCATATCCAAAATATGATTTACCAATTAGTACAGCATGTGTAATGTGATGATGATGTATTGACTGAAATTATAAATCATATACATTAACAATTTCTAATCCCTGCAGGGATTAGAAATTGTTTAACAATATCTAATAAAGGAATGATTAATCATTCCTTTATTAGTATACATTCAATTTTCAATACATGAAAAATCTAAAAACAAGTACATTCTCATGACAACTAACAGCATGATATAGCACTGGTTCATATATAGAAACAGTAAAAATAAACCTAAATGTTCTAGATAATGAATGATGAAGTGGTATAGATAAAACATACTATGCAATAGGTACAAACACATGAACACTAGAATATACAACATATTCATGATCAATAATTATTAATTGACTATGAGACTACACACTAAACTATTACTCAGTAGATAAATTTGGTAATATAGAAGAAAACAAAACTATTAATTTCACACTTACAGAAAAACCAGAAACATATAGTTGAAAAATTTCATGATTTGTATATGATGACAACAATAATAATTGAATCCAAGAAACTACAGAAAAGCTTATGGCATGATGGAAAGTATGTATAGACAAAAATAATGATAATACATGTCAAGAAAATATAGAACCATTTATACTTACTAATAATGATGGATATTATGAATTTAATTCACTTGCAACATGACAATATCGCATACTAGAAATACCACATCATAATTGGGTAGTTACTAATCCAACAAATAAATATTACAATATAAGTTTATTAAATGGTCAAATTGTAATTAATAAAAATTTTGGGAATTTCAAAGTTAAGATAAATTGAAAATAATAATTATTAATAATAGAAGATGAAAGAAAAATTAAAAAAATTATTTAATAGTAAAATGATAACTTTATTATTTATATTATTAATATGTGTTTTTACATTTAGAGAATTATATTATATATACATAGATATTTATAACTTTAATCAGTCAGAAAAAGTAAAATTAATATTAAAAGATTTAAAAAGAGAAGACAAACAATTTTTATATTTAAAAGATTTTAATGAAATATATAATGAAAATATTAAACCAATAAAAAATTGTTATTATATAAGAAATTATTCATCTGAAGATAGAGTTCCATATACTTTATGATTTAAATTTGAATCTATATTTTATAAAACTATGTATAAAACACAATATTATGTTTATCCAAAATATGATATTCCATATAAAACTAGATGTGAATCATGAATTTGATGTTATGATTGGAACAGGGATAACTTTGAGTATACAATATCTAATCCTTGTCAAGATTAGATATTGTTAAACAATATCTATAAAGGAATGATTAATCATTCCTTTATCTTTACTAACAATTTTCAATATATGAAAAAACAAGTTTCAAACACATTTTCATGAACATCTACAGCATGATACTCTAGTGGTTCATATATAGAAACAGTAAATATAAACCTAAATGCATTAGATAATGAATGATGAAGCTGAATTGATCAAGTATATTATGCACTATGAACGAATACTTGAACTCTAGAATATACATCATATTCATGAGCAATAATAATAAATTGATTATGAGATTATACTTTAAATTATTATTCTGTAGATAAATTCTGAAATGTAGAAGAAAATAAAACTATTAGTTTTACATTAACAGAAAGACCAGAAACATATAGTTGAAAAATTTCATGATTTGTATATGATGACAACAATAATAATTGAATCCAAGAAACTACAGAAAAGCTTATGGCATGATGGAAAGTATGTATAGACAAAAATAATAATTGAACATGTGAAGAAAACTCAGAACCATTTATCCTTACAAACAATGACTGACACTACGAATTCAACTGACTACCAAAATGACTATACAAAATAATAGAAATTCCACATCAAAATTGGAATATCACAAGTCCTACAAATTTATATTATGATGTTAATCTATGAATATGACAAGAAATAGTAAATATAAATTTCGGGAATTATAAGTATAAAGGAAATAGTAAATAATTTAACAATTTAATTATGAAGGAAAAACTTAAAAAAATATGTAAAAATTTGATAATTTTTATATTTTGATTGTTAATGATACTATCTATATATAGCATTATCTATGAACAAGATAAAATTGCTATAGATAGATATAATTTTAAACAATATGAAAAACTAAAATCATTTGTAGATTCAAATTATACTAAAGAACTAGAAATTACAGATTTATGAAGACTTGTTTATAAATACAAATTAGATATAAGACCTATAAAAAATTGCTACTATATAGTAACTACAAATATATTTGAAGATTACAAGTGAGAATCAAAATACATAATTTGATTTAAGATAGAATCAATATTATATAAAATCAGATATTTTCATTGGTATTATTATGTTTATCCAAAGTATGATTTGCCAGTATGATATGTAGCTGGAATGAATTTAGATTCTACTTACAGTAGTTTTATGAGAACAATATCTAATCCTTGTCAGTATTAGATATTGTTATACAATATCGATAAAGGAATGATTAATCATTCCTTAAACACATTTTCATGAACATTAACAGCATGATATAGCACAGGTTCATACATAGAAACTGTAAATATTAATCTAAATGCACTAGATAATGAATGATGAAGCTGAATAGATAACACTTACTATGCAATCTGAACAAATACATGAACTCTAGATTATACTACATATTCAGGTTCTATAATAATAAACTGATTATGAGACTATACACTTAATTATTATTCAGTAGATAAATTCGGAAATATAGAAGAAAACAAAACTATTAACTTTACATTAACAGAAAGACCTGAAACTTATAGTTGAATTATTTCATGATTTGTTTATGATGATAGTAATAATAACTGAGTACAAGAAACTACAGAAAAGCTTATGGCATGATGGAAAGTATGTATAGACAAAAATAATAATTGAACATGTGAAGAAAACTCAGAACCATTTATACTTACCAACAATGATTGATTCTACGAATTCAATTGATTACCTAAATGATTATACAAAATCATAGAAATACCACACACAAATTGGAATATCATAAGTCCAACAAACATGTATTTTGATGTAAATTTATGAATAGGTCAGGAAATAATAAATAAGAACTTTGGGAATTATAAGTATAAAGGCAATAAAAAATAATTTACTACATAAATTAATATAATGATAAATAAAAGTTTTTTTAAAAAAATTACACTTAAAAAAGTATCAATATTTATTTTATTAATATTTATAATTTCTGAAATTATAAATATCAGTACTGATATTTATAATTTCAAGCAGTTAGAAAAAGTAAAAATCATAATGAAAGATAAATACACAGAAAATAAACAATTTATAAATTTAAAGGAATTTAACGATATATACAAAACAGATATAAAACCAATAAAAAATTGTTATTATATAAGCTATAATAGCTCAGAAAAAAATGTTAAATACAATTTTTCTTTTAAATTATACTCAACATATTTTAGAATTATTTATTCTAATGAATATTATATTTATCCAAAATATAATTTACCAGTACACAATTTCTGCGGATGATGATCTAAATGTGATGATATAAATTATGAATATTTCTTAGAAACAATATCTAACCCCTGCCAAGATTAAATATAACAAACAAATATATACATAAAAATAAAAGCGAATATTTCGCTTTTATTTTTACATAAACCTCTCACCAATCTTCCAAGACTTAATCTCACCAACTACAAACACATTTTCATGAACATTAACATCATGATATTCTACTGGTTCATATATAGAAACAATAAATATAAATCTAAATGCATTAGATAATGAATGATGAGCATGAATAGATAAAACATACTATGCAATATGAACCAATACATGAACATTAGAATATACAGTATATTCATGAGCTATAATAGTAAATTGACTAGGAGAATATACATTAAATTATTACTCTGTAGATAAATTCTGAAATGTAGAACAAAATAAAGCAGTTAATTTTATACTTACTGAAAGACCCGAAACT
>JAQTXG010000030.1 GCA_028688895.1 Candidatus Altimarinota bacterium | reverse complement strand
TCTGGCTTGTGAGCTATATCATTGTAGTGATATAAACGCTATTGTACCTAGGATTGCTAGGATAGTGATCACTACTATTAGTTCTACTAGTGTAAATCATTGTGTTTTTTGTTTGTGCATAAATTATCTATTTTAAAAAAATATAACTTTAAAATTATATATATTTTTCTTATAATTTAAATATTTTTTTTTATTTTAAATTGACTATTTATTTTTATTATTAATAAGACTATATTTTGCTAGTATGTATTTCTATTCTTTTTTTTTGTAATTCTATTGCACTTTTAAAATCTATATTTTTTGTATTTTTTTCTTGGTTTCATAGATTTGAAGTTAATTGTTCTAGTTCAGTTTTATGATATTTTAGCCAATCGTTTAATCAATCCATAAATAGTTTTGTGATTTCTATTATGTATTTTTTTTCTTGTTCATCTTTATCAAAATCTTTTTTTATCTTTTTATTGTATATATATAGTTTCTGTATTTTTATCAATCTTTTTGAAAAATAAAGTATATTATTTTGAGTATTTTCAATATTTATAGGATCTATTTTCTGGTCAGTTTTATCGACTTTTATATCAGATAAAAAAGAGCTAAATATTCTCATGATATCTTTTTTCTCAGTATAATAATCTGTTTCTAGACCTGATAAAGTTCAAGCAATAAATATAAATAAAACCAATACAAATATAGTAAAAAATATTATCATAATATATAGAATTAATTTTAATCTCAATATCAACCAGCATTTGAACTACCTCAGCCCCAATCAGATGATGAACTAGTTCACCAATCTGAAGAGCTTCATCATCACCAACTTGATGACGAACTAGATCACCATCCAGAATCTCAATAATTGTTTGAAGAATAATTACATCACTTTATATTTATTATTAATATAAATATTATAAAAAATATTATAATTACAATAATTTTTCATATAATATTGTTACTTTTTTGATTGATATTATTCGAATTATTTGGATTATATTTAGGTGTATTATTTTGTATATTTCAAAAATTATTTGATTTTATTTTTTGTGGTTTTCTAGTATTTGTAGATATTTCATACCATGCTTGTACCAGTTTTTCGTATTCTCAATTATTTAATAATGGCCTAAGTTCATTTTCAATAATATCTCTACAATAATCATCACTAAACTCTATTTCCATTCACTTCCCTGTCATTATTCTGATTTTTTTCTCCTGTGTAGAAACTATTAGTAGTAATCAATTATTTGTTTCTTTTTCTCAGATACCATTTTCATTAAATAGCTTCAAGGCTATATCTCTGAGCTCAAATCAATTTCTATTTTCTATAAAAACTGTCGCTATTTGTTCTCATGATTTTTTTTGATGTTCTGCAAATAGATTGTTGTATTTTGTTTTGAATTCTGGTTTCAAAATACTTGAAAAATCATTTATATATAAATCTAATTTTGGTAAATTCATTGGATTGTAATTCATAAGTATATTTTAGTGAATTAAATTTTGTTTTATTATATATTTTTTTGTGGGAAATGAAATGTTATTTGGAAAAGTTTATTAAAAATGTAATAAATTTTATTTAGTTTTTTTGTTGTTTTTCGTTGTTTTTCGTTTTTAGAGTGTCATAGTCTTTCATACTTTTGGGGCCAAAAGTATGGCAAAAGCCTTAGGGGGGAGAAGTTCCAACTGGCATGTTTTGTTGTTTCTAAAAGCGGCTCATCTCAGTCCTCCCCCCTAAGACCCCCGTCTCTTTTATATGTATTATTTGTGGTATAGTTTTTTAAATTGTTTTGAATAGTTATGGTTTTATATTTTTATTTTGCTTTTTATTTTGTAGCCCCTTCCTCTTTGAATAAAGGGGAAGGATTCAGGATGGGGATTATTCATTATTCTTTATTCATTGTTTTTTTATTTTACATTTTTAAATATTTGTATATATTTTGTATATATTTATATTTTAAATATATACTCATGAAATTTAATAGGTCGAAAAAGATTTTTGCTCATATAGATTGTGATAGTTTTTTTGCTGAGTGTGAGATTTTTAGAAATCCAAAGCTGAAAAATGAATATGTGCTTGTCTGATGAGATATAATAATTGCTTGTAATTACAAGACAAAAGCTCTCTGAATAAAGACTGGTACGCCAGTTTGGGAAGCCAAGAGGATACTCAATGATAAATGAGTATTTTTATGAGTAGATCATGAGTATTATACTTTTATTTCTGATAAATTGATGTTGTATTTGCGAGAAAATACTTTGTCTCTAGAGCCTTTTTCTATAGATGAAGCTTTTTGTGAAATCACTTGACTGGCTGAGTTATACAAGCTTTCTCTGGAAAATTATGTAAAAAAATTGCAGCTAGATATTCTCAAAATCATATGAGTACCTGTTTCTATATGAGTAAGTAATACTCGTATAAAAGCCAAAATATTTTCAAAAATAAACAAACCTTTTTGAGTTTATATTTCTCTAGATTATGAAAAAGACAAGGGTATATTTACAAAACTACCATTATCAATAGTACCATTTATATGAAGAAAAACTCAAGAAAAATTTAAATATACTTGTAATAATGTATACGATTTCATAAAGCTATGATACTGGAAACTCAAAGAAAAGATATGAAAAAATGCTACAGATTTACGGTTAGAACTCGTATGAGTAAATGCTTTTGTAGTCAAAAAAAGTCCAAATGCAAAATCTATAAGCCGATGAAGAAGCTTCAATCATCACATCACAAATAACAAGACCTTTTTAAAAACTCAATTGATGACAAATTTCAACATACTTTATGAAGAGTTTATAACTAAAGATTTTGAGTTAAAGACAATTTCTATTTTTTTGAGAGATAAGTCTATGTTTACTCATATGTTTAATGTAAATCTAGCTGATTATACTTATATCAGAAACGATATTTTAAAAGTGGTTTTGTTTCTGTTTGAGAGCAACTTTGATGAGAGTATTTTGTACAGAAGCACTGGAGTAGTTTTTAGTAATTTCAGGAGTTATAAACCTTATCAGACAAGTATTTTTGATAAGCCTCTTCGTGATAAAACGAACAATTTACAACTAGTAAAAACAATAAATACTCTAAATCAAAAGTATGGGACTCACAAACTCAGTTTTGGTGATGAATTACTCGGAAAAGGTTTTGGAGTAAAGGTTGGGATAAGGAAATAGGACAAAAAAAGCAAACAAAATAATATTTTGTTTGCTTTTTATATATACTTTTCTAACTCATAAATTATATCATTTAAAGTTATTGACTCAATATCAGTTTTTGAGTAAATAATAAATGGCATGGCTTTACTTTCTTCAATTTTTAAAAATAAAATAATTCTAAATCATCCACTTTTTCAAACTGGAATAGATGATTTTTTCATTCTAAATTTATAAATTCATTTTCATAAATGCTTTCAGTCTTGAATATTAAAGTTTAGCTTAAAATTTTCAAAATCATCAAATAATAATTTATATTTTTTAGATAAATTTTTTAATTGTTTTTCAAATTGTTCTTTTATAATAAATAACATGTTAAAATTTAATATTATCTAATAAAATATCTAATTTTTTAGAATTATTTATTTGTTTAGATAATTCTTTATCTTGTAACTCTTCAATATATTCATCAAAAACTCTAGTAACTAAAAAAGATAACTTTTTTTTATCTACTTGTTTAATCATTTTTTCATTTGATACATTTATTTCTAAATTTATTGTTGTCATAATTATTAATTATATTTTAATATATTTTAATTATAAAAATTTGTATAAAAAAAACAAATTAAATAATATTTATAAACTTTTTTGACTATTAGATATATATTTTTATTATTAAGAATACAATTATCATCTAACATCAAAAATTATGTTATCAGATATAGAAATATCTCAAAAATGTGAAATGAAACACATAAGTGAAATAGCGAAAAAAGTGTGAATAGAGTCAAATGACTTGGAGTATTATGGTGACTATAAAGCAAAAATAAAAAATAGCTTTTTAGAGAAGATACAAGAAAATAAAAATGGTAAACTGATTTTGGTTACAGCTGTTAGTCCTACTCCAGCTGGAGAATGAAAAACTACTACAACTATATGAATATGAGATGCATTGAACAAAATAGGTAAAAAAACAATGATTGCTCTTAGAGAGCCATCTCTAGGACCTGTGATGTGAATGAAATGAGGAGCAACTGGATGAGGATATTCTCAAGTAGTACCTATGGAGGATATAAACTTGCATTTTACATGAGATTTTCATGCTATTACTTCTGCACATTTGCTATTATCTGCATGTATAGATAATCATATATATCAATGAAATGAGCTAGGTATAAACACTAAATCAATAGTTTGGAAAAGGGCTGCTGATGTAAATGACAGAGCTTTGAGGAGTTTCAATTATTCGTTTGACTGAAAAGAAGAAAATATCGCTATAAATGGATGATTTACAATCACAACTGCATCTGAAATAATGGCTATTTTTTGTCTGGCTAAAGATATAGCAGACCTAAAACATAGATTATCTGAAATAATATTTGCTTATGATAATCACTGAAAACCATTAAAAGTGGCTAATTTAAAGATACAGTGAGCTATGACTGCATTGTTAAAGGATGCAATTAAGCCAAACTTGGTACAGACTCTTGAAGCTAATCCTTGTATAATTCATGGATGACCGTTTGCAAATATAGCACATGGATGTAATAGTATAATAGCTACTAAAACAGCGCTAAAAATGGCTGATTATACAATAACAGAAGCAGGATTTGGTTCTGATTTATGAGCTGAGAAATTTTGTGATATAAAGTGTAGGATTTGAGGTTTAAAACCTGATTTGATAGTGATTGTAGCAACTATTAAGTCTATCAAATACAATGCTTGAGTGAAATTGAGTGAACTTTCTAATGAAAATCTGGATGCGATTAAAAATGGTTTTTGTAATCTAGAAAAGCATATAGAAAATATGAAAAAGTTTCACTTACCTATTGTTGTTTGTCTAAATAAATTTGCTAGTGATACTGATTCAGAAATAAGTCTAGTAAGAGAAAAATGTGAAAAATTATGAGCTCATTTTGAACTTGGAGAATGATTTATGAAATGATGAGAGTGAATGATTTCAGTAGCTAATAAAATAATATCATTACTAGATGAAAACAATGAAAATTTGTTTAATTATTTGTATAATACTGATTTGGATATCAAAACCAAAATAGAAAAATTGGTGACAGAATTTTATGGATGAAAGTGGATAAAATATTCACCAGAAGCAGAGTTGACAATCAAAAAACTTACAAATCTATGATATGGTAACTTGCCTATATGTATAGCAAAGACTCCAGCATCATTTTCTGATGATCCGACTCTATTTTGAAGCCCTAGAAATTTTACACTGACTGTAAATGAAGTCAGGATATCAGCTGGAGCATGATTTATAGTAGTAATAGCTGGAAATATAATGACTATGCCGTGACTGGCTAAAGTACCTAATGCGACGAGGATAGATGTGGATAATGAAGGGATGATAAGTGGGTTGAGTTAAATGGTGGTTAAAAAAGTCGCATTAAATAAAAAGCACTTTACGAGTTTGTAAGGTGCTTTTTGTTTAAAATTATAACAAACTTGACAATTTTTCTACTGGAAAATAATTTACATATTTTCATTGTTTTTCTTTTGTTAAAAATCATTTATTATACAATAATTCTAAATCTCTTTTAGCCGTATCAATAGCTATTCCATAATAATTTTTATGGATAGAATTATTTGTATAACTTTTTGGATTTTCCAAAAAGTGTACAAGTAATTTATTCTGTCTATCATTTAGTCATAAATGACTTAATTCATTAAAAATATTTTTTTGTTTGTTTCTTTTTTCATCTACATATTTTTCAAATTCTGTAAATGCTTGTTTTGTTTTATTTGCTATATAAACCAAAAAATAAGTTAAATCATTATTATCTTGTTCGCTATAAATATATGCATCTGAGTACTGTTTTTTTGATTCTTTTATTACTTTTGAAATAGGAATATAACTAAATCCCCAATATCATTTTTTTAATAAATACCAATAAAACAAAGTTCTAGCAGTTCTTCAATTTCAATCACAAAATGGATGTAAATATCAAATCCAAAAATGTAATATAACAGCTTTTATAAATGGGTGAGTAAAACCTTTATCTTCGTCATTTGCATATTTTAAAAGATTTTTTAATTCTTCTTTTAATATTTTTTCTTCAGGTGGTATATGATATATTTTTGTTCATTCTCAATTTTGAACTACTATTTCATCACTATCCTTTCTAAATCTTCACTCATGATCTTTGTTTTCTAAAGTATCTTTTGTAAGTATGCTTTGTATCTCTATTAATAATTCTAGCGTTAATTTTTGACTTAAAAATTCTTCATTATTAACAAAATTCATTGCTTTATAATTATTTAGAATCATTTTTTCATCTTTTGTAATAGCTTTTCTTCATTTTGCTATCATATCTCTTGCATCTTTGGAACTTGTTAATGCTCATTCTAATTGACTTGAAGATATTGCTTCTTCTGTAATTCAATTTTGTAAAAATATCTTTCTTTCAGTATCATTGAAATTTATTCACAAAAATTTTCATCAAAGAGATAAATCCAAATTATGTAATAATTCTTCTAAAAATTTTGGTTTAGCCAGTCAAAAATATTCTCATTTATAATTTTTTATTCCTGTACGGTACAATAATCTAGTATTTATTATTATGTACCATAGTTCCTCATGATTCTCTAATTCTTCAGGTAATTCTTGATATTTAATTTTATCCCAAAATAAATATTTCTCATTTGAATATTTTTCTAATCAATATTTGAAATATATATTATATTTATTTTCAGCCAAAAAAGATTTTCTTTCTCTAGAAATTTTTCATAAATCTGGTTGTTCAATTTTATATTCTATCATATATTTTATTTATACTACTAATACATTACTAATTCATTACTAACTAGTAATGTATTTATATATTATCATTAATTTCGATAAAAGCAAATTATATTACTAAAACATTACTAATTTATTACTAACTAGTAATGTTTAAGAGTAATAGGTTTTCATAAAATATATACAAAAAAAATTAATTTAGCTTTTATTTCCCATCCTCTAATAAAATCTGGTCATTCAACATCATCAATCTCTCACCTATTTTTCTTCACTCTAGTTCTGGATATCTGCTCATGATATCATTTCCGTTTAGAAATTTTTTGTGTTTAAGTATTTCTTTGAATTCTAGATATATACTTGTGATTTGTTCTATTTTTCAGTCTTTTACTGGGATTCTTCATCTATTATCTGCATCTCATACGATGAGTAGTTTTTCAAATAATGGATGCATCATAAATTTCCTAGCTTTTAGTTTTTTCATTTCTGGAATTAGAAATAATTTTATATGATTTTTTATAAGCCAGTATATTTCCTTTTTTTGATTATTTGTAAAATTTAGTCTATTTGAGATTTTTTCTTTGAATATTTCTGCTCATATATTTTCATGATTGAAATAATGTGATTCTCAACTTTCATCAAAAGTCAGAGTATTTGCTTTGGCTATATCGTGCAACAAAATCGTATAATACAAAATCAACCACCCCCTATCCCCCTCCTTAATAAGGAGGGGGTATTTTTCTATAATTTTATTCAACTCTCTCATACACATTTTTGTATGTATCCACACATTTCACTCTAGATGCCATTTATTTCATGGAATAGTATCTAGAATATCTACTTCTGGTATAAATAGTTTTAAAAATCATATATCTTTCAATTCTTGTAAAGCCTCTACATTGTTATTTCAAATAAGTATTTTATCAAACTCTTGTCTGAGTCTCTCTACTGGTAATTTATTGAGTAAATGTACTTGTTTTTTGAAAATCTCACTATAATCTTTACTTGCGTCTTTTAAGTTGTATTTATACTTCAATCTCACATATCTCAACAGTCTCAAAGCATCTTCGTTTAATCTATCTGAGGCTTCTCATACAAATCTAATCACTCTGTTTTGTGTATCTTTTATCCCACCATTTGGATCTATAAATGATTCAGTATCTACATCAAAGTAGATGCTGTTCATAGTGAAATCTCTTCTGAGTGAGTCTTTTTCTAAGCTATCTGTAAACACTACTTTTGCTGGTTTTCTGTTGTTTATAGTCCCTATATCTTTTCTAAAAGTCGTTATTTCAAAAGTTTCATCTCATTCACTAACTATACAAGTTCAGTACTTTTGTCAGATATCTCAGACAATTTTTAATACTTTTTTCATCTCATCAGGAGTAGCATCTGTGACCAAGTCTATATCTCATCAATCATTATCTAATCACATAATTTTTTCACGACAAAATCCTCAAACAATGTATAATTTTTTGTTTAAGGTTTTTAGTTTTTGGGAGATGGTTTTTGGATTTTGCATGTGTTAATTTATCAGGCGTATTATTTATAACCTCAATGGTACCCTGTGTATTATAGTATTTTGTAAAAAAAATCCAAGTAATTTTAGTTTACTTGGATTTTTTAAATATCATAAGATTATCAAGTTTGTATTTAAAACTAGTAATGAGTTTAATTGTAATCACCATCTTCTCATAATAGTAATTTTATATTATCAAAATCTATACTTTTAATATATTCTAAAATATCATCATCTATTATATCTACTCACAAAAACAATTTATTTAATATTTTTCATTTTCTTCAATAATTTTTAATCACTATATTTATAAATATTTCTTTGAATTTATTAAAAAAATCATTATCAAAATCTATATCAAAATCTCATGAAATAGCAAAAATATTCAACTCATCTGTTCTGAAAAAATAAGCTGATTGATAATAATAATATTCTCTTTTTTTAAATCTAAACTTGTACTCAAAATGGCTATTTAATAACTCTTCAAAAAAAAAAAAACAAATAATAATCTTGCCAATTATTATAGTAATCAGCTATTATATAATTATTATATCAATTTATTTTTAGCTTAAATTTATTTTTTTCTAAATTTACATTCGATTTTTCTTCATTGAACACATAATTACTATTGATTATATTGAAATCTTCATCACAAATAATTATGTTTGATTTATTGTAATATTTTTTATGATAATCTTTTACTTCTTCATTTGTAACTTTTTGTATTCAATTATTATTAAATGATTTTCAATATATTTTTTTTCATATTTTTTCAAATAATTTATAATCATAATTATGCGTCTTCAATTCTTCCTTTAATACTTTTTTTTCTAATTTAATTAGTTAATCATCCAGTTCACTAAACAACTTTTCTAAATATTTATCTAGATTGTAATAATCTGGTAGATCTAATAAAGTATATGTAGAATAAGTCGTTAAAATAGAATTGTGAATTAAATGGAAATAATCTGAACTAGATAATTCAGATTTATTATTTGCTATATGTTCTACTAAATGTGATATATATTTAGATGATTTATAAAATGGTGTTTTTATGTATATTTTCATGAGGTGGTTTGAATAATAGATGATTAAAATTTATTTACTACAAAATCTTTGTTTTTTATATCTTTTAGATAATCATTTTGATATTTCTTTTCTGATATTAAAAAATCTAAATCAATTCAAAAAAGAGAAAATAATTTAGAAATTTCTACTGTTTGTTTATCTTTTAATAATGCTATTTTATTTAATTCTGTAGGTATTTCTAGATTTATTGTAGTCATAATATAAAATTTTATTTAAATATGTTTTAATTATAAAAGATTGAGATAAAAAGACAAGTAAATTCACATTTACTTGTCTTTTTATCTATTAAATCAACTTAATACATTAAATAAATTTTTTACACTTGGTTTATCAATTATAAAAGAATATCCTCACTTTTCATGAGTATTTTTATCAATTTCTTTTTCTTTATCAAATACAATAAATACTTCCTTATCATCTTCAAATTCAGGAAAACTATCTATTGAAATGAAAAAATTTATGTTTGGATATTTTAGTAAAATCTTATCATAATCTTGAAATGTTTGGTATTCAGAAAAATACTTATATCAAAATCTTTCTAAAATTGTATTCAACTTTAAATCAATTTTATAGCAAAATATTCAACATAATAAATTTTCATTTCAAAGTGATTTTATTTTTCAAGCATCATCATTGAACTTTTTTAAGTCTTTTCAAGTAGCATTACTTTTTACCTCTAAAATCATTTTACAATCATCTATATTTACAAGATTTTTTGTTCATAACTTACGTGTACGACAATTATAATCTGTAATAATTATATCTGTTTGTGGACTTTGTACTTTATCATTAGTTATAATTCAAGAAAGTATTTGTAAACTAGGAAATTGATCTAATATTATAGTTTTCAAAAAATCTTCTCTTACTTCTCATCTTGTAAGTTTATGTTCTATCATTTCTGAAATATCATACTGAGCAACAAGAAGTCTTTGGTAATATTCATCAAATTTATTAAAAAGCATAGTTTAGTTTTTATTAATATTCTTTAAATTCACTTTCAATCCATCTGTTATTAGGATCTCAATATAAATTAAAGTGCCATAATTCCATATCTAAAGATTTCCATAATTCAAATCTAATAGGTGCAATTGATAGAGGTTTTCAATCCGTAATATCAATTCTTATTAATTCTCATCTAACCTTTAGTTTTTTTCAAGATTTTTCTATTTCTCAAATTGTAATTGGTAATAATTTAACTCTTTGTACACTATCAAAAATAGTACATTTATAATCATCTCAATAACTTGTTTTTCAATATTTATCAAACATAAGTTCATCTGCTCAAACTTCTCTCATAAATCAACAATCATGATCTAAAAATCTTTCTTCATATTTTTTAAAAAAGTCTTCAATATCATGTTTATATGTTTCTATTATTAATTTTTCATATCTTTCTGAAAAAATAAATTTATTTAAATCTTTGTATAATCAAGAAAATCAATATATAACAAACGAAATAATCAAAATAATTGGAATTATTGCTAATCATAAATCTTTCCATTTTTTATTTATAATATTGTTTATTATTTGTTGTTTAATCAATTTTAAAATATCTAAAAGTGGTCTAAATAACAATCATAACATTCATTTTATAACTAGCCAAAATCATGATTGTCAATTTCTAAAATTTTCAAATTCATTTTGCATAATTTCTATAAATTACCATCTAAATTACACTTCTCTCCCCAAATTTCACTAATCCTATCCTTTATCTTACCTTCAAAAATCTCTATCAATTTTTTACTACTATCAACAAGTTTTTGTTCTTCTTCTGTTTTTGCTACTATTTTTTCTTGGATTTCAAGAGGTGGAAGAGGGATTTTTGCACTCAAAATATCTTTTTTTCAAATATTTATTTGTACTCATCATCATCATAAATTTTTATAATATTCTTTAATTTTATCACTTCATAATATTAAAGATAGAAATTTAATGTTGATTTTAGAATTATCTATATCAATAAGCTTTCAAACCCTTTGATTTAGTAAAAAATTTCTATTTCATTTACTATGTATTAATGTAGGTACTCCTAATATTTTAGGTTCACCTGCCATATCAGTCATTGCTATAATTAAATCTCAATCATTTAACAAATAATTATTGTACTTTATTGCAAAATTATCTGGTAAATATTTAGGACTGTAATCTGAATCAAATTTATTATTTGGTCTAATATTACTCATTCTAATATTTAAAGTATTTGTTTTTTCGTCTATATAATCAGTACTTTTAAATGCATATCAATTATATAAATCACAAACATCCCCTAAATCCACTACTTCCCAACTATCATCAATTTTAATTTTTGGCTTATAATTTTGTACTACTAACTTTGCTCAATCAATAATTTTTTGATAGTTATCTAGTTCAGCGACTATTTGTTCTTGAATTTCAAGAGTTGGTAGTGGAATTTTTATTTTTGAATATTGAGAAATCCAGTATCTTTTATGTTCAGTAAAAGGAAAACTTATTTTTTGCATTATATAAAATAAATAAATTGGATTTGCTTTATTTAGAACTGGATTTAAAATTTTCATTGCAGATGATTTAACTTTGAATGGAAAATCTACAAATTTAATGGCAGTAGTAAAATCATCAAATATAATAACAGGTAATTTTTCTTTTGGATAAACTCATTTTTCTTCATTTGTATATCATAATATAAATGTCTTTCATGCAGTTAAAACAGGTATTTTATATGTATCATCATAATAAACTGAGTCTACAATGTAATTTGTAGGTTGTTCATATTCTAAAACCTCCCCCAACTCAACCATATCAAAATCACTATTTTGCAAACTTGTATTTTCTCTATATCTTTCTGCACTCAAATTATAATCACCTGTTCATTTTATTATTTCATTTTCAACTATTAATACATTTTTATCAGTATTTACAAAATCATTTTCTTTCAAAATACTTTTCTTATATTCTAATAGTAATTCTAAAGCCTTTGGTAAATCATTTTTTTGTATTTCCCTTCTTTGTGCTCATAAATCGTATCAATCTTGTTCTACTTTTAGGAATATAATTTTATCAGTTTTTTTAGCAATATTTTTATCAAAAAGCAATATACTAGTTTTTACTCAGCTATATGGTTGAAATATACCACTTGGCAGGCTTACAACAGCCCATAAATAGTTATTTTCTATCATATTTTTTCTTAGCTCTTTATATGCATTTGCTGATTGAAATATGATTCACTCTGGAACTATTATTCATGCCTTTCAGTTTATAGTTAAATGCTCCATGATATAATCTACAAACAATACTTCTGATTTACTCGCTTTTATACTAAATCTGCTGTGTGGTTGTATACCTCATTTTGGTGACATAAATGGTGGATTTGCTAGTATACAGCTATAATCCTCTCACCATCTATCTTCACTAGATAATGTGTCATACTCATGTATTTTTGGGTCTCAAAAATTGTGTAAATACATATTTACAAGCGATAATCTTACCATATCATGAGATATATCATATCAATTGATATTTTTTGATAGTGTTTTGATTAATTCTAGTTTATTTTCTACTTTTCAATTTTTATCAGCATTTTGTGCTAATATATATTTATATGCACTTATCAGAAATCAAGCAGTACCACAAGCTGGGTCTAGAATAGTGTCTTCTTTTGTTGGTTCTACTATACTGACTAAGAAATCAATAATATGTCTAGGAGTTCTAAATTGTCCTGCATCTCATTGGCTTCATGCTGTACTTAGTAAGTATTCAAAAGCATTTCCCAATTCTTCACTATGGTCATAAGAAAACTCATTTATTTGTTTCAAAAATCTGTCTAATGTTTGAGGATCTTTGAAAGGCAAATATGCATTTCTAAAAATATCTCTGAATAATTCAGGAATATTTTTATTTTTTGGCATACTATCCAATCATTCACTGTATAAATTCATTCTTTCTTGTGCTCATAATCTCTTATCCATTAGATTTTTCCATGCATATTTTTCGAAATCTCATTCAAAAAAACTGTTTCATCATAATTCTTTATTTTCTTCATCTATATCTGACATAAATTTATAAGTCATAGCAAGAGTTATTTGCTCTATTTGACTCATAGGAACAGGTATTTTTCATACCAAAGTATCACGAGCATTATCTATTTTTTTCTTAGTTTCTGAAGATAACATATAATTTTTATGATTAAAAAGTAAAATGAACTTGTAGCCTCTTTCTCTTAAGTAAGAGAAAGAGCATTAAGTTAAGAAATTGTGTAATAAGGTTTTAACCCATCCCCTCGTACCTCGGGACTTCCCTTGAAAATGGAAGAAATTTCTCCCTTTTTCAAAGGGAGTACCCGAAGGGGGAGGGATTAAACCTAATAAAACTTATTCAAAACTACATTATCTTGAATAAACTCTGGTATTTTTTCTAGTTTATCTTTTCAAAGAGTTCTAAATATTTCCATTATTTCTGGATTTCAAGCAAATTCTCTATAGTTTTTAGCATTTACTAGTGTTCTAAAACTTTCATCAAGTAAGTAATATTTAAAAAATTCTTTTATATAATTGTATTTATCAGATTCTATATCATTTAATAAACTAAATTTTTCGAATTCTTCTTCTGCTATTTGGTCTTTTGTTTTGAATGATTTTCCAAAGAATATAAAATCAATTATTTCCCATAATCATACTTTTCTATCAGTTTTATATCATTCTCTTAATTTAGATAAATTGAAAAAATCATTAGGTCTATCGAATACACGAGTTTTTATATAATCTTCCATGAAATTATAATCTCATGAGACAAGTGCGTCTCTGAATTCTGGAGAATTTTCTGCTTCTTTTTTCATTGTATTTTCAAATCTACCTATCATTTCCCTATCTATTCTCATTCAATCAAGTCAAACAATTGTTTCTTGTTCTATTTTATATCTATCTTGTGCTGTTTCTTCATATGTTCATGATCTAGTTTTATCATCATAATTTGGTTTATTATCTACTGTTTTTTCTCATTTTTTTGGTAATTCTAATATTTTGTCATATGGATAATCTTCTTCGAAATATTTACAGTTTTCAAAGAAATCAAACAATTTAAAATTTTGTTTTATTTCTTTTTTAGTTTGGTTTAATCATTTATATTCAAAAGTAAATGTACGAGTTCATCTACCTTTTATTTGCACGAAATCTGATGGAGAAAATATAGGTCTAGCAAGACAAACATTTAGTAAATCTTGACAATCATAACCTGTTGTCATCATTCAAACAGTTACACAAACTCTTGTTTTACTAGATTTGTATCATTCTAAAAAATTTGTATATCAATTTAAGTTTCAATTAGCAAAATTGATAGTGAATTGTTGAGCACTTGATATATCTGATGTTATTTGTAAAGCGAAATCACTATTATATTTTCATGGATACATTTCCATTGCTAGTTTATTTAATAATTGAGTGATTTTACTAGCATGACTTCTAGAAACACAAAAGAAAATAGTTTTTCATATTTCTCATGAAATAGGATCTGTTAATGCATTTTGAAGATAGGCTTTACAAAATTCTTCATTTGTTGTTTCACTGAAAAATTTCCTCTCGAAACTTGATCATTTGTATACTACTTCTTCGGTATCTCCATCTTCATTTTCTAATTCTACACTATATCACTCTTTGCTTAATAATTCTGTTGTTATATCAGTTTTACAGTTTAGAGTAATAGGATTTACTAAAAATGGTCAATCTACATCACGAACTCAATCTAGTAAACTATATCTAAAAGTCGGCTCACCACTATCACATCAAAAAGTATGGTAAGTAGAAAGTAGTTGTCTTTTTTCTAGATTTCTTGGGTCATTTTCAGCTACTTGTGCCTTATCTATATTTTTCAAATAATCTTTTGGTGTAGCAGTAAGTCATAGTTTATATGCTAAAAAATACTCGAATATTACTCTATTCGAACCACTAATACTTCTGTGAGCTTCATCAGAAATAATTAAATCAAAATCACTAGGTGAAAATAATTTTAGATATTTATCGTTATAAGAGATTGATTGAATTGTTGTAACAACTATTTCTGCATTGTTCCAGTTATCTTTATTTTCTTTAAAAACTATAGTTTGAAAATCATTTCATAAATATTGAATAAATGCTTTTTTAGCTTGTTCTTCTAGTTCCAATCTATCAACTAGAAACAATACTCTTTTAGCCATTCCTGTTTTTAAAAATAGTTTTATTACTCATGCACTAGTAAGTGTTTTACCTGTACCAGTAGCCATTTCAAAAAGAAATCTATTTTTTCAATTTGCTATTGATTGTTGAATTGAATTAATTGCTTTTATTTGATATTTCCTCAAAAATCTAAGTCATTTATCTTTTATGAAATCATATTTTTTTTGTTCATCACTCCATTTTGGGTCATCTTTGTAGCTTGGTAATTGTGTTTTTACTATATAATCTATATCTACTAATTCATTTATTATTTTACTTTTATCTGGTTTGAAATCTGTTTGAGTTTGCAAAGATTCTAAACTAGGAAAATGACTTATTCTAGTAGGATTTCATATTTCTTTATCCCAAAAATAATGAATATTTCAATTTGAAAGTATTATAAATCTGATATTTTGACTATTTGCATATATTCTTGCTTGTTCTTTTCATACTAACGGGTCTTTGTCCTCACTTTTAGCTTCAAGAACACAAATAGGAAATCATTTATTATCTAATAATAAATAATCAATAAATCCGTTTGAGATATTTTCAAAATCTTCTCAAATATCACTAATTTTAATATTTGTTTCTACTTGTATATTTGATTTTTTGTTTCATTCATCTTCAAATCTCCATCATTTTTCTTCTAACATTTTGTTGATTTTGATTCTAGCTTTAGCTTCTTTTCACATAAATAAAAAAGGTAACAAAATAAATTGTTACCAAAAAACGAGCTTTAATATAGCTTCGGACGAGTAGATTTTTTGACAATATAAAAAGGAGGAAATTAACAACCTGATTATATCGCCAAAAAACCTATATATGTGTAAAAAAACATAGAAAGGAGAGGGAAGTTAATTCCCTCCTTTATATTTTCTTACACATTTTATATATATTGTTTTTTGGCTTTTTTAGTATAGTTAAAATGTGTTTTATGTAAAGGTGATTTTTGGGAAAGAAAAAACAGCTTGAATGAGCTGTTAGAAATGGAGTAAAAAGTTGTGATTTTTGGGAATTAGATACCATAACCAAAATTAATTATTAAATAGCATGATAATTGTAGCCCCTTTCTCTTAAGTAAGAGAAAGGATTCAGGATAGAGTTATGAAAAACTCTATATGTAAAAACTATTACATTTTTAGGTAATATTCAATTTGCTTTAAAACAAAATTATATTAATATATATCATATATGCTATATTATTTTCTAAATTAATTATCATGGTTTACACATTTGAAGATTATAAAAAAGAGGTTTTTGAAAGAAATCCTAAAGCAAAAGAATTATATGAGGAAGAATGGTTGAAATATATCATAGCAGAAAGAATTAAAAAAACTCGTGAATTTAAATGAATATCACAATTAGAGCTAGCTAAAATGGCAAATACTACTCAATCAGTTGTAGCTAGAATAGAGGCTTGAAATCAAAATCTATCACTTAATACATTACATAAATTCTTAAAAATACTTGGATTGGAGTTAAAAATAGAAGAGTCAAAAAAGTAGTCTCCAATAATTTGACACAAAATAAATATAAAAATTATACTTTTCTAGTTGTTTAATATTATACATCTTTTAAATAAAAGAGACAATCATATATCAAAAATCATAATACTAATCATCTATATTTAGATCATTTCTTGTATTTCAAGCAAAAATATGTCATAATAAAAATGATATATAAATTTAATGAAAATACATGGATTATTGAGCTTTGGAGTATAAAATACAAAATTCAGATATAGCTGAAAAAAATAAGAAAGTACTTTTATCTGATTTGGAAAAAATCGGAATTTTTTCTATGGAAAATGAAAAATTGGAAGAAATAAATCAAAGATACGAAATTTTAATGGAATTAGAGAGTATGAAAAATGATTTTTTATCAAATAAATCAAATTTAAGTACTATTTCAAGCCTAAAAATAGCTAGACTAATAAATGAATTGGAAAATAAAAGACAATTAAAAATTTCAGAACTAAACAATCTTTCAAAGACTATAAGTGATGATATATCTTTATGAATCAGAAAAGAAATATTTTGAATAAGTATATGAGATTCTTATAGAGATTTTGTGAAACAAAGCATAGATTTTAAATGAATACCAGAAAACATATATGAAAATGATTTTTTAAAGGATTTTTATCAAGTTTTTTCAGTAAATTATAGAATATTTATAGAGGATAAGTATTGAAATGTGATGGATTTTGATAATGAGAAGTGACTAAGACTTACAAAATATGAACTTTTAAACATCATTTGAGAAACTTTAAAAGAAGTATACTGAAAAAAATGAAAGGATTATAAAGAAATTAAGTATACTGTATTATTTAATCTAAATAATTGAGAACAAGTAATTCAAGATATTTTTAAGCCTAATGATATGGAAAAATCAATTAAAAATAAGCAATTAGCAAATATAAAAGTGGATAAAAATGCTACAGATAAAAAAGAAATAAAAGTAAAAAACAAGCCAAATAACTGAAAATCAAGTGCTGATAAATTAAAGATAAGTAAACAAATAGTTTGAAAAGATATAAATGCATCTAAACCAAATTTACAAAAATCTCCAATAATAGATCGTGTAAAAATACTAAATGTCTGAAAAAAATTGAAACTAGAAGAATGAAAAGATTGATTTTTGTATGCTGATTTTATAGAGAAATATTGACTATCAGAATCTACAAAAAAACTATTATGAGAATTACTAAAGGAAAGCTTGGTATGAGAAAAAGCTACAGTTAGAGTAGATTTATGAGACTGAAAATATACAGATAAAACTATAACTTATACAAATAATAAAAATCCTAAAACTGATGAATTGAACATATCTCAAAACTTGGAAGAATTGATAAATAATTTAGAAAAAATAATAGTATTAACACTGAAAGTAGAATCTAGTTGAGGAAGAAATGTAGCAAATTATAATAATAGTTGAGCAGAATGATATTTTCAATTACATACAAAAAACTGAAAAATCTGATATGAAAAATTGGTTTGAGATTTA
>JAQTXG010000029.1:10658-18887 GCA_028688895.1 Candidatus Altimarinota bacterium | reverse complement strand
GATGATGAACAACTACAACATATAACAACTGTACAGCAACAACACAAAGCTGATATACAATCCCACAAATAAGTCATGGAATAAACAATCAATTAGTTACAAAAACAATTTCAAATGGTACACAAGATATAGAAGTAAGCTGTAACGACGGAACACTTACATACTGAACAGAAACGATAAATTGTGAAAACAATTTTATAGTAAGCTGAGAATCTTGTGTACTAGATACATGTACATGAACAATGCCAGCAAATGCAGAATTGAACGGAACACAATGAACATCAACATGGACATATAGTACAACACCATGAGTATGTAAATATACAAATCAAACATGATATCATACAGAAGACTGATGAACAACATTTGTATCAGATACGAGAAGTTGTGTAATCGCAAATGGTACATGAGAAGAAACATGGAATTGAAGTAATTGGTGAACATGTACAGTAACAAGCTGTAATTTACATTATGCACAAAGTTGAAATACTTGTATAGTTACATGATGGAGAGCACTTGATTCAAATTGTAATCTACCAGATGTAACTATTTGAACACAAACTTGGGCAGGATGTAACTCTACTCTATGAACATGATATGAGTGGTGAAAACAAGATAATTGAACTGATTGAACTATAGTTAATTGTTATCAATTTGGTTGAGTTAATGATACTCCAAATTGTTCTGTTAATTCACCAAATATGTTATCTACTATAAATGCAAATATTTGGCATGTATGAGATTTAAATTGAGATACTGAAGTAGCTAATATTTGGTGAAAATTTTATACATGGGCAAATTCTTCTACAGCTTGTCCTACATGACGGCATGTACCAAATGAAACTGAATTTACTGCATTGCAAACATTGTTGAATGCATGAATAGATTGTAGATCTCCTTTGTATTGATGGAGATGTAGTTGATTATGATGGACTTGACATAATTCTTTAAGTGAAACTGAAAATTTAGTAAGTTTTCTTAAATTACCATTATGATGATATCGTTATTGATGAAATAGTTTTTATCGTAGGTGAGTTGATTGATATTTATGGATGTCAGGTCAGACTGATTATTATTTAAAATTTGCTATTTGATTTAGCTCTATTGAACATAATCCTGGGATACATGATTGAAGTAATGTCCGTTGTATAAAAAACTAACAAAAAACACTCACATTCGTGAGTGTTTTTACTATTCTCTTCCCAAATTTTCCTCAATCCTCTCCATAATAGTTTTATTGATTTTATTTTCATCATTATTTATCATATCTATCAAATCATCATATGACAACACTATTACTACTATATCAGATAAGGCTTTTACTGTAGCGGTTCTTTCTTCTTCATTCAATAAAGCTATTTCTCAAAATATATCTCCAGAATTCAATTCGGCTATTCTAGTTCACTTTATACATACGCTTACTCTTCCAGACTTCAATATATATCATTCTCCATTTGAAGCTTCTCATTCTGCTATAATCATTTCTCCAGTAGAATAGTTTCTTTCTTCGCAGTTTAAAATGATATGATCAATCACATCATGTTCTATTCACTTAAATATTTCTAGATTATATAAATTTTCAGGCATAAAAATATGTTAATACTAATTATATTAATATTAACATATTTGTTTTTATAATGCAAAAATTATAAATAAATTTCTCCCTTTTTAGCCGTAGGTGTATCCTTTAGGGCCAAAAGGAAGTACCCGAAGGGGAAGGGATTAGAAGTAAATTACAGAATTTTTCTTCCCTTTCCAAGGGAAGTACCCGAAGGGGGATGGGTTAAAACCAAAGTCCACAATGTTCCTACATACTATAACCATCTTTTTCATACTTTTCTCTGAAATCTTTGATAAGAGCCCAAAAAGTGTTTTCTACAAATTTTGGTATTACTTTTTCATTTTCCCATATTATTTGATGCTTGATTTTATTTCTCATTCCATCACTTCATACAGGACAATTACATGCAGAAAATGGTATATTATTCATCTGAGCAAATCTCAGTATTTCTTTTTCTCTGATGTAGGCAAGTGGTCTGATAAATGTGATATCTCATAGATTCATCTTATTTTTTGGTGGCATGATTTTTAGCTTTCTACCTTGTACCATATTCATAAAACTAGTCACTACTATATCATCCATATGATGTCAATAAATGATTTTTGTAGCACCATATTTTTCACACAATTTAAACATAGCTATTCTTCTAGCATAAGCACACCATTGACAATTTTGTCAAAGTCATTCGTTCAACTTTGATTCAGCAGGCAAACTCAAAACGACCTTTTCTAGAGGAATACCAAGCTCTTCTTCAAAGTATTTTTGTTTTTCCAAGAAGTTTATATCACAATCTATCAAAAAATCCTTGAATATATAAACAGCTCTGATTTCAAATTTATCTTTTGCTATTTTTCTATATTGGCTAAGCAAATATCAAAGTACCATAGAATCTTTTCAACCAGATACTCATAACAATACAGTTTCTCAAGCTTTTATCATCTCAAAATCTGTAATAGCATGTCTCAATTTTTTTAATAATTTTTTTTCTAAAGCACTCATTTTTATAAATTAATATTTTAAATATAGGGACCTTTGTTAAATTCACATCTTGAATAATACGATTATCAAGGGAATAAAGAATTATAGCAGATTTTATACATTTTTTATATATCTACAAATAAAAATTAATAATTGTATCTAACTACCCGAGATTTTAATTTTTAGTTGAATTTTTATAATTTATACTTATTATTATAAAAATAATTTTTATATTTTAAATTTATATTTATATGAATGTTAGAAGGAGAAATCAAATACAAAAATGATTGAGAGATTATATGGTTCCTATAATTTGAGCATTTTTGATTATTTTATTATTATTTTCACTATTTTCAGGTGGTGATGATACCAAACAAATTGATTTAGAAAACAAAGTTTGAATGTCTATTACCATGAATTGAGCCAGTAGTGAAGCATATATAGTATACCCTGGAAACAACAAAGTAAAAATAGAATGAGATATTTCTCTATACAAATGAGAAGAAATAATAGTAAAAGAATGAAATGTAAGTCTAAATTTACTATGATTATGAGATTTGAGATTGAGTAAACTTTGAGATTTAAAATATTTAGAAAATGGTAATTTTTCATTATTAAATTCTGATTTATGGTTAAATTCTACTGATGCAGTAAATGTAGCTATGAAATTTGCAACTGTAAATGTATGAGCTAATTCTAATATCTCATTTTCACAAAATGAGGTTGAAAGTTCAGTATATCTACTTTCTGGTTCAGCAGAAGTATTCAATATAGCATGAGAGTCAACAGTATTATGAGCTGGACAAAAAATCACTATACCTAGATTGGATGCAAATAAAAAAGTAGATTTATCTCTAAATAAAACAAATTTAGATGATTATGATAAACAATCAGAATGGTTTATACTAAATAATTGAGCTAGTTATCTAACAAATGATTCAGAAATAGAAACTCAATCAGGTTCACTAGATACATCTTCTTGAACAACAGATTCAACAAACAAAATAATATGATCTAACCATAGTAATGTAATTACTTTTGCAAATCTTATTGACGAATCAAATGTTTCTTCAAGCAGTATAAGTATTTCATGAAATTATTTTGATGACAATGTTACAAGTATAAGTGTAAATTGAAAAGAAGCAGTATTAAATACAAATCTAAAAACATTTAAATTTGAAAATGTAGCAGTTCCAGAAAAAGAAAATGATTTAGTATTCAAAGTGATGGACGATGCAAATGATACATTAGCAAAATTCGTTTATACTATTTATTATGCTTGAGGTACAACAGCTAGCACAAACTCTAGTTCTAGTTCTGGATGAGGTAATTTCAAAGTTCAAACTTACAATGTAGATGGTACTCAATTTACATTTACAGAACCTACAACTAAAGATACATATTCTACTACAGATGATTTTGTAACTATTAGATGAGCAGTATTAGCAAAATGAATATCAAAAGTAACAGTAAATGATTTCACTCTTAGTTCATTCAATTGAGGTACATGGAGATATCATGCAGCTACAGCGAATAATAATCTAAGTGTATGAACAAATATATATGAAGTAAAATACTTTGATGAAGCAGGGAAGCTTGTATATACAAATTATTTCACAATTATATTAAAGAAATCTGGTACTACGAGTGAAGAAGTAGCTCCTAATTAAAAATAAAAAATCTAAATCCTTATAAGGATTTAGATTTTTTATTTTTAAAGATGGTATGAAATAATCCTTCATAAAAATTACATTTTTTTCTATAAGAAAGTTTTTCAGGACCTTAATTAACAACTACAACCACTTCCACAACCACCAGGTGCACATCCTCATTCAGATTCTCATCCTCATATAATGCTTATAAACATAGATTTCAGTTCTTCATCTTCAGGAATTATTCATTCAAAAATAGTATCTTTGAAATCAATAGCTTCTTCTTCTACTATTAGAGCAGGTTCTTTTGTAATATTCAATTCATTTTTTATAGCTTCATCATGAGTAGTTTCTACCTGTATGAAGTCAGACAATCATAGCTCTTCCAAAGAAGTCATTACTTTTTTAAGTAATTCAGCTGTATTTTCTTTAGTTCAAAATATTTTTACTTTCATAAATATTTAGTTAATTTTAAAATTCTATTTTTTGTAAATATTCCCCCTCCTTACTAAGGAGGGGGTTAGGGGGTGGTCTGTAACTATTTCCTGCATAATTATAGTAGGGAAGAAAATTAAGATTACATTATCTATTACTAAAATAACATTTGAATTATACATCAAATGTTATTTTTTAAAAATCTTTTTCAGAGTTTCCTTAATAAAAGTATTTTATTATGCTTCAGGAGTAGCAGCTTCTTCTGTAGAAGTAGGTTCTTCTATTTCTATTTTAGCTGGTTTACTAGCAGCTACTACAACAGTATCTGGAGTCAATATTTCATATTTAGCAGTATCTATGTTTAATTCAGATATTTTAATAGAATCTCACATTTCTTTTAATACTGAAATATCTACGTCAAAAGCATCAACTAAATCTCTAGGCAATACTTTTACTTCCAATTCTTTTACATGTTCTTCTAAAATAGCTCATTCTTTAACTGCTTGAGAAACTCAAACAAAGTGTAAATGAATTTTAGTATGAACTTTTTCTCATTTAGTTATTGCAAAAAAGTCTATATGTAAAAAATCACCAGATATAGGTTCTTTTTGTACTTCGTGAACCAATACTTCGATACTATTTCCTCAAACATTTAAGTTTATGATATGACTTTCACCAGATTTTCTAAAAGTTCTTAAAAAATCAGAATATTCTATTTTTACTAAAATAGGTTCTTGATGTTTACCATAAACTACTGCTGGAACCATTTTTGAAGATCTTACATCACTCAATTTTTCCTCTGTAGTTCTAATTTCTGCGTTTAATTTTAGGTTTTCCATAATCTATGAATTTGATATATTAAATAAAAAGTGAGCAAATTTTATTCATAAAATAAATATTTGCAAACTTTTTTGAGTTTTTTTATTTTTATGTTTAAAAATAGTTTTATAATTATTATTTTAATTCAAAAATTATAGAAATTCTTTAATACTCATTACTAGAAAAACACATATATTTTTACTAATACCAAGTTGGTTTTAGATTTTCTATAATCATCAAATTATACATTTTTTAAGTATAATAAATAATAAATAAGTCAAGTAATAAATCTTGCTTAAATATACAAAAATATTACAATAAAAAATATTAAAATTTAAAAAGTATTTAAAAATGAAAAATTATAAAAAACACTGATTTACTTTGGTAGAACTTATAGTAGTAATTACAATATTGTTGATACTATGAACAATAGCATTTATATCATTACAATGATATTCTGAAAATTCTAGGGACAGTGCTAGAATATCAGATTTATCTAGAATGAAAACAAGTTTAGAAATATTTAATATTGAAGCATGAAAATACCCACAACCTACAGAAGCAATCGATATTACATATAGTGGTTGAATAGTATGGAATCAATGAACATTTTGAGAAAGTGTGTATGCAAATGTCGAAAAATTAAGCAAAACACCTACTGATCCATTAACAAATTCACTATATACATATTCAATTACTCAAAATAAAACAGAGTTTCAAATATGATGAATATTAGAGAATAATGAATTCACATTAAATCCAATTGATAGATTATATGCATGAGAAGTAAAAGCAATAGCACATGTAGTATGAAATTACAATGGTAAAGTTATAAAAAGTGGTTCAGGAGTTATTTGTAATATATTGTCTGTACCAAGTATACTAGCAACAGACGTAAACACATCAAGTGATTTAGTAAACATACTAACAGATAAAAAATTGGTATATGAATGATTTAATAATCTCCCAGAATCATACAAGAATTCAAAATTTAAATACGATTGATGATTTAATTATATACCAAATAATTTAGTATTGTATTCAGACACATGAAGCTGTTTACCTTTATCCAATGATAAAAATTTGAGAATACAATTAGCAAATGCAATATCATCATCATATTCATGAACAATTATAGAAAAAAATATATGATTAAATAATGACACAAATACAAACTGAACAATGGCAGTTATGAAATATTCATTATGAGTAAATGTACCAGCAGATGAATTAACTACTATAAATACTAGTACATGAACAACAAATACAAGTACACTAGATACAACAGCACCAATTATATTATCTAGTTGACCTATATGAACAATAACCAGCTCATGAACTACTATTACATTGACAACAGACGAGACTTCATTGTGTAAATATGATACAGTAAATGTTGATTATGATACTATGTGAAATACATTTTCAACAAGTATGTGAACAAATCATGAAACTCCATATACAGCCACATGATGATTAAATAATATATATGCTGTATGTAGAGACTCATCATGAAATGACTCTTTGACAGAAAATATAAGTTTTACATATACTTACCAAGCTCCGATAAATATATCTATGAACCCAATTAGTGGATGAATATATACATGTGATTTATGTAATTAATAAATATTTTAAAATATAAAAATAACAAAATGAAAAAAATAATTATAGTACTATTATCAATATTAGTTTTAGCAAGTTGTGGTTCTAATAAGTCAGAATTGACTAGCACATCTGTTGTTTCAAATGATACAGTTAAAAAAAATGATTCTGATGATTTAAAAATTGAAGTTAATAGTACTCGTCCTATTTTTGAAGAAAGAAAAGTTGAAACAACTGTCAAAAATTGAGAACTTACTATTTGAAAAAATACAAACATAAAGAAATGAAGATCATCAGATTTTCCTTCTGAGTTTCCTATTATTAAATGATGAGAAATATATCAAAATTCAAATATGCAGAAATATGCATTTGTAATAACTAAAGATACTGATTTGGATAATATTTATAAATATTATAATACAGAATTAGTAAAAAAGGGATTTAAACTAAAGAAACCAGAATCTGAAAGTAAAATTGATTGAATTAAAAATACAAATAATGAAGAATCATTAATTAATTTAATTTTTGAAAAAGAAGTAAATAATGAGTTAATGGAAACTTATACTATTTCAATAAATTGAAATATTCCTAAAATATTAAAAGAAAATTTAAAACTTGAAGGAACTTTTATTGAGATATATTATTCATAAGATAAAATTATTAACAATCCTTAATAACTTAAAATACTCGTAACCCTTTTATTATAATTAAAATTAAATTATGTCATTAAAAAAGATAATACTTTATATTATTTCATTTATTATATTTATTATATGAATGAATAATACTTTTGCATATACGACTGTATCATGAAATATTACTTGAAATATAACGTGGACAACATGAACTACATATTATGTAAGTTCATCAGTAACTATACCTGTATGAAGTACTTTAACAATTGAACCATGAGTAGTTATCAAAATGAACTCTGCTACATTTTTCTATGTTAGATGAGTTTTAAATGTAAACTGAACTATATGAAATAAAGCTGTATTTACTTCTTATAAAGATAATACTGTATGAGAAATTATAGCTTGAAATTTATTATCACCTGCATGGTGAAATTGGTATAATATTGATATAAATTGAACTCCAACTAATGGAAGTATAATTAATTATGCTGAGATTAGACATGCTAATTATTGAATAGGAATAACAAATTCTAATACGATAGTA
>JAQTXG010000029.1:0-10558 GCA_028688895.1 Candidatus Altimarinota bacterium | reverse complement strand
AGGAATTCATTAATTGAAAATATGTATTATGATGGAATATCAATTAATTCTGCAACGGCAGTACCTACAATAGAAAATAGTACAATTAAAGATGTACGTTTAAATTGAATAGAAGTAGAAAATTCTAGTGTTATTATTAATAATAATAACATTACAGATACAATTAATGATATGGATTACTGAATATATGTTTCTGCATGAAATCCTGTTATAACAAACAATATTATTGAAAAATCAAAAAATGACTGAATCTATATAGCCTGATGAGTTCCTAGTATTACATGAAATACTATTAGAACTAATACATATTTTTGAATAAATTCTTACAATTTGGATGTTAGATTAGTATGACAAGACACAACATTATTAAATACAATTACATGAAATCCATCTGGAAAAGTTGTTTCTAGATGAAATAGTTTTACTCCTACGATATGAACGATAGATGGATCTGTTAATGATATCCTTATAAATTGAGGAGGTTATTTTCCTGCATGAAAGACATTAAATATAAATGCATCAAGTATAATTAAAATGATAGGGTCAAACTTTTTTTATGTTAGATGAGTTTTAAATGTAAATTGAACAAGTACATGACATGTAATTTTCACATCAATAAATGAAAATACAATAGGTTCTGAAACATCTGCATGAACTTGAAGCCCTGCATGGTGAAATTGGTATAATATTGATATAAATTGAACTCCAACTAATGGAAGTATAATTAATTATGCTGAGATTAGACATGCTAATTATTGAATAGGAATAACAAATTCTAATACGATAGTAAGGAATTCATTAATTGAAAATATGTATTATGATGGAATATCAATTAATTCTGCAACGGCAGTACCTACAATAGAAAATAGTACAATTAAAGATGTACGTTTAAATTGAATAGAAGTAGAAAATTCTAATGTTATTATTAATAATAATAATATATTAAATTCTGATAATGGTATGGATTATTGAATATATATTGGTTCTTGAAATCCATCAATAAAAAATAATATTATAAAATATTGAAATACTAAATGACTTTATAAAGTAGCATGAACCCCAACAATTAGCTATAATTTATTATATTGAACAAATAATATTGATGCTTATAATTGAACACTTACGTGAACTAATATTGTCTGACTAGACCCATTATTAAATGCTACAACAGAACAATTATCAGCATGATCACCAGCAATAAATACATGAGATACAAGTTTTTGAAATCATCCATTGTCATGAAATACATATGATATTGGTAGATATGAATATACATGATACGCTCCGCTAGTTTTCACTGCAAGTATTTCATGAGTATCAGGAAGAAATTTAACATATGAATGGAGTTTTACACAAGATCCAACAAATTGAGTAAATCCTCCAGTTATAAATAATTCTACATGAAACTTTTCAACGGATAGAAATATATCGACTAGTTTTGAAGTAACAAAATTATGAAACTATACACTAAAGTTGACTATAAAAGAGGGAACCACTATTTTATGACAATCAACAAATAGTTTTACAATAGTAAACCCATAAAAAATATACTAAGAATTTCTTAGTATATTTTTTGCATAGGTCCATTTACCTTATCAGCAATCTATCATCACTTATTTCAAAAGTGATTTTATAAACTCATTTATCATTTAATACTTCTATTTCTCAGTCATGGTTTACATAAAAATCCTTTATTTCATCCTTTTCTCATTCTATTTGTCATATGTAAGTTAGACTCTTTGTACTCTTATAATCAGTAGTATTTGGTTTAAAAATCCATATTTTATTGTTCATTAGCAAGTACACATAGTTCAAATCTGCTCTAGCTTTTAAGTCTATTATTCATTCAGGATTTTCTATATTATAATTTTCTGGCAATTTATTTATTATCAATTTTTCCAATCTATAAGGACTAGAATAAAATTTTATGATAGATAAATCTTTTTTTAATACATAGAATCCTCAGTCTATAGCTATAGAAAGTATCTCTCAAATCTGAGTTAAATCTTCTGGAGTCAGATATTTTGCTCATGCTTTAAATTCATTTCAGTACAAAGAATGCTTATATATTTGATTGTCTTCATTTCATATCAGATACAGATTTTGAGCATAAGAATCTATTTCTTTTGATTTTTGCCAAGTAGCTTGTCACATTACATCTACATAACTAAAGTATCAGTTTTTTGTAAATTTTACTACCTTGGAAGCACTAGTCAATAAATACATATTATCTCATATAAAAGTAGCATCAGTAAATACCTCATTGTCTTGCAGAGAACTAAATATGTTATTTTTTGGACTACTATTTGGTATTATAGGTCATACTACACTATTACTTGTAATCAAGTAAGTTTTTAAATTGTTCTTCAATATTTCAACAGGATTTTTTATATCTCAACTATATATTACATTTTCAGGTGTTTCAGAAAAGATTTCTATCTTGTTAAATTGTTTTTTTAGTATATTTATATCATCATTTATTTTTGCCACATCAGCCAAAAACACTTGATCTCATTCTATTTCAGTTATTAATTCTTTAGATTTGTTTATATTTAAATCAAATACCTCTGGATTTGAAATATTCTCAGATGCTATTTTCAAGAAATTTCTAGCTTTTACCAAGTTTTCTTTAGCAGAAACAGTAGTTTCAGTCTGAGTAGTTATTCACACAACTCAATTGAGAATAGTATATAGAAATATTATAGAAATAATTATTCATGTTACAAAAATTACATTTTTAATCATCTTTGATTGTGAGTTTATTTTATCTTTTAATACTAGTAAATATCATAATACATTTTTTGAAAATTTATTATCTAAAAATTTTAATAAATGCTCTTTCACTACTTCAATTTTACTAGGTTTTTCTAGATATTCCAAAGAATTATATTTTAGTGAACTAACCAATACATTTTCTTCCAAAAGTTCACTCATCAATATATTATAAATATTTTTGTTAAATATTTTTATATCTTCAGATAAAACTAGTCAGTCAATCAAATCACTTTTTGATAAGTAATTCAAAAGTCTCTTTGTAGAAGTAACTACTATATCATTATTTGTTAAATCACCATTTGAAAGATAACTAAAATACTTTTTATTTTCTTCTTTGTTAGTCAGTTCTACAAGTTCATTTTTATCATTTATTAGATAGCATGATGATTTTCATATATTCGAAAATATATAATTTCTATCATTTAAAATAGATATAATTATGTCAGAATGTATATCTTTTTCTGGCTCAGATTCCCACTTTTTGATAAATGAATTAATACTTTCCAGAGCTATACTGAAATCATTATAAGCATTTTTCTTTGATATTTTGTCTATAATAAAATCTAGTATATTATTAATCAAAAGTTCTCAAAAATTGGCATTGTCAGTGCTAATCAATATAAAACAGTCTAGGTTCTTATCTAGATTGATATTTCTTTTGATTAGAGTATTACTTTTTTCAAAATCTACTTTTTTAGAGCTTATTTCAAACATTTTTTTTTGTTTATAGGGTATTCTAATGTTATAAAAAAATTATACATAAAATATCTAAAAATCAAAATGGAAAATATAAAATTATTTTTTTCTTTTTAAATTGCTTTTAAACTAAAATATATATAATTTACTAACAAATTTAAATAATTAAAAACAAACTATGTTAGTAGTAAAATGACAAAAAGAATTGAGTGGACAAGTAAGAGTAAGCTGATCAAAAAATGCGGCTCTACCTATATTGTGAGCTTCATTGTTGATAAAATGAAAAGTAAAATTAAACAGAGTACCAAAAATCTGAGATGTAAATACGTTTCTAGATATTTTATCTGGTATCTGAGTAAAATACAATTGGGAAGGAACTAGTCTAAACCTAGACACTTCAAATATCACAAATGAAAATTTAAACTTTGAAAAAATCAAAAAAATCAGATCATCTATATTTTTATTATCACCATTATTATATCATTTTTGAGATATAAAAATACCTTTTCCAGGTGGATGTAGTATAGGGAAGAGACCTATTGATGCACACTTAAACTGACTAGAAGCTATCTGATATGATTACAAATTTGACTGAGAAGAAATAGTATTAAAATGAGAATTGAAATCTGGAAACAAAGAATTAAATGCTAGTTTCTGAGTGAGTTCTACAGAAAATCTATTAGTAGCAAATGTACTTAGACCAGGTACTACTACTATCAGAAATGCTGCAAACGAGCCACATGTGATGAATCTAGTAGATTTTTTGAGAAAAGCATGAGCAGATATCAAGTTGAGATACAACCATGAAATAATCATTACGTGAGTAGATAGTCTATCAAATGAGATGGATTTTGATATAGTTACAGATTATATAGAATCAGGTACTTATATGGTTATATGAGCATTAGCATCAAAAGAATACATAGATATAGTAGATGCTAGAATAGATGATTTGTATACATTTATAGAGAAACTGAAAGAAGCATGAGTAAAATTAGAGGATTTATGAAATGATACTTTGAGAGTATATAGAGCAAAACAACTAAAAGCTATTTCAGTACAAACTAATATTTTCCCAGCGTTTCCTACAGATTTACAATCACCATTTGCTATCCTGATGACTCAAGCAGAGTGAATGAGTAAAATACACGAAGTGCTATTTGAATGAAGACTCAATTTCCTAGTAGAGCTAGAAAAAATGAAATGCAATGTAGCTATTATGAATCCACATGAAGCACTGATTTTTGGTCCAAACAATTTGAGATGATGAGCAACTGTTACTTCTTGGGACCTGAGAGCATGAGCAGCTATGGTTATAGCTTGACTAATAGCTTCATGAGAAACATCTATTACAAATGTAGAATACATATATAGAGGATACGAAAACTTTGTAGATAAATTACAATGACTATGAGCAGATATAAAAGAAGTAGAAATCAAAATAGCATAAAAATACAATTTTCTAACCCACTTCTTACCAACAATATATAAAATATTTCATATTTAAACAATAACCAAAAAACTATGAAACCTTTTGCATTATCACTAATCATTTTTTGAATAATCATTATATTAGCTCCAGCTATACTGGCATACTTGATATGAGGATTTTTTATATTTGTCTGAATAAATATACTAGCATTTTTCAAGAATGTTAAATCAAACAAAGAGGATTATGTAAAGTTTGGTAACTACAAGATTTATAGATAATATATTAAAATATAAATACAAATAAGTGCAAGTAAAAAATAAAACAAATATTGAAAAACTCTAAAATACAAATAGAATTAGATTACATATATCTAATTCTATTTTCATGAAAAAAACATTAAATAATTTAAAACAATGAGTTACTATCTGAATATGAATAGTATTTACACTTTGAATATCTGGTTTAGCATATTGAGCACTTAGCTCACTTACTGCAACCGATTCAGAGACTTTAACAGCTACGAAATGGAATGCTTTAGTTGAACATGCTGTACCATCATGAGCAGTTATGTCTTTCAATTTAGCTTCGTGCCCAACAGGGTGGAGTGAATACACACTTGCATATGGTAGATTTATTAGATGAATAGATAAATCATGAACCAATATAGATCCAGATGGTCAAAGAGCATTATGAAATATTCAAAATGAAGAATTAAAAAGTCATAGTCATACATTTAACAGAATAGCTAATACTGCTTGAAGTACAGCCTGAATTTTATATGATAATATGTGATGATCTGCAAATTATGTTTCAAACCAGTCTCCTTGAATAAATGCAAATTGATGATCTGAAACTCGTCCAAAAAATATATCATTACTTTATTGTATAAAAGATTAACTATTGCTAAAAACCAAAAAAATAATATTATTTTGTAATAATATTATTTTTTTGTCACTTTTTATATTTTTATCGTTATAAACTATATGGAAGATTTAAAAATTATGCAAAGATGTTTGGATGGACAGCTTGAATATTTTTGAAAAATATATGAAAAATACATCGATAAAATTTACAAATTCGTCTATCTAAAAACAACAAACAAGGAACTTGCAGAAGATATAGTAAGTGATGTTTTTATTAGTGCACTAAATAGTATAAATAGCTTTAGAATAGATGAGACTTCGAGTGTGAAATCATGGATCTATAGAATAGCACACAACAAAGTCATAGATTATTATAGAACATTTAAACAAACAGAAGACATATGAGATTATTTAGATATGTCAGTACAAACAGATAACGCCGAACAGATAGATAACAAAGATAAATTAAATGAGGTGTTACAATATCTAAATACGATAAAAAAAGAACAAAGAGAAATACTTATTTATAGGATTTGGGATGATTTATCCTACAACGAAATTTCAGAAATCACATGAAAATCTGTAGATAATTGTAAAAAAATTGTAAGTAGACAGTTAAAAATTATAAGTGCAAATTTTGTAATTTTTATATTTATATTGATAATGATGTAATTATGAAAAAAATAGTAAATGAGATAATAGAAAATAATCCAGAATTAGCTGCAGATAAAGACAAGCTTGAAAAAGTAGTAAATTTGTTAGCAGATAACAATCCACAAATTGTAGCTTCAAAAGAGTTCAAAAAATCCTTAAAATCTAGAATAGATTGAATCATAAAACTAAAACAATGAAATAAATCAAATTTTTTGATTTTTGCTATACCTATCTTTAGTCTATTGTTTATAGCTAGCTGATTTATGTATTATTATAAAGATATACAATTTTTCTCAGATGGAAATAAATCATACAATCCTGAATTGATAAGAGAAGAAAGTATAAAAAATATAGAAATACAGCAATCCAGAAATGATTTAAAAATAAAATCAAATGAAACAATACAATCTATAGAAAATGTTGAGGATACAAATATATCAAATACAACTTCAGAACAAATTAATAAAAAAACAGTTCCAAAAGTCAATCAAAAAGTTGATACAATAGAAAATAATAATACAGAAAAAATTAATAACACTCAAAAAATAGAAGACACAAATCAAAAAATCTTACAAGCAAATATTGATAATATATTTGATGAAAACACTCAAGTAATAGAAAACACAGATAATACAAACAACGAAATAGAAGACGATTCTATCATAGAAATATTTGAGTCTTTGTGATTAAATGTAGATGAAGAATATCAAACTATAGAAGCTGAGGAATGAATAAATGCAACTACTATGTCTGATTCTGCTTCTACTATGAGAAAATCAAGTACAGAACCAGATTTTGATACATTTTGTACTAACCAATGAGCAACTTTGTCAGGTACAGGAACAGAGTTAAAATGTATAATGAACAATAAACAATGTTTAGCAAGTGATTTTATAAATTGAGCTTGTGAATTTACAGAAATTAAGTAAAATATTAGTTATAAATTTGTCACCAATATTTTATTTCTTCGTTACTATTTATGTAACATTTATTTTTTAATTTTAGAACTATGAAAACTACATATTGAAAATCATTTTTGATTACATTTTTCATGTTGTTTTTTGTAACATTGTTTTCCATTTGAAACACATTTGCAGCTGTAGAAGATACTTCTATTATAGATGAGCTAGACAAAACTCAAGTCAAAGACCTAAATTTTGACTTCAATTTGAAGTCATTTGAAAGTTGTGATTGACTTGAAAATGTTATGGGTAAATACATAAAAGATTACTGGAAAAACAATAAAGGTAATTGGGATTATCCAGTGATGTACAGAGATTTTGTATGAATTGCAGAAGATGCAGTTATGGAAAAATCAAGTGTAGTAAATAGTGATTTAAGAACAGAGTGAACAGCAGATGAAAGTCAAGCAATGTGATGAGGAGACAACCTGGACTACTCAAAAACAAATGTACAAGTAGAATGAGTAGATGAATCAGATATAGTTAAAACTGATGGTAAATACATTTATTATTACAATGAAAGTGATAAATACGTGTATATAGTAAAGGTATGAGATTTAACTATTATCAAAAAGATAAAACTTCCTAATAGCTTTTATAATCCAGTTTTATATATATGAACAAATAGATTAACTATTATTTCTAGTGGATATAGTAACACAGATTATTCAAAAATGTGATACTGGATCAATAGAAATAGTAAAACATATACAATAGTTTTTGATACAACTAATATTAATATCCCTATATTATCAAAATTATACGTAGCAGATGGTGATTTATCTAAATCTAGAAAGATATGAGATTTTGTTTATGTAGTAAGTACAAACAATTTTGCCATACCATATTATAGTTTTAAGTCAGTAGATGATATAGTTATAGACTCAGCAGACTTGATACCAAAAAAGATTGATATAAGTAAAACAAGTGAGAAGTCAGAACAAAATCTAAAACTTAGATGAAAAAGTTTACCATACAATATTACATCTGGAAATATAGCAAAATGTAACGAAATCGAGTATGTACTTCCAGACGAAGAAACTTTGAAAAAATATGAATTCAATCCTTCATACAACATTATATCTATCATAGATACAAAAAATACATCAGAACAAGTAAAGACAAAAGTAATAGCTTGATCAAATGATGAATTGTATATGAGTATGGAAAACCTATATCTGACTTCAAATATGTATCAAACATTTGATTTTAGATGTCCTATGAATGCTAGATGTTTTGCTCCATGGTTCCAAAGATGAACAAATACATTATTACACAAGATAAATGTAGATTGATCAAATCTGAAATACCAAGATTCTACAATAATACCTGGTCAACCATTGACTCAATACTCTATGGATGAGTACAAAACAAATTTTAGAATACTTACACTTACAAACAACTGGAATCCAAGTGGAAATGATAGTCACACAGATTTATATATATTAGATAAAAATTTAGATTTAAAATGAAGTCTTAAAAATCTATGAGAATGAGAACAATTCAAATCTAGTAGATACATAGGTGATAAATTATTTCTAGTTACATTTGAACAAGTAGATCCTCTATTTGTAGTAGATGTAGCAGATCCAGTTAAACCAAAAGTGTTATGAGAACTAAAAATTCCATGATATAGTACTTACTTACATCCATATGACGAAAATCATTTGATAGGATTATGATATGATACTACAGAAAACCAATGGGGAGGTACTATAAACAATTGAGTAAAAGTAGATTTATATGAAATAAATTATGATAAAAAATGTGGTGATACAAATCTAACTGAAACAGAAAAGAAAAATTGTGATGAGTGAATAAATAAATGAATAATAGTAAACCAAAAATACACAAAAACTTTTTGAGAATATGGTAGTTACTCTGAAGCACTGGACAATCCTAGAATGTTTATGTGGAAAGCTAGTGATAAAAAATTGTTCTTACCAGTGACTTTGTATAACAACTATGCAAGTGATATATATAGACACAAAGATTTCTTCCAAGGTTTAGTTACTATGACTATAGACAAAGAAATATGAATCAAAGAAAACTTTAGACTTACACATATAGATTCAACAAATGCAGAAAAAGAGAGATTAGAAGAATGTTCAAAATACACAAAACAAAACACAGAAAAGAGATGTGTAGACTTGATATGATGAGGTCAATACTGTGAAGATGTAGAATACAGATATGTACCTACATATTGTTACGCAGATTCTACAGTTTGAGAATACATAGCATCAAAAAGCTGGGATTATACTAAAAGTTTCATAAAAAGAGCCTTATGGATATGAAACAACACTTACTCTATAAGTGATGATATGATCAAAAGCTCAAACATTTCTACAGGTGTAGAAAATGCTAGCTTAGAGATAGGAAAATAATTATTTACAAATAATAAAAACATAAAAATCCAAATAAAAACGGATTTTTATGTTTTTTATTTTAAGGAAGGTATGAAAAACACCTTCGTAAGAATAAAAATAGTAATTTTTTAGATAAAATTTATGAAAATAATTTTTTTCAAAGCTATTCTAAGGGAAAAATTTTTGAGTAAATTTTAGCAAAAAAGGACATTTTTTTCTAGAAGTGAGTTTTTCAGACCGGCATAATCTAAATTTTGGTGGAGCATTTTTCTAATCCCTCCCCCTGCGGGTACTCCCTTTTAAAAAGGGAGAAATTTTTATAGGTGCAATTTTATAGTTTTTAAAACGTCATTAACATTATTTTTAATATCCTCATTTTTTATTCTTATAACTTTATATCACTTATTATTTAGTAATTCTTTTTATATTTATCTAGTAAATAAATTTCTTTTAAATTATGTACACTTCATTCTATTTCTAATATTATCTTCATTTCATGACAATAAAAATCAGGAATTATAAACCTATCTTGTCAGTTATATTCTGTATAAACATACATAGGTTTTTGTCTCAAAAAATTTATTCATAATTTTCATCATTTTATAAAACTCCATAAAATAATTTCTGATTCAGTCATATTATTTCTTAATTTTTTTGAAGTTTCTTTTATTATATTAGGTATTTTCATTTTTGTTTATTTTATATTTCTCCCTTTTTAAAAGGGAGTACCCTCAGGGGGAGGGATTAGTTAATTAAAACTTAGTATATTTATTTTATTTTTTTAATCCACCAAAATTTAGATTATGC
>JAQTXG010000005.1 GCA_028688895.1 Candidatus Altimarinota bacterium | reverse complement strand
TTTCATTGATTAAAATTTAGAAGACAACATTCAATAGATAGATATATAGTTGATTTTTATTGTACTAAATATAAAATTGCAATAGAAATTGATTGAAATGTACATATTGAAAGGCAAGAATATGATGAATTAAGAACAGAATATTTAAATGCATGCTGAATTGAAGTTATAAGATTTACTAATGATGAAATTATAATAGATATTAAAAAAGTGTTAAAAAAGTTATTCCTATTTATCCCCCCTCCTTACTAAGGAGGGGGCTAGGGGGTGGTCTGTTGCTATGGTTTTTGGGCTAGGGGGTGGTCTGTTGCTATGGTTTTTGGGCTAGGGGGTGGTCTGTTGCCTTGATAATAAGACACAGACTATATATATTTAACTTAATGTGATTGAGGGGGCTAGGGGGTGGTCTGTTGCCTTGATTGAGTTGTATTACTGATGACTATATTTACAAAATAAAATAATATTAAAATTATGAAAGCAATAAAAATAGAGAAATTAGTGAAAAATTACTGAAATAATCAGGTTTTAAAAGAAGTAAATCTGGAAATAGAGCAGGGTGATTTTTTCGCATTGTTATGACATAATGGGGCGGGTAAAACTACTATGATTTCTATTATGACAAACTTGGTAAATAAAAATAGTTGAAAAGTAGAGATAAATGGTGTGGATATAGATAGTGATTTTAGTAAGGCTAGGAGTTTTATAGGAGTAGTGCCACAAGAGTTTAACTTTGATATGTTTGCAAAGGTAAAAGATATATGTATGACTCAGGCTGGATATTATGGTATTTCGAAAAGTATTGCTCTAAAGAGAGTTGATTATTATTTAGGTAAATTGTGATTGGCTGAAAAAGCAAATGCAAAAGCTAGAGAATTAAGTGGTGGTATGAAGAGAAGACTGATGATAGCTAGAGCACTTATTCACGAACCTAAAATATTAGTATTGGATGAACCTACAGCATGAGTGGATGTAGAGCTTAGACAATCTATGTGGGAATTTATCAAAGAATTAAATGAAAAATGAACTACTATTTTACTTACTACACATTATTTGGAAGAAGTAGAAGCACTTTGTAAAAATGTAGCAATCATAAATAAATGAGAAATAATAGAAAATACTTCTGTTAAAAAATTGCTTTCAAAATTGGATGAAGAAATAATTGTACTAGATACTATTAAAGTAATATCATCTTTGGATATAGAAATAATCGAGACCTTTAATGCTAGAGTATTAAGTGATAATGAAATAGAAGTAATTATTTCTAAAAAACATAGTTTGAATGATTTGTTTGAGTTGTTAATTAAATATGATATCAAGATATCTAGTTTTAGAAATAAAGTGAACAGGTTGGAGAAGTTGTTTTTGGATATGACTAGGTAAGTATTTTTAAATTTATTTTTTATTTATGTATGTATTATGACTGACTTAATAACACTAGTAAACAAGGAAGTGACTAGATTTTTGAGAATTTGGAAACAGACTCTTTTACCTCCAGTGATTACAATTGTTTTGTATTTACTGATATTTTGAAAATTTATTTGATCTCAGATTCAGATTATTGATTGAGTAAATTATATAGATTTTATTTTTCCTGGGCTTTTGATGATGTCTGTGATAATGGCTAGTTATTGAAATACTTCTAGTTCGTTTTTTTGAGCAAAGTTTCAGAAAAGTATAGAAGAACTTTTTGTATCACCTATAAGTCATACAAAAATACTTTTGTGATTTTGTATATGATGAATACTTAGATGAATGCTTGTTTGAATATTAGTATTTATCACGGGGTGGTTTATGGTAGATATACATATTTATAGTTATTTTTATACTATTTTATTTTTGATATTTACTTCTGCACTTTTTTCTCTGGCTTGAATACTCAATGCTATATATGCTAAAAGTTTTGATGATATAAATATTATTCCGTCTTTTTTTATCACTCCGATGGTGTATTTGTGATGAGTATTTTATAGTATCAGTTTACTTTCTCCTACTTGGCAAATAATAAGTAGAGCAAATCCTATACTTTATATGGTAAATGGATTGAGATATGGTTTTTTATGAATAAGTGATGTGGATGTATTTGTTTCTATGAGTATTATTTTGATTTTTCTTGTATTCTTTTTTGTTTTTTGATTGTATTTGCTTGGAAAATGATATGGGATTAAGAGTTAAAAAAAGATAAATCGTGAGATTTATCTTTTTTTATGCTAGATTGTTATCTGCTTCTATTTTTTTATTATTTGCTTGCTCATCTTTTGGTTTGTTTTCTATACTTAGTTTTCTTATAATATTTCATTCATCTGTTTCTTTTATATCTACTACAATTACTTTATCACTATGATCTTGTCAATCTGTTAATATATCTGAATATCAATCTCCATACATTGCATCCATTAAGTACGATAAGCTAGGGATTGCAGTTTTTATATCTGTTAAATTATCTTTTGATAAATCTACTGCAAAATATAAGTTTCAGTTATTAATATTTTGTCTAGCTATTCTTAATATCTTTTTTTCGTGTTTTTTTAATTCAGTGTTTAATATTTGATTTGGATTTTTGTCTTCTATAGTTTTTATAAATCATCTGTCTGCGAATGAAAATTCGTTTTTGATTTGTTCGTATCTATGAGCATCTATAGGATTATCAAAAGTATAATCTCTATCTAATGAAGATTTTATATTTCATCATACTATCAATCATGCTAAAGTAGACACAGCAAAAATAACATTTCTTGTTTTTGTTGAAAATGTGTTTTTTGTATTATTTATATTTTTTGATTTATTATTTAATTTGTTTTGCATATTTGTATATTAATAATCATTTTTTGCTATTTCATTAGCAGATTTATTTACCCAATTTGATATTAGATTTCATGATTTCATTTCTGCTTTTTGAGCAAATGTATTTTGTGCTTTTGCTTCATTTATATAATTATCCAAATTTACTCAAGCAAATAAACTATCAAATTCTTCATTGAATTGATCAAAGTTTTTTATTGTTCATTTTCAAAAATCATTAACTAAATCACTCAAATCTTCATTGCTATTTTCTACTAATAGTTTTACATTTTCATCTGGTATTCATTCATCGTCTATTTTTTTGCTTAATGTTTCACTTAGATTTTTTACTAGTTTATTAAATGATTCTTTATCTACTTCTAGTGCTAGAGTATCTAAACCTTCTCCAGTAGTTTCTACTTTGTCATCTCAAAGTTTAGGTACTTGTTTTAAAAATTCTCACATAATTTTTTTTTAATGATTAAATATTATTTATTAATTCTTCTGATTCTTTTGAATCATTGTAATTTTCTACTTTTTCATTTGTAACTATTTTTATTCTATTTATTCTTTTTGTTGTATCTTCCAATTCATTCATTGTATTGTTTACTAATTTTGTTAGTGAAGTTACTAATTGTTCTAGTATTTTTTCATCTTTTGTTATTTCAAGCATTACATATGTTTTTTTTATAGAATGTGCATCTATAGAATTGCTTTCTAATAATTCAATTAGTTCTAAAAGTATAGATTTTAAATTTTGTACTTTTGTATTTATATCTGGCATAATTATTTTATTATATATTATAATCTATTTATTGATAATACTTCTTTTTTTAATCAAGCTAATATTTGATTTATTTTTGCTCATGTATCTATTTTTTCTTTTTCTTCATGTGATTTTGCTTTATCTGATATTTCTGTTATTTCTGAATCAGGATTTAGTATAAGTCTGATTGAATTTTCGTTTCATTCAATTATATCTCTTATATTTTTATCTGGTTTATCAGGAATTGTTGGATTTGTTGTTTCCAATTGTTCTGTATATTTCATTATTTTGTATTATTTATTAAATTGAGTTTTATTTAGAGCAGATAGATTTATTTGCTTTACCTTACTGTTTATTTCTTGGTCTCTTTGTAGATGTATATTGTCTATTTTTTTTCCTAGTTTTTCTAGTTCTAGAAATATTTTTGTAAAGTTTTCTAATATTGCTTCATATGTGATGTCAAAATTTTCTGGATTTTTTATTTCTGAAAGTATGACATATAATTCTCTAAGAATTTTTTTATTTATTCAAAATGAATTATCTAGATTTGCTATTGTTTCTAGTTGCTCTTTTACTTTTTGTAGTTTTTGTTCTCTATTCATAAAACATATTATAAATTATTATATATATGATATCATATCTGTAAAAATGTGTCAAATATGGAGATTGTCTTTACTTATATTTGACTTATTTTTATATTTTTATATAATTTGTATTAAATTTAATACATAATTTTGTACAAAATGACTACTGAATTAATAAATTTAGGAGATTATAGGAAAAATATATCTACACTTTGGAAAAAATCAAAAGAACAAAATATAAAATATTTGGTAATGGTTCATGGTAAGCCAGCTTTTGAAGTAATACCTGTAAATGATAATAAAATAGATGATGATTGGACTGAATATACTCCTGAAAATCACAAAGCTTGGATTGAAGGTAGAGCTGAATTGGAGAGGTGAGAAACTACACAAATTGATTTTGATAAAATAAATAATTATGATGATTTTATATCTTTAATAAAACAATAATGAGATATAAAATTGAGTTGAGTAAAAAAGTCAAAAAATTTTTAGCAAATCATGATTTAATTTCTAGGCAATTTTATGATAAAATATTTTATTTAGCAAATAATGATTCAAAAAATTTAGATATAAAAAAATTATCATGAGAGGTTCACAAATACAGGTTAAGAATTTGAAAATATAGATTTTTGTATGAAATTATTGATGAAAAAATACTTATATTTTTTTATGATGCAAATTCAAGGTGAGATATTTATTAACAATTTAAAAATGAAAAAAATATTAACAGGGATAAAACCTACATGAAATGGTATGCATATTTGAAACTATTTAGGAGCATTTAAGCCATTTTTGGAGTTAGCTGAAGGGAAGGAAGCATATATATTTATAGCTGATTATCATAGTTTGACTTCTGTGCATGAAGCTGAAACATTGAAGAAAAATAAGCTAAGACTTTTGAAAGAATATTTTGCACTTTTGCCACATGATACAAAAATAACTGTTTTTGAACAATCAAAAGTGAATAGGATAAATGATATTACTTGGATTTTATCAAGTGTTACTCCACTGAGTTTGATGTTGAGATGACATAGTTTCAAGGATTCAAAAAACAAAAATAGCGATATAAATATGGCAGTTTTCAATTATCCTCTTTTGATGACTAGTGATATCATTAGTTATGACATAGACATTGTACCTATTTGAAAAGACCAGATTCAGCATATGGAATTTGCTCGTGATATAGCATGAAATTTCAATAATACTTATGGAGAATTGTTTAAATTACCTGATTATCATGTGGATAAAAACTTACAAACTATTCCATGAACTGATGGTAGAAAGATGAGTAAAAGTTATGATAATTTTATATGAATTTTTGATGATGAAAAGACATTAAAGAAAAAAATAATGTCTATAGTGACATGAAGTGAGACACTAGAAGAACCAAAAGATCCAAAAAAATGTAATGTCTTTGCTTTGATTAAGCTATTTGCTAGTAGTGAAAAACAAAAAGAAATAGCAAAGAAATATAAAGCAGGGAATTATGGTTATGGGCATGCAAAACTAGAATTGTTAGAGATTATTTTGGAGTATTTTAAGGAGGCTAGAGCTAGATATTATAGTTTTGAAAATGATATGAGTTATATAGAAAAAAAATTATCAGAGTGAAATAAAATAGCCAATAAATTGGCAGATGAAAAGTATGAAAAGATGATGAAAATGGTTGGGTTGTAATATATTAAAAATATTGCAGATAAATAGTCAAAAATTATTTGACTATTTATTTTTTTGTTTTATATTAATGTTTATTAAAAAATAACTAGATAAATATGTCAAATAAAATATCATGATGTTATGAGGATTTTTGAAGTTTTTGAATGATAGATTGAGAATATTTAGTACCCGCATGAAAATGATTAAATGCTAAATCATGAGATAATGTAGAGGCAATTTCTCTTATTGATAATGATAACTGTTATGAAATAACTTCAATAGTAGTAGAAGAATATATTAATATAGTGCAAAATAAAATAAAATGAATCTTTAAATATGTAAATTCTGATTATTGATTTGTAGATTTAGAAGGCTCTAAAAAATGAGTTTATATAAAATCTAATAATATACATTGAGCTATAACTTGAGATTCAGTTGAAGTTATTTTATTTAAAGATTGAAGTAAAAATGAGTGAATTATTTCTGAAATATTATCGTTTAGAGATACTCCATTTGTATGAAATTATATTGAAAAAAATTGAAAATCTTTTGTAGAATCTGAGATATCTTGAATTAAAAATATATATCCACTTTCAAAATGAAAAAATGTAGTTATATCACAAAATGATGTAATTACTTTTAAATTAAAAAGAAAAGATTCAAATAATATATTTTGAACTTTGGTTGATATACTTTGAAAAGAAAGAGATAAATGAATAGATATATTAAAAATTGCTGCTTCACAATGAGCTAGATTAGAATTTTCAGAAAATGTATTAAATGAAGCAGAATTATTAATCGAAATTATTGAACAATCAGAAATTGATAAAAGAGAAGATTTAAGAGATTTGTTTACTATTACTATTGATTGACCAGATTCTAAGGATTTAGATGATGCAATATCTATTGAGTTATTGGATGATTGAAAATTTAAACTTTATGTTCATATAGCAGATGTAACACATTATGTACTGGATGATTCATATTTAGATAATGAAGCTTTGGCAAGATGAACATCAATATATTTGGTAGATAAGGTTATACCTATGTTACCTGAAAAACTTTCTAATAATTTATGTAGTTTAAATCCAAATACAGATAAATTATCAATGACTTGTGAAATGGTTATTGATCAGTATTGAAATATTGATTTTATAAATTCAAAAGTATATGAGTCAATAATAAATTCAAATTTTAGAACAACTTATAAAGAAGTACAAGATTTATCTGATGGTTATAATATAAATGAATCTAATGAATTGATTTTTTGATGAATTGTAAATGATGAATTATTACAACTTGTAAATAAATCTAAAATATTAGCAAGGATATTGAATAATAAATTGAATAGTGATTGAGAGTTGGATTTTAATTTTGATGAAACAAAGATAAAAGTAGATAATAATTGACATCCGATTTGATTTGAAGTGTACCAAAAATATGAAAGTAATGATTGGATAAAAGCATTTATGGTATCAGCAAATCAAACAGTTTCTAAATTGTATGAAGAGTATCCTTTTTTACATAGAACACATACCAAACCAGATGAAAAATCAATTAAAAAATTACAAGAAATTTTAAATATTTTTGAATTAAAAACTGATATTTCGAATTTATCATCAAAGTCTATTTCAAATTTATTATTAGAAATTAAATGAAACGATGCAGAAAGATTTTTATCAAAAGCAATTTTATTAACATTGCATAGAGCAAATTATACAGATAAAAGAGAATGACATTATTGATTGGCTTTGGATTATTATTCACATTTTACTTCTCCTATCAGAAGATATCCCGATTTACAAATACATAGAATAATAAAAGAAGTAATATCTGGTAAATTTGATAGTGAAAGAAAAGGCTTTTATGAAAAAAATCTAGGACATGTAGCTTTGAAGTCAAGTATGTTGGAAGAATTATCAGTAGAAATAGAAAGAAAAATAGATTCACATATGGCAGTCAAATACATGTCAGATAAAATTTGAAATGTATTTAATTGATATATTTCTAGTATAGATAATGATAATATATATATAGAGTTAGATAATACTGTAAAATGAGTTGTTAATATAGATAAAAGTAAGTATGAATTTAATATTTTGTGTGAATGATTATTTGAACTTGTAGATAAAGATTGAGAAAAAACAAATGTGTGAAAAAAAGTTAGATTAAAACTTGTTAATGCAAATGAAGCAAATTTAAAGATTTCTTTTGAAATAGTTTAATTTTAAATAAATAATATGAAATCAAATGTTTCTATAAAATATTTATGATGAATACAGGATGATTGAGTTAGTTTAACTTGATCATCTACTATGATGAATATAAATATTTTTGATAATAAAAAAATTGTAATAGATTTTTGAATGTTTCAATGAGTATGAAGAGAAAATGAATTAAATAATTTGGTAGATGAAGAAGTATTAAAAGCTGATTTTTTGATTATTACTCATGCACATATGGATCATATAGGTAGAATTCCTATGCTTTTAAAAAAATGATTTAAGTGAAGAATCATAATGTCTAAAATTACAAAAGAATTAGCAAAACCTATGTTAGAGGATTATGTAACAATGACGGAAAAAAAAATTGCAGATGCTGAGGAAAGTAATACAAATAATAAAACTAGATTGAGAGAGGCTATTACTTTATTAAAATTGAATGATGAAATATCTAAAAATGGATTATCAAAATTAGAAAAGGAAAAGAAAATAATAAAACTTAACAAATTGTTGTTAAATAAAATTAATAATGATTTAAATAATAGTGATTTAAATAAAAATTCTTTAAAACAAGTTATCGAAGATTACGAAACAAGTGATTTATATAAAATATTTTTAGCTAAATCAATAAATGAATGTGGAGATTTACTTAGTTCATATTGAATTGACCTTAATCCTATTATTACTAAGTCTAACTCAATTAAATTACTTAAGATACAAGAAAAAATATCAAAAATTGAAAATGCAAAAAATAATGAAGAAGTTTGAAGTAGTATTGACTTATGAAATGATGTTATTGAATTAAATAAAAAATTAAAGTCACTTAATATAGATCTTGAGAAAGAAAAAAATAAAAAGAATATAAAGATATTATCTAGAAAAATAAATGATATCTGCAATCGTTTAGATTTATTAGTTTTTGTTGATTTTGATGAAGATGATAATTTAAGTAGAAATTTCAATGAATTATTATTAGAAAGAAAAAAAATTATTTGAGATTTATGATTATCTGAGGCATTGGATATTGCAAAAAGAGTTTCTTCTCAAAATATTGATGAAATTATTTCAAATGCTAATGTTCTTAAAGTACCAGAATTATTATATGATACTAATGATATAAATAATACAACTTCTATTATTGAGACATTGGATGTATGACAAGAATTGGATTTGGATAATAGTATATTTTTAAAAAGTTTAAATGATTCTAGATCAACAGATTTTAGAATAGACGATATACCTTGATATATTAAAGATTGATTAAATAAAAAAATATTTGTTTTACCTCATATTAAAAAAGCTATAATTACTAGATGGAATGATGAATATGATATAATTATGAAATTATCTAAAGAAAATAAAGAATTTAGAAATAAACTAGAAGAAGCGTTAAAATTTGTAAAAAATTATGATTTAAAAAAAGATGATGTTTTAATAGTTCCAGAATTAATTAACATTGAAGATTATTATAATGAATGTAAATCCTTATTATTAGAAAATTGAATAAATAATAGGAATGATATAAATAGCTTTAGAACAGAAAGTAATTTAAAATATACAAAAAAAGAATTAGAAAAAGCTGCTCATAGTCTAATTGATGTATCTGAAATATCTTCTGAAAAGGTTTTAGAAGCATTTAAATTGAGATTTTATAATGCATGACATATAGAATGAAGTGTTCAGGCTCTAATTTCTTTAGTAACTACAAAAGTAGAAAATGTAATTAATTGAACAAGTTTAAATTCAAAAAATGATATAAAAACTTGATATGAGAATTATCTATTTACATGAGATTTGTGAAAATTTACAGATCCAAATATTTCTTGAAAACCTGATATTCCAAAATATAAACTTGATTATGTTCAGTGTGAAACTACATATGGTTTAAGAAATCATCCAAATAAAATGTCAGAATTTCAAAGATTTATTAAAGAAATAAATTCAACTGAATGAAAGGTATTAATTCCCGCATTTTCTTTACAAAGAACTCAAGAAGTAGTTTTGGAATTATTATCAAATAAGTTGGAAAATAAAAAATTGTTAGAAGAATTTAAATCAATAATATTAAAGAAAAAATCAAAGATTAAAATTTTAAATACTTTGAATACTAAATCTGAATTAACATCTGAAGATATAAATCAAAAATTAGAATTAAATTCATTGATAGAGTCATATAATGAATCTATTGAAAATATTAGTCAAAATGTTTTATTGTCATGACTACTTATAGATAGTCCACTTTCAGAAAGAATATCTAAGATTTTTATGACAGAGTTAAATAATAAATATAGTTTGCTTAATCCAGTAGTTCAAACTAAATTGCTAGGTAAAGTTTTTACTACTCAACTTAATGAGAAGGATTCAAAAAAATTGTATAGTTGAAAAAGGAAATATGTAAAAGATGTAATTGTATCTTCTTGATGAATGTTACAATGATGAGCTATTATGAGACATCTAGTTGAAATAATTTCTGATCCTAAAGCTAAAATTATTTTCACTTGATATCAATCATATTGAACACTTTGAGAAGAGATATTATCTTGAGCTAAAAAAGTAAAAATATGAGGTGAAGAATTTGATGTAAAATGTCAAGTAGTTCAAATACAATGATTTTCATCTCATATATGAAATGATGATATCATGTCATATCTTACTGAAAAATTGGATTATGCAGAATGAGCAACTATTTCATTGACACATTGATGAAAAGATAGAGAAAAAGTAAGAGAAAATATACAGAAAGTTAATGATAAATTAAATGTAATTATTCCTAAGTTATGACAATCTTTTGATGTAAACAAAAATAGCTAATTTATTAGCTATTTTTTAGTTTACTATGTTTATACCAATAAATAAAAACGGCAATAGTAAATATGTATTGTACAATAAATTGAATCCATTCCGGTTTTGAATACCAACCAATTAATACATTTAGAGGTAAACCTATAAGTCATTCTTTGTGGTTAAAAATGCTAGATGATAAATCATATAATTTAATCAAAAGAATATTATCTGAGCTCAAATATCAAAGTGTATGTAGTGATCATAATCCTTCATGTATTCAATAACCTAACAAATATCCTGCTTGTATTATTAAATAAATAAGTGTAATTTTGAAAATGGCAGTAATGTTTATTTTAATTAATGATAAATAAATAATCAAAGTTAAAATTGCTGAAATAGAAACTCAGATAATGATAGACAAATAATGATATTCTCAAGCAAATGCAAAAATTGCAACTTCTACTCATTCTCTAACGATCATTACAAATGAAACTATAAAAATTCATAATCTAGATAAATCTTTGGCTGTTTTATCTTCTATATATCATTTTATTTTATTTCAGTGTTGTATCATCCAGACTATAAAAGTAGTTACTAATCATACTGCAATCAGGCTTAAAATACTTGTCCATATTTCTGAAACAGCATCTACATTTTTTAATGATTTACCAATTCAAAATAAAATATATCCTAGTAAAGTAGATGTAAGTATACTAGCAATTGTTCAGTAAAATACATTGTTTTTTAGATGTTTATTTCAAGTTTTTTCTAAGAATTTTAAGATTATTGCTATTATTAAAAATGCTTCGAGTCATTCTCTAAATGACATAATTATTCATGGGATTAGGTTTTGCATAATGAATTTTTAATAGATAAATTGTATTTTATATCGTAAATATATTGAGAAATTGGAAATATACAATATTTATGGTGATTGTTTAGTTTAGAATTGGCTGTTATATTATTTGTTTTTTTATTATAAAGTATGATATAATAAAAAAAAAGTAGTTTTTCTTTTTTATTTCAGTTTTTGTCTTTGATTTTTTTTATAATATCACTTCATTATTTATTTAACCAAAAAATATGACAAATAATATGCACACTTTTGATGAGGAAATGATTGATGTTTATGATCTAGAATGAAATTTCGTAAGAACTCAGAATAGAAAGGAGTTTAATAACGAAATAAAAGAGGATTATCAATTGACATGAGAGGTAAAATATACAGTTAGAAGTGTATGAGCTCTATTATTAAATAGTGAAGAAGATTTTTTATTGGTACAGAGATGAAATACTTTTGATTCGCCATGACTTATTGATAAAACAATTTGATGACATGTATCTTCTGGAGAAACATATGATGATACAGTAGTAAGAGAATTAGAAGAAGAAATATGAGTGGAATGAGTAGTAGCAAATGATAGTGATGAATTTAAAAAATTATTAAAAACAATAGATACTACAAAAATTGCAGTACTATTATTGTTAGATAACAAAAATATACTAGTAAATGTAGAATGAGATAAACCATATAAAAGAAGTTTTGATGCCTGAATATATATGTGAGTTTATAATTGAAAAATCAATAATTTTCCTGATTGATCTGCTAAATCTAGTGTGAATATACCTTGAAATATTTTATTAGAAGAAATAGAAAAAAACAAAGAAAAATTCACAAATAGTCTACCAACTTTGATAAAAGATTATAGAGACTTGATTTTATCAAAAATTAGATAATAATAGTAACAATATTTGTTACTATTTTTTTATGAATACACAATCGTTACAAGAAATGTTTCCAGAAGTTTATAGAGATTTTTATTCGAGGAATAATTTAGTTGTTAGTTGATGTTATGTTTTTCCATGGTGACCAATGTGATGAAAACATATATCTCATAGTGTTAGAGTAAAATCTAAAATACCTATAAAATGTTATGTTTGATTAAATAAAAATACTTCTTGAAAAGTAACTTTTTGAATATGTCATTTTTTTGAGATTTCTAATAAAAACTTCGTAAGACATAATTTTAATAGTGTTATTAAAGAATATACTTGAGTATCAAGTATTTTAGATTCTTTTTTAAATGATAAGAAAATAATAAATTGATGTGAAATATCTATCTTATCTGAAACTTCTAGATGACATTCATTTTGATTATCAGGTACTTTATTTGCAGTATTGGTTTCATGACTTTTTGAACTTTTTAATTTAATAGATTTTAATGAATATTCTGATTATAATAAATTCATAGATTCAGAAATTTATAATGAAATATTTAATTTAGCATTATCGTTAGAATTAAAATCAAGATATTGAAATACAATATGACAAAATATTCTTAGTACATTATCAAATTATAGAGAACCAAGTATTTTAATTTCAGAAATGTATTGAAAAGATATAACTAATTATGAATTATCAAATATATTCAGAAAACATATTCCATTGATGTCCTCTGTTGAAAATTATATTACTAAAGATATACCATTTGATTTTTGAATGATTTTTCCATGAATTAGTTGAGACACAAAACAAGTAGAACAATATAAAGTAGCTGATAAAAATTTACTTAATAATTATAAAATTAATTTTTCTGATTTTTTATCTAATTTTGATTTAAACGGTAAAAATATATATTTAAAAGAATTTGTTGATAATAATATTGATATATATAATCATATAGCAGATACAGTTTGAATTTTAAATTTAAAAACTGTTAATCTTTTTCAAAATATGGCAAAATTATGATATAGAGATGATATTATTGATGATTTTATTTATCATATAAATCAGTATAGGTATGCTTTATCATTATTAGAAAATCAAAGTTCATTTGCTGATGATTTTGTGTTTTATTTTAGAAAGAATAGATCTCATTTTGATGAAAAAATTTGAATTATGCCAACTGCTTCTGGTAAAATATGATGATGATATGTAATTGTAACAAAATTGTGATTATCTAGAAATACATTAGAAAAAACAATTAGTGATTTAAGATATTTGTATCCAAATATAGAAGTAGAATATTCATCTTATTTAGATTGAAATTCTAATGATTGAATAATATTAGAACAATCTGTAAATAATTGATTATATTCTAAATATATAAATAAAAATTTATATGTATATTTTGATAATTTTTGAATTAATTATATATGAACATTTAATGATATTTTGGAAAAGGAAACAGAATGACTTATTTTAGATACATTACAAAATAAAATATATTTAAATTGAGAGAAACTAACATCAAAAGATATTCACTCACAAAATGCTACTATTGAAGTTTTATTAATTTTGTTAAAAAATGTTTGAAAGGAGATATCAAATAAAAATTTTCCTATTTCAAGTTATACTAAAAATAAAAACGAAATGTTTTGAAAAATAATTTTACCTTTTTTAAAATTAATAGAAAATAATTTAAATATAAAATTAGAACTTGAATGTAAGTGATGAATAACTGATTTTTATTTAAAACTAGAAAAAGTTAATTTAAAAATAGGGGTAATAAAAAGAATATAAAATCTATTGACAATTAAAATTAATATTGTATATTATAAATAATATTATATACAATATTTTTTTATGTATAAAAATTGAATTGATTCACCATCTAATATAATTAGAAAGAATGAAAATGTAACAAATTTCAATTTACAAGTTGATGATTGTACTGAACATAATAAAAAATTAGTTTCGGATACATTGAATAGTTGTGATAATTTTAATAAATACTTTGTAAAAACAAGAGTATATCTACTTAGGCATTATCCTTATGTAAAAACTAAACATTATATTGATTATGATAAATTATTAAAATGTAAAATATCATGAAATATAGATCAAGATTGAATCAATGAATTAAAAAGGTTATGAAATCTACTTGAAATATATGATAAACTTGATAATATTCCTGATGAACTAAGTAGTATTTATTATAATATATTTTCTTCTCCAGATACTATTTTTTATTATGATATGTCAGATGAAAAAAATAGAGTTTCTTTAACAGCTAAAGATCTAATAGATAAGTTTGGTTCTAAAATGTTAGTTAATGATGAAATATATATTAATGATTCTTGATTAATACCTAGTAATAAAACTTTAGAATCTTGAGAAAGTTTTGGTAAATTATATACTAATTTTAATGACTTTTATCATTCAGAAGTAAGGAAAATCATAAAAGATTATTGAGTAAAAAATATTGTAATTGTTTCAAATAGATCTTATGCTTCATCATTTGAAATAATTTGATGATGAGAAATTACTAAATCAATTAAGGATAGTGTAGATCAACTTGAAAAAGATTGATACTTATACTTAGATTATGATTTATCTTGAAATTTAATTAAGTATTCATTTGATACAATTCAAGTTACTCCATTAAATTTACAATCTATAAAAGAATCTATTGATAATATTTGAATTGAATTTGAATATTTATCAATTGAAGAATTCCAAAACTGATTAAACAAATATTTTCAACAAAATCCTTCACTTTTTCAACAATTTCTAAATGATTCAAAAATAACAAATCATGACTTACATATTTTTTGTTTAGCTAATTTATTAAAGGATTTAAATACTAATAAAGAAGTAATAAAAAAATTTATATTTTGATTGAGGGGAGAAAATAAATCAGAAGAAGAATTAAAGCAAATTTATGATTTGTTTCAGGGGAATTGTTATAGTTTTAGTTTTAATAATACTATATTTTTAAGGTTATATGAATTATGATTAAATATATGTAATAATGAAATAAAAAGCATCGTTACAGTAATATCTGAATCTGATAATAGGGCTCTTGAAATCAAAAATAACTCTGTAGATAAAAAAATAAGAGAATGTTTAATTGATGAATTGAATGATATTCTTATAAATAGAGAAATATGTTATTATGAAAGAAAATCAAATGAAGATATTAAATTATTTGAAAAACAAATAGATGAAGGTAAAATTTTTCATAAAATTGATTATTATAACAAAAAAACTTCTGGTGATATGAGTATTTTGTTTTCAAATAGGGCAAGTATAATTTCTTCAAGTGTATGAGATTGAAAATCAATTGAATTATTAAAACTAAAAATAGAAATTGATAATAATATCAATATGTTTAATTATATTACACTTTTTTATACTTCGAAAAGTCTTTCTAAATACGATTCATTTGAAACAATAAAATCAAGGATAGAAAATGATATTTTTTTATTATATCATTTTACTGAACAAAATATAATTTTGTTTTTTGACTGAATTGATGAAATAAATACTGAGTATAAAGATGAATTAAAGGAATATTTAATTAATGGAATATTTGAAACATTTAGTACTTATTTAAATAATAATGCTTTAAATGTATTATTGTGATCTCGTAGAACTGAATTTGAGGAATTTTGAAATAATAATTATTGAAATTTTTCATTTAATATTTTAAATGATAATCAAATTAGAAATTTTTTGCATAATAAAATAAGTTGTACAGAGGATAAAGAAAAAAAATTACAAAAAATTATTGATTTTCTAAAAAAATGATTAATTGATAGTGATTTGAAAAATACTCCTCTAGTTTTATATTTTTTAACGCAACTTTCTATAAGGGAAATAGAATGTATTGATAATAGATCAAATCTTTATGAAATCATAATTTTAAATATATTAACAAAACATAATAATGTAAATAGTTCTATTTGTTTAATAGCACATATTCCCCAATTATCTATTTTTGCATACAAATTATTTAAAAATGAAAAAATTGATGTGTCTGATGAAATGTTGCAATCTTATGCATTTCTTTTTAAGAAAGTATGAGATAATCAGTATCAATTTATACACAACTCATTTTATGAATTTTTTCTAGCTAAATATTTATCAGATGATGAGAATTGAGCTCAAAAAATCTATAATTATAGAGATATAAATTTTGATAAATGGAATAATTGGCGAAATTTTAAACATGTAATTTCATTTTATTGTGATTTTTTAATTGTAAATGATAAAATTGATTTTTTAAGAGATTTTCTTGGTAAGTCATGAATTTTAATGAATGATGATTTATTTTGAGAAAACTTTTTTATTTGATTACATAATTTATCAAAATTAGAACTGAAATATGGAAATGATTATAGATATTTATATTTAAAAAAATTTTATTTAAGTGAAATTACTAAATGGAAAAAATGAGTTTTGTTAAATAAGATGATTAATTTTAGAAATTGTCAAGGTTTATCAGATGTATATTCTTGAGCAATTTTTTCCTGTCTTTCAAAAAACTTTTATGATTTGCCAAAGTCAGCTAATAAAAATTTAAATGTTGAAAGTGAAATATTTGTTAATGATGATATTTTTTGAGATTCTTGCATTGATAATAACTATATTTTACATTTATTTAAAGAATTATTATCTAAATTTAATAATTTAGATAATAATATAAATGATTCTGAAAAGTCTATAGTACAAAATATTGAGGCTGATATTTCAAAAGTATTGGATAAAATACTTTTAATTTGAGATGAAAAATTATTAAAATATACTCTAGAATTACTCCCTGAAAAATTGATTAGTTATACTTTATTTAGAGCAAGAATATATTTGGAATTGTCAATAAAGGATTCTAAGTATATAAAAAAGTTCTTTTTATGTACAAAAAAATTACCTTATGATGATTCTGTAGAAAAATTATATTATAAACTTTTTACTTTATGAGATAACAACCTAATTAATATTTCTTTAAATTTTGTAAATAATTATTATTTTGATAATAAATCTATTCTTTTTCCTGTTAATAAATTATTAATTGAGATTTGAAATTATAAATTTTTAAATGAGGCTTATAATGTAACTAAAAAAATAATTACAAAAGGTAATTATAAATTGTTATGGAAATTTTATGTATGTTTTGTGGAAAATTGAAATAAAAAATATTTTAATTTAATCATTGACGATTTAAAAGACCTTTTATATAATAGAAAATGTGTATCAATTGATGAACTTCCTAGTTATTTATATAATATAATAGGGATAAGGGACATTATATGAAAAAATGAAATTACTGATGATGATATAAATGAGTTAAAAGAAAGATTTGAATTTTTTATGTTAACTATATGAAAACGTAAATTATGGTTAAAATCTAATTCTATACCATTTATATATGATATGATAAGTACTAATAATGACAAGTTAATTAAATTTGTTATAGGTATATTAGGTTTAATGACTAATCGTTATGAGGAAAAATATAAAATTGCTATTGAATTAATAAGAACTGGTAAAAAATTTGTTCATCAATATTTCGTTTATACTTCTAATTTATATGATTCTCCAAAATATTCAGAATGGAGTTGATATGAACAATACTTAGAAGTATTATATAGTTCTAATTTTATGATACCAAAAAATATATGAATTTCATATAAGTGACCAACAGAATTTAATAAACAGAGAGAAAATGATTTTAATTAGTATACTTTCCTAATTTTTTCAGTTTTTGTCTTTGAAAAGTTATATAGTATAATGTTATATTTTACTATATAACTTTTTTGTATGTTTGAAATACCAGATTTAGATTATACTGTGGATAAAATTCATGATAGTTTTGATTCAAAGGATTTTTTGAAGGATTTGTATGAGAATATAATTATTTCTAAGTGAGAAGAGGAGTTGTATAATTATTTTTCAAAAGTGTATGATGATTTGTTTTCTGATTTACTTTTGAGGCATACATATATAAGTAATGATACAAAAAAGATGCTTGAAATATTGGCTACTCCTATATATAAAAAGTCTGAAAGTGAGAGAAATGAAATATATGAAAAATTGGATAATATGTAAAAAGTTTTGACAATATACTTTATTTAAATAAAGTATAGGAATATATAACTTTAATTAACTAAAGTGTTTTTATGAAAAATAATGAACTAATGAAATTATCTGACAATATAATAACTGTTTTATCACAAATGAATACTCAAACAGATGTTTTTAATTTCCTTAGAGATTTATTAAGTGAAAAAGAAATAATTGAATTTTCTAGAAGATTTGATGTAGCTTTATTATTAGACCAAAAAGTACCTTATACTCAAATAGAGGAAAAGACAAATATGAGTTCTACTACAATTGCTAGAATATCAAAATATTTAAAATGAGACAATGCTTGATATCAAAAAGCTATTTCAGTATTGAAATCAATAACAGATAAACATCATACAGACCATCACTCTTAGTTTTGGTTGTTTAATGATGATTAAATAAAACTATTATTAAGAGAAAACTTGTTTAGCTTAGTAATAGTTTTTTTGTGTTTTATTAGTTTATACAGACCACCCCCTAACCCCTCCTTACTAAGGAGGGTGAAAAGAATGAAAATTTAATTATTAATAAAAAGATTATGAAAAAAAATAGTAGTGAATATGAATTTGATATAGTAAATTCAAAAATAGAAATTGTTACATTGGAAAAATTATTTCCTATATTGTATGATGAAAGAAAAAATTTATTAATTGATATATTAAACAGATGAAATATTAATTCATGAGATGTTGAAGAATTTAAAAAGTTTATAGAAGATTCAAAAAAATATGATATTGAAGTAGATAACTCTAAATTCTCATATTATTATGCGTATGTATGATGAGCTCCAGAACCTATAACTCCATTAATAAAATCAGAAATAAACAATTTTCTAGCTTTAATTTTTAATGTAATTGATAGGTAAATCCAAAGACAAAAATATATTATACATAAAAAATGTATATTATAATTAAAAAAATATTAGAAAGTTTTCTTTTAAAATAGCTATAATTGCTATTTAGAGAAAACTTTCTTTTTTTATTCAGTTTTTGTCTTTTTATATTTTTGTATAAAGGGGGTACTTAATTTTTAAAAGGTTAAAAATGATAACTATAGAAGATAGTTTATATCTATTCAATGATTTTGAGTTAAATAACGATTTAAGTTGTGATGTAAATGAAATCATAAATGAGGTTAGATTTATGGTAGAGGATGTCTGTCCTTATTCATGTTCTTGGTGTGCTGTTTATTGATATAAGCAACAAAAATCAAATAATGATTTAGTTAATTTGTCAGATTATTGAAATAATGAATGAGCTTTAGTACAAAATAAAAAACTAGTATATGATAGATATTTGTCTGTTGATGATTATAATTTTTTGTCTTATATTTTTTATAACTTTTTTTCAACAAGGGATGTTACTATTACTTGATGAGAAGCTTTATATTCAAAAAAATATGTTGATATTTCGAAATGTATTTCTGATAACTGAATGGATATTTCAGTTTTAACAAAATGAGCTTGATTATTTTGAAAATCAATTAGTAAAATAGAATATACAGATAGAGTTATTTTTTCTTTGGATACACTTGATAATTTTGAACACTTCAAGCTTAATTTACCTTTAATGGAAGAAAAAAAGGCAATTTGATTTTTAAATAATACTATCAATTCTATAAAAGAAGTTAAATCTATATGAAAAAAAGTAACTATTAATACTGTAATTTCTCCATATGATTGAGATCAAAAGTTTAGTGATATTATTAATTTTTGTATAGAAAATGATATAGAAGATTTAAAATTTATTGAATTAGATTCTACTGATATAAAAGAGTGATATATTGAGAATAAATTTTTAAGTTTCATTAATGATTATCATTTTTCAGATTCTTTTTTAAATGATGCAAATAATATTAGTAATAAGAAAAATACTTTTTTATTACTAAAAACTAAAAATTGAAATGATTTAAAAGTTTGAACTTATAGATTAACATGTGCTGAGGAACATATTTTTAATATGGACAAACAAAAAAATGATCCTTTCCATAAAAAGTCATGTGAGATTTGAGAAAATGGTTCTATTACAATAAATACAACTTGAGAGATTATTCCATGTACTTGAAATCCTGAATGAAAAATATCATTAGAAAGTTGTATTAAATCAAGAGATGTTATATGAACTATAAATAAAATTAAATATGCAATAAATGTTATAAAGCAACAAAATTGTCCAATAATTTAATATTAACAAACAAATTATGAATAAGTTAGCAATAAATTGATGAGAAAAATCTGTTTCTCTCCCTGTTCCTCATTATAAATGGCCTAATATTGATGATAAAATTGAAAAAGTTGTAATTGAACAATTACATAAAACTATTTCGATTTATGACAAATCTGGTATTTTTGAAGAATTTGAAAATAATTTTTCTAATTATCATTGATTAAATCATTCTTTGTTATTTAATTCTTGAACAAGTGCTATATTTGCAATGTTTGAATCTATATGATTGTGACCATGAGATGAAATTTTGTGTCCTAATTATACTTTTTTTGCTACAATATCTCCAATTACTTATAATTGAGCTTTTCCGATTCCTTGTGATTGTGATAAAGATTGAAATATTGATCCTAACGAAATATTAAAAAAAATAACATCTAAAACTAAAGCTATTATTATAACTCATATGTGGTGAATTCCATGTAATATGGATCTGATAGTAAATATTTGTAAAGAAAATAATTTACTTTTATTGGAAGATTGTTCTCATGCACATTGAGCTGAGTATAAATGAAAAAAAGTTTGAACTTTTTGAGATATTGCTGCTTGGAGTTTGCAATGAAAGAAAACATTAACTTGATGAGAATGATGAGTTTTATCTACAAATAATGAAGAATATTATTATAAGTCATTATTATTATGACATTATAATAAAAGAAGTAGTAGTGAGATTCCTTTAGATCATGATTATCATAAATATTCTACAACATGATTTTGATTAAAATTGAGAGCTCATCCATTGGCAATTGCTATTGCAAATGATGAATTATCAAGATTGGATACATACTTGCAAGATAGAAATGAGTTTGCAAGCTATATGATTAATGAAGTAAATGATATTTCTTTCTTACAAATGCCTAATTTTGATGATAAATTACCTAGTTGGTATGCTTTTGTTATGCAATATAATCAAGATGAAGCGAATGGAATATTACTTGAAAAATTTTATGAAGCATTAATATGTGAATGATTAGATGAATTAGATATACCATTTTCAACTTCTTTAATACATAATTTTGACTTATTTAAAGAATTAAATAATGTAAATCCTAGGTTGTACAAAGAAAATATTAAAACTTACACTGATATCGATTTTCCTAACTCAGTAAAATTTTATAATAATGCTTTAAAATTACCTGTATGGAATAGAGAATGTGACAAGGAAATAGTTGAAAAATATGTTGAATGAATAAAAAAGGTTGCATATTATGTTGTAAATGAACCATGAGTTTTTAAAAAATAATTTACTATATAAAAATTAATTATGTTAGAATTAGAAAATACTTATTTATTAAAAGAGTTTCCTAAATGATTTTTTGAATATTTAGAAAAATGAGAATCTAAATATGTAAAATGAAAAAAAGAAATCATAGATATTTATTTACCAATTGAGTCGAAACATCCTAAAATTAGGATTAGAAAAAATTGAGAAAAATATGAAATAACTAAAAAATTTCCTTTGAATGAATGAGATGCATCAGTTCAAAAGGAACAAACTATTAATTTGACTGAGAGTGAATTTAATATATTTAATAAACTATGTTGAAAAAAAGTACATAAAATTAGGTATTTGTATGATTATAATTGAAAAATAGCAGAGATAGACATTTTTATGTGAGACTTAAAATGATTAATTGTTGTTGATTTTGAATTTATTGATGAATTAGAAAAAAATAATTTTGTTATGCCTAGTTTTTGTTTAGCTGATATTACTCAAGAAGAGTTTATTGCGTGATGAATGATTGCATGAAAAAAATACTCTGATTTAAATATATATTTAGAAAAATATTGATATAAAGAATTTATTATATAATTTTTTTTAATGGAAAAATTTTTTATTATAGAAGATGAGCATAATCTTCATTTATTAAGAAAAAAAGAATTGGAAGAAGAATATGCTGAATGTTGAAGAATGAAGGAAGAAGCATGTTCACAGTCGTCTGAAACTTGGCATGATAATCCTGCTTTTGATGAGGCAGAAATGAAACAAAAAATGGTTACAAGTAGATACAAAGAATTGATGAATTTTTTAAATAATTCTAGGATTTTGGCTCTTTCAATTATAGAAAATAATGATAAAGATAAAGTCGTGATTTGATCTACCGTTCAATTATTAGTTAATTGAGAAGAAAAAACTTTTACAATTTGATGATACAATACTCCTATTGAATGAAGGATTTCGTATAAAACACCTTTAGCTAAATCAATAATTTGATTGGAAATGTGAGAATATTGTGAGTTTAGAGTTTGAAATAATAATGTTGAAGTAGAAATACTTGAAATAGTTTAGTATATAACTACTCTAATTATGATTAAAGATTATATTGAAAAAGTTTATAATTTTTTGAAGTTAGAATTTGAATGAGTATGTACTGCTCATGATTTACAACATATAATTAGAGTTTATAATCTTTCAAAAAAAATATATGTTGAAGAAAAACAATGAGATGAGATAGTCATTTATATATCAGCATTATTACATGAAATGTTGGATAAAAAATTTTTTTGAGATAAGTATATTTTACAAAAAACAAAGGTTTTGGATTTATTAAAAACATTGGGGTTATGTGATATACAAATTGAGAAAATTATTTATATACTTGAAAATTTTTGATATTGAATAAGTCTTACTTGAAATGTAATTGATAAATCTATTGAATTTAAAATTGTAGAGGATGCGGATAGATTGGAGAGTGTATGAGCAATTGCTATTGCTAGAACTTTTGCATATTGATGAAAGAAGAATAGAGCAATTTATGACCCTTTGATAGAAGTTGAATTAAATATGACTGAAGATAAATATAATTCAGCAAATGGAACTTCTATTAATCACTTTTATGAAAAGCTTTTATTAGTTAAAGACTTAATGAATACAAAATCATGAAAAAAATTATCTTTAGAAAGACATAGTTTTGTTGAGAAATTTTTGGAGCAGTTTTTTTGTGAAATAGGATTAAAATAATATCTATTCTTTGAATAAAAATAACATATAAATTTAAATTTATAATATTTTTATTTGTATGTAGAAATTTGAAATAAAGTATTAAGATAAATAAAAATTATATAGATATATATTTATGAAAATATTTTAGAAAAAAACTTATGTTCTATTAAAAAATTATTGTTTTTGTGTTTTTGAATTTTTCATGAATAAGTAATTTAATGTTTAATTAATAAAAATGATAAATAATGTTTTTGGTCAAAGTATTGTAAATATTTTTTTGGATAAGATTTTTCTAAATTTAGAACTTTCAAATGTAGATGTATCTAGTTATGAACTTGATCATATTTGTTATAGAGTATCTTCTATTGAAAACTACATTATAATAAAGAAATATTTATATGATAAGTCAGAATTATTATCAGAAAATATTGTTTCATGAAGAAAAATAGCTACTTACAAATTGTTTGAACCAATTAAATATAAAAATAGAGAGATAAATCTTATAGAAATACCTGCACCAAAAATATGAAGTAATTATGAGGATTGATTTGAACACGTAGAATTTGTTATAGATATATCATTTGAAGAGTTTATTAACAAATACCAAAAATTAAATTATTGATTAGATTCTTTGAATAAGAAAATTAATCCAGAGTTAAAATTATTATTTTGAGATTGTAGTGTTAAATTTCATCATTATAATTTAGAATATGTAATTAATAATTTTGAATAGTAAAAATTTTACACTTATATTATTTACTAAACATTAATCATGATTTGATTTGAAATAGAAAAAGCTTTAAAACTTTTAGTAGAATATTTTCCAATAGAGGAACAAAAAAAACCAGCATTGTTTCATAGTATTAGAGTGTGTACATATTTATATAATAATTGATATCCTGAGTATTTATGTATTGCTTGATTATTACATGATGCTTTAGAAGATACAGAAATTTCTGAGGAAACTATTAGAAAAAACTTTGGTATGAATGTTTTAGAAATAGTAAAAGCTAATTCTAAGAATAATGATTTACTAAAAGATGAAAGATTAGAAGATATAGTCAAAAGATGTGTTGGGTATTGAGAATGAGCATTAATAGTAAAGATGGCAGATGTTTATGATAATTTTCAATTTTATATAAGAGAAAGTATATCAAAGGAAATTGATAGATGTAAATATATATCTGAATTGATAATCAAATATAAATTAGAATCATGGCATGATGATATATTTAAACATGCAAATACAATAATTAATTATTAATAATAATTTTTAATAAATCATTATGAAAACAGAATTTGAAGTTGTTTTTTCTAATATAAATAGAGAAAAGTTAGTAAAAGATATTATAAAATTAAATGGTATTTGTACTAAAGAAAATACTTTAATGAAAAGAATTGTATTTGAAAATCCATTAAATCCAGCTAAATCATATTTAAGAGTTAGAGATGAGTGAGATAAGATAACTTGTACTTATAAAGAAGAGAGTGAGTGAATTTTGGATATACATTCTATAAAAGAATTGGAAACACAAGTGAATGATTTTGATGTGATGGTTAGTATATTTAAAAAAGTATGATTAAGACAAAAATCTTATCAAGAAACATACAGGGAAGTATGGCAAATAAATAATGAAATAGAGATAATGATAGATCTATGGCCTGGATTAAAACCATATGTAGAAATAGAAGGAGAGGATGAAGAAATAGTTATAAAATATAGTAAATTATTAGGATTTAACTATGATGAAGCAATTTTTTGAACAAGTTTTCAAGTATATGAAAAAGAACTTTGATTATCTATAGATTATATCAATAATTTAACAGAAATCACATTTGAAAAAATACCTTTAAAATATTAATGTATATAATTAAAAATCCCTTTTAAAATAAGGGATGTAATTTATTAAATTTCTCCCTTTTCCAAAGGGAGTACCCGTAGGGGGAGGGATTAGAATCAAAGTATATAATTTTCTTTAAGTTAATTTATTGTGATAATATTTGGTGTCTAAAAGCTGGTTAAGTTATATCTCTACTTCCCACGCGAATAAAATATCTTGTTTTAGAAAAGTGTTTATTTTTTCTTTTAGATTTTTTATTTTTTTGTATTTAGCTAATTTTGGAGTTTTTAGGCTTGTGATTATTTCTTCATCGTAATAGTATTTTTTTAGTTCTCAAAGAGAGTTATATGTAGTGAAATCGTTTTGTGTATTATGTAGAGACTCGATTATTTTTGGTTCTACTTTACTCATTACATCTAAATGATCTTTTAGACTGAAATCTTCGTGCACTAACCAATTTGTAAAGTTTTCATGAGTAGGCATATCTATAGTTAGATATGTCATTTTTATATTGATTTCTTTTAAAAGTTTTGCTAACTCTCTCAAGTTGTCAAAGAATTGTTTTTGCTCTATTTTATCCAAATATATAACTAATCATTCACTTAAAAGAGTTATCTGTTCTAAATTATTATTTTTTAATTTTTCTACTTTTATTAAATCATATAATTCTTTGAAGTGGTGTCTATCAAGTACATCCAATGTTTTTATTTGAGGAGTTTTTATATCTATACTATTTAGATATTCATAAAAATTATGTTTTAATTTTATAACATTTTCTTTATCAGTTTCTATGTAGTTTGTTGTTCATTTGTTAACTAGATTTAGTCATCTAGGTGTGAATCATGAAGCTAATTCAACAATCAAATTATTGTCTATTTCTCTAGATTTTAGAATATTGTTTAATAATATTCATCTGGCCTCAATAATAGTAGCAAAACTGAGAGCTGATATTTTATTTCAGTATTCTTTTCAAAAAATTAAGTCATAACTATCCCATTTTTTTTCAAAATCTCATATACTTAATTTAGACTTTTTAAGTAAAAAGTTTGTTATCTCATATGCATATTTTATTGATAGTAAATCTTTAAAATATGATATAAAATAATGTTCAGATAAATTTATATTATTTTTTGACATATACATTATTTTTTATTATTATTTTGATAATATTAGTAAAAATATAATTAAAATCAAATAAATGAGCGAAAAAGTAGAAAAAGTTTGACAATTTAATTTAAAAATACATTATTTTTGAACTTTTTTAATATCATTTTCATTTTTATCACCTGTAATAAGTTTGTATTACAAGTTTTTCGGTTTATGAATTTCTGATATAGTTTTTATCTCATCTATATATTATTTTTATATATTTTTACTAGAAATACCTACATCGACTTTTTGAGACAATTTAGGTAGAGTAAAGACTATGAAATATTCTATTTTGGCTGGATTTTTTCCTTTACTTATATATTTGTTTATACCTAGTTATGAGATGTTTTTTGTTGCTATATTTTTTAGTGCATTATGACAGGCACTTTGGAATTGAAATGCTCAGGCTAAATTAGAAGATGATTTGAATGCCATTTGAAAAAAAGCAGACTTCTGAAAAACTATTTGAAAACTTATATCACTTACACAGGTATGAAAATTGATTACACCTTTAATAATTTTCTTTGTACTTAAATATTTTCCTAATTCATACTCTATTTTGGTATCTCTGGATTTATTAGTTTGGATTTTTGTATTTTTAGTTATTTCTAGATTTAAGGAAATAGATGATAGTTATATTAGAAAAGCTGATTGAATAATAAATTCTATGAGCTTGCATATTGATACAATTATGGATTCATTTAAATATATGAAATCTACTAAAAGTATAGTTTTTTTGCTTGTTTCTATGTTGTTTTGAACTGATTTATATTTATTGGCAAAAGTTATTTTACCTGTAATTGTTGAGTGATGAGTAGAGGATTATGTATCTAGTATTGTTGTTTGGTTTGCAACTATTTCATGAATTCTTTGAAGTCTTTCTTCATCAAAAATAGCAAATAAATTATGATGGCAAATGAGTTTTACTTTGTTGGTATTTTTAAATATGATATTACATTTTATGGCGTTTTATTTTTTTGAACAAAGATTTATTTTAACAGTATTATTTATATGTATTACATTTGTAGAATTTGCATATATGCCGATTCGGAATCATATATTGATGGATATAACACCGATCAGAGCCAAAGCTACCATAAGGAGTTTATTTATTTCTGTTTTGTTATTATATCAATTTGTATTATTATTTTTACTGAGTTTTGTCAAAATAAATGTATCTTTATTAATTATTTGATTTTTTATGATTATATCTATAATAATGTCAAGGTATATAGTATTAAATAATTAAATTAATTAATGAATACAAATCGTTTAATTTCTGAATTTGAACATATTTATAAAATATTTTTTAATAAATATGATATAGTAATAAGCTCACCAATAGTAGTAACTTTAGTGTGAGATATTTCTGCTTTTTCTAAATGAAACGCTTCTATCTTGACACAAAAAATAACACTTAGAAATTATGTTTGATACAATTTAAATATTTCAAGTAAAGAAATCGAATATATTTTTAGAGATAATGATAAGTGATTTGTAACTCAAAATATAGAAAATGAATATCCAATTAATAAAAAACTTTTAGAAAAAATCTGATTAAATTGAGATATATGATTTTTATCTGAATATAATTGGAATGATCCTCCATCTGTTTTATCAAATATTTTGACTTTAAAATTGCTAGTAGATAAAGAAATAAGTGTAGATGATTTTGATAAATTTGATATGGATAATGATGAGCATAACATATATTTAAACAAAGTAATAGAATTGGATAAGATATTATATAAAGAATACAATTTTTTCTGAGGAATTAGAAATAATTGATTATATATATGAACTTCATTTTTAGCTTCTGATTCTCATCTTTTGGCATTAGAAAAAGATAATAATTACTATTATCAAAATATTTGAGAATATAACGACTTTAATCAGTTAGATTTAACTTTTTCATTAATGAGTCCTAACCTAGTAACTAAAAATAATTATAATTTATCTTTGTTAGAAGATAAAAATAGGTGAATTAATTTTTTTATAAATGATTTTTGAATCAAGTGAAGAAGTATAGATGATGTCGATTTATTCCAGTGAATTAATTATGTATGAAATTTTTATACATTGAAAGTATTTCAGGATTTATATAGATTGTATGGTTCTAATTATGCTTGAAATAATTTTTATAGAGATTTAAAGATTTATAGAGAATCAATAAAATCATTGTTTGATAATAATAGGGAAGAGTTAAATGATAGATTTATTAGAAAGCAAATAATTGAATTATTAGAAGATAAAAATTTCACATTTTATATGGATTCTCTATGAGTTTTTTGAACAATTAAATTTGCTTTAGTTAGTCAAAAAGTATGATATATAGATGAAGAATTGATATTCAAATTAAATAAAAAAACTTGATTTAGATTAAATCTAGATTATTCATCATTTTATGATTGATATGAGAGATCTTGAACTAAGTTGGAACAATACAGAACAAAATGAGAATTATCAATATTTACAGCTGATTATGCATTAATAACATATAAATCTTGAGAAGTAAAAAGTATATCATGAGATTATGTAGATTTTTTGTGAACAGATATAAAATGATTGACTTTATATATGATTAAAAGAAGAATTTATTTAGATTGAGAAAAACTTACTTCAAAGGAAATACACAGTCAAAATACTACGATAGATATATTTGAAATACTTCTTGAAAAATTATGACAAGATGTTTCAAATAAAGATTTACCTAAATCAAGTTATAGTAGTAACAAAAATGAAATGTTATGAAAGATAGTCCTACCTATACTGAAGCATATAAATGACATAAAAAAACAAAATTTCCCATTAGTTTGTAAATGAAGTATAACAGATTTTTATATGAAGTTGAAAGAGTCAGATTTTGAGATAAATGTAATTAAAAAGATAAATTAGTATTAAATAATTAAAAATGTCACAAGATAAATATCAAGCAAGAAATTTTAAAAAAAAATGTAATTTTGTATATCATAATCCAGATTTTGTATTTCCACATGATAAAGTAACAAGTACATGAGTCATTGTATTTGATAATGATAAAAATGTATTAGTAGTAGAAATACATAGGTGATTTGATATACCATGATGACATGTAAATAATAATGATTTGTCTTTTATTGATGCTGTTAAAAGGGAAACATTAGAAGAAGCTTTTGTTAGTATAAAAGATATAAAGTTGTCTCTAGTTGTTGAATCTGATTATTTTTGAACAAATAAAAATGATTTAACATATATGTTGTTTTATGTAGCTATTGTAAATGTAATTTATGATTTTGTAAAAAACAATGAATCATTTTCTAGAAAATTCATGAAAATAGATGAGTTTATTGATATTTATCAATGAGATAAAATGTTGATTGAAAATATCATAAAATCAGCACTAAATTCATTATAATACTCTTTTTTAAATAAATCTTTTGACAAAAAAATAAAAAATTATAATCTAAGCCTATAAATTAATTAATAAAAAATATTTATGAAAACTAATATATTTTTAAATACTTGGACTATTGCCAGAATCTGAAATAATAGATTGTGGTGATTTTGCTATGCTTAAAAATATAAGCTTCAAAAAATAAATCAATACAAAAACTGTTATTTCGGTATGAAATAGCAGTTTTTTTGTGCTTAATTTCTAATTACTATTAAGTAAGTTGAAAACTGTTGCCTCTTTCCTTTTAAAAGGAAGGAATTTAGGATGGATTATTCTAATTAATAATAAATAATAAAAAAAATATGAAAACAAATGATTTAATGAATACTTTTCTGCTTAAAAATAACGAAGAAGTATGACCTAATAAAATTTCTTACACTAAAACAGCTATAGATTTACAAAATTTGAGTAAGTCTTTAGTTAAAGATACATTGGATTGAAAAATAATCTTGACTACATGAGTATGACTGGATGATGTATGAGTACCAGTTCGTTCACCTGCTTTAATTATTCCAGCATTGGAAATAATAAGATATTTGCAAAAAATATGAATTAATGATGTTAATTATCTTATATATCAAGCAACATGATTTATTATTAATGAAAATTGATTAAATATAAATAATGCTAATCAAGTTTCTAGTTTTATGAAAAAATATTTTGAATTATTTATCCAAGAATTTTATTATGATATTTATGATAAAATAATACTAAATTTTAATTTTGAATTAGAGCAAAATTATTTAGATAAAGTCTCTTTAAATATTACTAAACTTGGTTGAAAATCTTACATAGATTCACTTATAAAAAATTTAGAAAATTATGCTAGTAGTAAGTGAAAATCTAATATTTCTGCTTTACAATATTCATCTGCTAATATTATTTGTAATTGACATATCCTAGATATCTATCCATTTGATTCAAATAATGTTTGAGTTTTATTACCTATATGATGAAAAAAAGAAAAACCATTTTTTAATTTGTGAAAAATTTACGAAGAAAATTTCTCTGATAATAATGATTATTCAATTTTAAATATTCCTTTGTTACAGAAAACTGGAGAGATACCAGCATATTTTACTACAAAATGAGAAGATTATGTAAGTTCTGAATATGATTATATAGAATTATCTGGAGAAAATATAAATAGTTCTGTAGAGTTTGATAGAAATATTGTATTAGCTAAATTTTGAAAAAATATCAATTTTAATCAATTAATAAAAAATATATTATGATAAAAAAACAAATTATATGAGTCCTTTGAGGAATGTGACCTTATGCATCATTGAGATGTTATGAATTAATATTAAATGAATCTAAAAAATATTCAAATTGAATTAAAAATAATGATTTCCCACATATTTTTATTGATAATATACCTGTAAAAGAATTAACTAATAGTTTAGAATCAATAAATGAAACTATTTTGACAGTAAAAAATGAATATGAAAGATTAAAAAATAGTTGAATAAATATATTTATAATGTCTTGTAATACAATGCATTTATATTATGATAAAATATTTTTAGACAATAATTTATGTAATCTTTCTTTGATAGATGAATTGGCATATAAATTAGTGAATGATTGATATAAAAAAGTGTGAATATTATGAAGTATAAATACAATTAAAAGTTGATTGTATAGCAAAACTTTAATTAAACATTGAATAAAAAGTATAGTAATAGAAAATGACTTTATATTAGAAAAAATAAATAATATTATTTTAAAGATAATTTGATGAGATTTTATATTGTGTGATTTTGATAAAGATTTATTGATACATTGTTTAGAATTATTTAGAAAAAAATGAGCTACTGGAATTGTATTGTGATGTACTGAGTTACCAATAGCTTTTAACAATATAAAAACAGATTTAGTTTTATATGATCCTTTAATTTTAACTATAAAAAGAGCTTGTGAAATTTATTATAATAAATAGTAAATTTCTTGCCAAAGAATATACTATATGTTAATATATAAATGATAATATAAATAATATTTCTCCCTTTTTCAAAGGGAGTACCCGAAGGGGGAGGGATTAGAAAAAATATACTTTAATTTCCCAAAATATAAGATAAATATAAAAATACAACTTAACAAAATCCTAATGTTCCAAATAAAAAACATAAAGATACAAAATTTTAGGACAATAGTAGATGAAACAATAGTTATTTGAGTAAATAAAACTGTTTTTGTTTGAAAAAATGGTAGTGGTAAAACTGTTGTTTTGAAAGCAATAGAGAAACTTTTTAATTCTAAAGATATAAAAGAAAAGGATTTTAAAAACTCTGAGGAAGTTTTGATATTGGAGTCAGTTGTAAATCATGATTGAAAAGATTTCATAGTTAGAACTGAAGCCTATTTTGATTGAAAAGAAGTAATTACTAGAAACATAATTCCAGATAAAGAGACAAAGAAAATATTTGAAAAACTTAATATCATATATATACCTAGTGATAGAAAAATCAACAAAGATAAAAAAGAAAATGGTTATATGAAATTGATTGATTTGATACTTGAAAATAAAGAACAAAGTAAGGTGATATTAAAAAAGAAAAAAGAAAAATTGGAAGCTCTAGATTTGGAATCATGAAAGAGAAAAACAACTCTCTTGATTAGTTTGTTGGAATTGTATTTGTATAGTATAAATAATACAAATAATGATGATTATAATGTTTTTTTGATAGATCAGCCTGAAAATTTTTTGCATCCACATGCTACCAAGATGATAGATACAATATTGCTTCAAATTTGAGAATTGGAAAATACTCAAATATTGTATTCTACTCATTCTGGTGAATTGGTTTCAAATTTCAAGAAATGAATATATGAGATTTCTGATATAGTATTTGTTAATAATGTAGATTGAAATACTATTACAAAAAGGATAAATAATTCATATGGTAGGTATAATAAAATAATGATAAATTTGATATTCAAGAATAGTTCTATATTTTTTTCTGATGCTGTTATTTTAGTGGAATGAGAAACAGAGAGGATATCAGTGCCAAATATTTATGAAAACATAGATATGCATAAATATTTGGATTTAAAATGAAAAAAATTATCAAGTGATGAAAAACAAAATTATTTTAATCTAAATTATAAAAATATAAGTGTAATAGATGTATGAGGTAAATGAGCATTGCATGAATGGTATATGTTTGCATCTGAATTGTTTTGAAAACAAAATGTGGTTGCTGTTATAGATAAAGATGAGAGTTATGAAGTAGATTTCGATAAAATAGAGAAATCTATCAAAAAAGTACATCATGTTTCAAGTGTTTCTGAAAAAGAGTTTAAAAAATATAATTGGATTGTTCTCGATTGAGAATTTGAAAATTATTACAAAATAGATTCTATAAAAAGTTATCTAACAGATAAAATAAACAAAAGAAAAGAGAGATTTTGAGCAGATTTTGATCAAAAAATACATGAAATGAGTTTGAGACATTTGGATGATATGTTAGATAGACTTAAATCAGTAAAAAAAATATCTACAGAATATGAGAAATTATTTAATACTTACTTTTATAAATATTCTAAGCCAACTATAGCATTCAATTTATCTATATGGTTGAGTAAAAATAATTGATATGATGATAATCTGTACAAAATATTTGTAGAAATAATTGAGAAATTTGAACACAAAAAAAGCTAGTTTATCTAGCTTTTTTTGAGGTCTATTAATAATACTAAAAAACAGGAATAATATCATTTAGTAATTCATTTGTTGCATTATTAATTTGAGCTTGCATTATATCAAATTCTGTATATCAATATTTTTTTGGATCTATTCAATATTGAATTAATAATCCACAATTAATAGTATTTAGTTCTATTGTAGCATCATATAAATATGATTTTACTTCATTTTTTTCCATTGTATAAATAATTATTTTTGTAATATATTATATAATACACATAAAAACTAAAATGTCAAATTATTCTACAATTACTTTTAAACCTTTCCCAAACTCTGTTTTATTGATATCACTTATATATTTTCATATGTTTACTTTGAAAAAATGAGGATATGAGTTTTGAATATATCAAATAACATAGTATCATATAGCCATAATAGCTCACAAATCTGCATTTTCAGGAAGTGGGAAATTTATTTTACTTCAATTAAATCTAAAATCTTTTTCGTCTCAAAATGTGATACATAATTCTGTTTCATGTGGTACTACAGTTGTAGCATGTTTCATTTGTTCATATGAAAATACATCACGAGCTATTTTTCTAGCAAATAATTCTATAAATTTTACATTGAATAATTGATTCACTCATGAAAAATTATCTGGAGTAACTATTATATATGAATCGTATTTTGAAAAATCAATATTTTTTAATATAGGATCAATTTTTTCTTGTATAAAATTTTTAATTTCGCTTGGATTTTCTCATGTATAAGCAAATATCCATCACATATATGTAGAAGTATTGTAAGTATAAGGTTCTCTATTTTTAGCTGTTACTATAGTGTTTTCTGTTCATAAAATAGTTCAGGCAGTAGAATTTGAGTTACATGTAAGAAGTTTTGTTTTGATTCATAATTCTTTGGCTTTTTTTGCAAAAACAGTAGCATGTTTTTCACCTGAAGCAGATAATATAACTAGTCAATCTATGTCTTTTTTAATACATTCATCAAAATTGGTTTCATCACAAAATATAGCGTCAATTTTTGAAAAGATTATTTTTGCTGTTACTATTGCGTTTCCAGATCAAGCAATTAATGGTTTTTTGAATTCTGTAATATCTAGCAGTTTAATATCTGTATTTTCAAATAGTTCTAATGCTCATAATACAATTTCATCAAGCGATAATAGATTATTTTCATCAAAATTTTTAATTTTTTCTAAGTATTTCATTTTTATTTATTTATAATTAAGTACTCTTATTTTATATAAAAATTATGTTATGTAAAATTTAATTGAATAGTGAAAAATTCATATAGTGACAAGCTATTATCACTATAAATCATTATTTTTTTATTGGTTATTATGATATTATTATAGATTATGAAAAATAAAGGCTCATATTTTTGACTTTAAAATAATTAAAATGTATAATATATATATAGTTTATTTTTAATATGCACAACAAATGTCAATAAGTAATTTATCTATGAATTTTTTCTCTAAAAGTACGCTTGAATCAGGTGATTCAAATATGGAAAATTCTGGTACTAGAAGATTTCAAGCAGAAAAAAGAGTGATTTCTGATAAAGTAAGCTCAAATCTAGAAAATATTTTTAGATTAAACAAATAAATAAAACCTAATTTTACTTAGGTTTTAATTTTTTCTCAAATAATTTATATCCAAACTATCTCATATGAATTCAAATATGTCAGATGGTTTATTTTTTTCTGGATTTCACATATTTTCTCATACAAATTGAATTGTTCATTTTTCTAGATAATATGCAAATTGTTCTTTTATTTCACTTTTGTGGTATATTTCTGGATTGTTACTTATATTTGCGCTTGTCATAAACATTGGTCAATTTTCTTTTAACAATCTTTTTTGTATTGAATTATTAGCTACTCTAAAAGCAAACTTTTCGTAAATATCTCTGTTTACAAATTCATTGTTTTCATCATCTATATAATTAATCCAAATTCTTAAACTATTACAATCAGTTAAAACCGTAAATGGTCTGTTGTAATTTTCTAGGAAATTTATTTGTTCAGCTGTCAAATCTGTATTATCAGCTAGCCATTTAAAATCAGGCACCAAAATAGCTAGAGGTTTATCTAAACTTCTTTTTTTTATTTTGTAGATTCAGTCGTATGCTTTTAAATCGTGAATAGGACAAGCTATTCAGTAGCAAGTATCAGTTGGGAGAATGTATATCATAAATAATAAATAATGAATAATGAATAATGAATAATAAATAATGAATAATGAATAATAAATAATGAATAATGAATAATGAAAAAATTATTTTATAGGATTAGCTAATGGTACTCATACTTTTCTAGGGTATTTTAGATGAGTTTTGTGTAATTTTTCTATTAAGACTATTGTTCTATCTTGGTCAGCTATTCTGTAATTTTTTACTTTTAGTATTTTTGCTCATAGTCTAGATAGTGCTTTTTTTGCTGATTTTAGTTCTTCTTTGTCATCTAGTTTGTAGGCTGCAAATATTCCTCATTCTTTTAAAAGTGGTATAACATATTCTAAAAGTGTAGGGAAGAATGCTGTTGCTCTACTTGTTACGAAATCAAATTGTTCTCTATATTCTAGATTTTGTCAGATTTCTTCTGCCCTACCTGCTAGTGTTTTTACATTTTTTAGTTCCAGTTTTTCAGCAAATTCATCTATAGCTTTTAGTTTTTTTCAAACAGAGTCTATTCATATAAATTGCACATCTGGATTAGTTATTGCAAGTGGTATCATAGGAAATCATCATCCAGTTCACATATCTGCGACTTTTCACTCTAGCTCTATAAATACATTTAACATAATAGAATCTATGAAGTGTTTTTCTATTATTCAAGCGTCATCTCTGATAGCTGAAAGATTTATTTGACTATTTTTTTCTTTGAATATTTCTAGAAATTTTTGAAAAGTATCCATTTCTTTTTCTTCTAGTTCTATTTTGTATTTACTTAATAGTTGTTTCATTTATTATTAATTAAAACTTAAAAATTAATTTTGTATAGATTATATGTGTAATATGATTTATGCAAATGTTTTTTTGATATTTACTAGACATTCTTAAAAACTTGTATATTATCTGTATATAATATAAATGTAATATATGTTTTATGCTAAATACTCCACTGACAAAATCACTTTTACATACTACTGATAATTATATAAAAGCTCTGGAAAAGGGTGGTGTTTGTACTGTTTGAGATTTGTTAAATCAGTATCCACGTGAATATGAGGATAGGACCAATGTGCTTGATAATTTTTCACTTATAAATATAAAGGATAAAAATACTATTTTGGTTACACTTGTATCTATAAATACTCAAATGACTGGTTGAGGTAAGCTTATTTCAAAAGCAGTTCTCGAAGATAAAAATGGTTTTTTGTCTGAGTCTGTTTGGTTTAATAGGAAATATCTAGCTACGACTTTGCAAGCTTATACTTGAAAAAAAGTAATAGTTTCTTGAAAAGTAAAATACGCTTTTGGTAAAATTACTTTTCAATCACCAGAAGTAGAGACTGATTTATCAAAAGTATCAGGTGAAATAGTTCCTGTTTATAGTGATATAAACTATATACCTAGTAAATGGACTTCTGGAAAAGTAGAATTGTTAAAAAAATATGTTTCTGAAATAGTAGAAGATTTACCAGAATCAATAATAAAAAAATACAATTTTATATCTAAAAAAGAAGCAGTTTACAAGGTACATTTTCCTAAAAATAAACATGATATAGAATTAGCTAAACATAGGCTTGCTTATGGAGAACTTTATGAGATAAATCATAGAGCTATATCTACTAAATATGAAAGTTTTAAAAATACAGAAGGTAAATCTTTAGCTATCAAAATGAATGCTGAAACTGTAAAGGATATTATTTCAAACATGCCGTTTGATTTAACTGATCATCAAAAAATAGTACTTTTTCAAATACTAAAGGATATGGAAAAGCCTCACAGTATGCAGAGACTTTTGGAGTGAGATGTATGAACAGGTAAAACTGCTGTTGCATTGATAGCAAGTATTCATGGGATAATTGAGAGTAGTTCTTCTCGTATCCAGGTCGCAATTATGGCACCTACTGAAATACTAGCTAGACAGCATTTTGAATCTATGCAGGAATTGCTTATGAAATACAATATTAGTTCACATTTGCTTGTAGGTAGTTTGACAAAAAAACAAAAAGAAGCTGTAAAGTCTGATTTAAAAACTGGAAATATAGATTTGGTTATAGGTACACATGCTTTGGTGCAGGAGGATGTAAGTTTTTATAATTTGTGATTTGTGGTTGTGGATGAACAACATAGATTTTGAGTAAAACAAAGAGAAGTATTGGAAAGATGATTTTGAAATAAGTCTTGATTGATTCCTCATAGTCTCAATATGACGGCTACACCTATTCCTAGAACTTTGGCTTTGACACTATATGGAGACCAGGATTTGTCTATTATTTCACAGTATCCAAAAGGTAGAAAGGAAATATATACAAAAGTAGCTAAAAATGATATTCAAAGATCAGAGATAGAATTATTTGTTAGATCTCAATTGGAACAAGGTAGACAAGTATTTTGGATATCTCCACTAGTAGAAGAATCAGAAAAAATAGATTTGGCAAATGCTATTTCTACATATGAATCGCTTATATGAATATTTCATCCTTTTAGAGTAGGATTGTTGCATGGTAAGATGAAACCAAAAGAAAAAGATGAAGTAATGAGAGAATTTTCTGAGAATAAAATACAGATATTGTCTAGTACATCAGTAGTAGAAGTATGAGTAAATATACCAAATGCTTCAATAATGTGTATAGAATGAGCAGAGAGATTTTGACTATCACAACTGCATCAATTTAGATGAAGAGTAGGTAGATGAGCTTATCAATCATATTGTTATTTGTTTCCTACAAGTGGTAATCAAACTGATAGACTCAAAGCTATGGAATCAACTAATAATGGTTTTGAATTGGCTGAGATAGATTTGGAGTTGAGATGACCAGGAGAAGTATATGGTTTGAGGCAATCATGAGTACCAGATTTAAAGGTTGCTGATTTGAGAGATTTAGAGCTTATATCACAAATCAGAGAAGATATAGAAGAATTATTTGAAAAAAGTGAGAAATCTATATAATAAATTTATAAACTTATCCCCCTATCCTAAGCCTTTCCCTCCGTGGGAGAAAGGAGTAGAACAATCTGTAGCTTCTTCTCTACTTCGTTCTAACTTCGAAGATAGTCGTGCAAGCACTCCTGTCTCAGTTATCCCTTGGGTGGGAAGATTGAGGGGGGGATTTACAATATTAATTCTATTTTTCCATGACACTACTAGATTTTTTCTTTACGATTTCGTGAATAATAATATTGATACTTGCATTAGATATAGCTAATAAGCAGAAGTTTAATGCTCTTCATTTTTTGGTTTTTATTTCTATCTGAGGTTGATTGTTAATATTTACATATTTTCCAAATGTTTTAAATGATATTTGAAATGTATTTTGAGTAGCTAGATGAGCTGATGTTTTGGTTTATGCTTCTATCATATTTTTGCTTTATTTTGTACTTTTATTATTGGGTAAACATGTAGGAAATAAAGAAGACATTACACAGCTTGTCAGATGAATCGCACTAGAATTTTCAGCAAAAAATGAAATAAATTGAAAAGAAGTATTTGTTATACCTGCTTATAATGAGTGAAAAGTAGTTTATCACACTGTGAAAAATATTTTGGATAGTTGATACAAAAATATAATAGTTGTAAATGATTGATCAAAAGATAATACTAGGCATCATTTGGAAAAATTTTGAGACAAAATAATTCTATTAAATCATTTGAAAAATAGGTGACAGTGAGCAGCACTTGAGACTGGATTTGAATATGTAAGAAGGTATTGAAATATAGATTATGTTATTACTTATGATGCTGATTGACAACATAGTTTGGAAGATCTGAAATCATTTGAAAAAATATTAAAAGAGCATCATAGTATAGATGTATTGCTTGGTAGTAGATTTTTGTGAAAAAAAGAGGTATGAATTCCATTTGTTAGAAGAATGGTTTTGAAACTTTGAATACTGTTCACATTTTTCATAAGTAATATAAACTTAACTGATACTCATAATGGTTATAGAGTAATTAGAACCAAAATACTCGATAAAATCAGGATTACACAAGATGGTATGACACATGCTTCAGAGATATTGGATATTATTTCTTGTCAAAAAATACCATACAAAGAAGTGCCTGTTACTATCAAATACACTGAATATTCATTAAAGAAGTGACAATCTTCATGAAATGCTATAAATATAGCTGTTAGGATTTTGTGGAATAAATTTTTTAGATAGTTTTTTAAAAAATAGCTTCAAATATTAATGTTATATTAATATGTTATGAGTAATATAAGTTTTTATATTACTTTTTTTATTGTATGAAATTTAGAAATTTATTTTTACTTTTATGATTTTTTGTTGTTTTAATATCTCAAGTATTTTGAAACTTGAATATTTCTGAAATATTTCCAAATACAGATGATGATGCTAATCTGGAATATATAGAGTTGTATAATAATTCTGATCAAGTTTTGTTTTTGAGTGGATATATATTGAAGGATACTTCTGAAAAGGAGTTTGTTTTTGACGAAACATATTTTTTGAATGTACAAGAAAGGAAAAAATATTTTAGAAATGAGACTAAATTATTATTAAATAATAGTGATGAACAATTGTTTTTGTATGACAATTTTTGAAATTTGCTAGATAGTTATACTTATGCTACAAGTGAAAAATGAAAAGTAATAGTTATTTATGATTATATAAATACTACAGAAGTGTTAGGTGAAGCAGATTCTAACACTCAAGATACGCAATCTGGCAGTTTGGATGTAAATGAGGAAGTATTAAGTTCTACATGAAGTCTGGATATTGATAATACACAATCACAAACTTGAAGTGTCATGGATTCTGATGATAATTCTACTGAAACAGGTTCTATAGATTCAACTATTGAAACTGAAACTGGCTCTATAGTTACAGAAAATAATGATACAGAATGGATTAATACTCAATCTGGAACAGTTGATAACAATACAGTTAGTTCTAGTTGAAATATAGTGGAAAATATAAATAACAATTTTATTTTATTACCAGAAATAGAATATAGTTTTCAAGTACCTACTTATTTATTGGAGAAAGAAGAAATAGTTGATGTTTATAATTGTGATACTAGTAAAGAAGAGTGTAAAATAAATCTAGATTTGAGAAATAGTTTTGTTTGAGATTTCAGTGAATCAGATTATTTGTGTAAAATAGATTTTTGATTTGAAACTAGTGAATGAGATAAATGTAATCCAAATACTATAGTTGTACCTATTTGAACATTTGATTTTAAAGTACAGATAATAAATAAAAATAATCTAGAAAATTTTATAGAAAAATCCTTTAAAGTGGTCAATAAATGATATATAAAACCTGTTGTTAGTTCTTCAACAGTATATGTAAGTAATATTTATACTGATAATAGTTCTTTAAATATTAGTAAGCCTCAAATAATTATTCAAAGTGGTATAAATGATAAAAATGAATGTACAAACAAAAAATCTTGTAGTATAAATTTGAATTATGAATTAAAAAATTCAAGGGAAAGATGTATATGGGATTTTTGAAATGCTATTTTTGATTCTGGAACACAATTTAAATGTAATCCTGGATATGTTAAGTATTGAAATGGATTTTTTGAGGTAAAATTGAAGGTTTATGAGTATTGAAATGAAAATAATTATAATATCACAGAACTCAATTTTACTAATATCCAAGTTGAACAAAAAGTGATAGAAGAGGAAATCAAAGATGAAGTAATAAATGAAGATAATAAAGAGTTGATGTATGTCATTCCTTATTGAAATACTGATGTTTTATCAGATTATTCTGGATTAAAGCTTCATAAATTGTTGCCAAATCCTGCATGAAGTGATGATTTGGAATTTATTGAAATAATCAATAATTGAGAGCTAGATTTGGATTTAAGTATTTGTAAATTGGATGATATAATTGATTGATGAAGTAAGGCTTTCAAGTTTTCTACAGGAGAAATAATTAAAAAATGAGAAACAAAGAAATATCTAAAGGAAGTTACAAAAATAAATCTAAATAATGATTTGGATGAAGTAAATTTATTTTGTAAAGATCTACTTATAGATAAATTGGCTCGGGATTTCAAAGTAAAAGATGGATTTTATTTGGATCATTCTAGATTGGATGTATTTTCTTGAAAAGCTAAAGTAGTAGAAGTAATAGATTGAGATACTGTTAAAGTACAATTTTTATCTACAAATAAAGTAGAAAATATGAGACTTATAGGTATTGATACTCCAGAGACAAAAAATCCCAATAAAGAAATACAAGAGTTTTGACAAGAAGCTTATGATTTTGTAAATGACACAATATCAGGACTAGAAGTAGATGTGGAAATGGATCCAAACAATTTTCGTGATAATTATGCTAGATTGTTATGATTTGTTTATGTGGATTGAGAAAGTTTTAATAAAAAATTGATAGAATTGTGATATGCAAAAGCGTATTTGGATTATGATTTTAAGTATAGTGAAGAATATAAAAAAGCAGAATCAGTTGCTAAAAAACAAAATCTATGAATTTGGTGATTAAATAGCAGTACATCAGTTATTATTTCGAGTAAAAAAGTCGTTGATAAAAGTACTAGTTTAGTTTCTACTGGTAGTATAGAATCGATCATAACAATTCAGTGAAAGATTTGAAAAAATAAAACTATTACTGGGAATAGTATTACATGTTTTGATACTTGTAGTATAAATTTTGATTGATCTGAAAGTACTTGAAACATACAAAAATATAGTTGGGATTTTTGAAATGGACAAAAATTTGAGTGAAAAAATCCAAAAGGTATCAAGTATGAGAGGTTTGGAAATTATAAGGTTTATTTGGCTGTTTTGTGAGATAATGGGGAATTAAATATATGAGAATATATAGTTAATTTTTATCAGACTCCAAAGAAAGCTAAAAAAACTACGATAGTTCCAAAAGCAGAGGCGTCTTCAAAGGAAGATGAAGATTATGAGAAAAAAATAGAACAAACAGAAGTTTTGGATTTTTGAAGTCAAAATTCTATAATTATTTATATTTTGATTTGAGTTTTTTGAGTTTTATTGATTTTGATGTTGTTGAGGAAAGAGAAGATGCTTTAAAAAATATCATACAATTTTGTATGATATTTTTTTATTTTACATATATTTACATTTATATATACTAGTTTTTATTATAAATTAATTTTTTTTATGAAAATACTTACACTTTGACTTTGAGCTTTTGGTTTTGCTATGAATAAGCTGTTGTGAGAAAATAGTCCCAATCATAGTTTTTATGCTTTTGAATTGAATAAAGAGATTGTTGATTCTATCCAGAATACTAGAGAACATCCTTATTTTTTTGCTGGTTATAAATTGCCTGAAAATATAAATTTGGTTAAAAATTATGATGATTTGTTATCTGAAATTGATTTGATTATTATTGCTATTCCAGTTCAATTTATTTCTAGTAGTTTGAATTCTATAAAAGATAAATTGAAACCTGGAGTTACTATTTTGAATTTGGCTAAGTGAATAGATATAAAATCTAATAAGTTAATTAGTGAACTAGTAGATGAAATAATGGTTTGAAAACAATACAATTATAGTGTATTATCATGATGAATGATAGCAGCAGAAGTGATAGAGTGAAAGACACTTTGAGCAGATTTATGAATAAAAAATGTAGAAATCTGAAATAAAATAAAATCATTTTTAGAAAATGATTATTTAAAAATAAAAGTTCAAACAAATATTTTGAACATAGAATTGTATGGTAGTTTGAAAAATATAATGGCTATAATGGTTTGATACTATGAGTGAAAAGGTGAGTGAAAATCAAGTATAGGTTATCGTTTGCTACAATTTTATGATGAGATGAAGGAAATTATTAAATTGTATGGAGGTAGTGATGATTTGGATTTTTCTTATTATTCTCTTGGATGAGATATAGTTGCTACTTGTTTCGGTAATTCTAGAAATCATTATTTATGACAACTACTAGGTTCATGAAAAAAAATCTGATTGGCTCTAGAAATACTTAAATCTGAAAATAAACATGCAGAGTGATATGAGACTCTTAAAGCTGTATATGAAAAAGTGAAAAATAGTGAATGATTTGAACATATAAAGTTTTTTTATGGGATTATGTATTAATGAATATCTAAAAACTCACTTCTATAAAAGATGCTTTTTTTGCTAACATTTATACAAAAATTTTCCCTTAGAAATAGCTAAGCGGTAAATTATTTTCATAAATTTTATCTAAAAAATTTCTATTTTTTTTTTTTTTTTTTTCGTAGGTGTTTTTGTTTTTTAGATTATTCTTAAAGTTTTTTTTAAAATTTAAAATTATTTTAAATAAAAAGGTAAATTATTTACTGATTTACCTTTTTAAATTTTAGTTAATTATTTTCTATTACTAAAGTCTTTTATTGCTTTTTTTAATAGAAAAAATTGTTTTATATAATTATTTTTCAATGTAACATTATTTTTGTTACTTATATCGAAATTGTATTTTGAAATTAAAAATTCATTTACTCTATTTATATATGTATTTTTTTCAACTAATGTTAATTTTTTGTTTTCAATTATTTTTTTTGCTACTAAAGCTGTTTTGTTTGATAATTTATATCATTCAATTACAACTATATTAATTCATTTGTAATCTATTGTTCTTTTTGTTCAATTATTTAAATTTTTTTCATTATTGTTTAATGAATCATTTAGAGTTCAAGTTGCTGATAAATTATTTACGATAAGTGGAGCAATTCAACATTCTCTGTCATAATAACTTTTTGAATAATCTCATTTTGGACAGTTATCCATTCTCAATAATGATCAACCACCACCTCCTCATGTACCTCAACCTCATGAACTGCTATTTGTTTGAGTATTAGTTACTGAAGCAATGAAATCAGATGCAGAACATGTGTATATAGTAGCTATTCAATTTGAAACTGTTGCTATGTTACTAGATGGTGAAGCATACCCATTATTACAATTTGATGCTAATGTATCTGTTAATGAATATGTTTGATATCAGCTAACTCATGCATGTTTTGAATATATTTTTACAGTTGAATTTGTAGTGTTTACTGGTATTTGTAATTTAACTGGTTTTGAAAAATATAGATTAACTCAATCAATTCAAAATTTTATTTTTCATACATCAAGTTCATTTGTAGACAGTGCAACTGGTAAATTGTTTAGTACATATGTAGTAATTGAGTTTACGTTAAAACTTGTTCATTGAGCGTTTGCTATTTGTGTATTACTTGGTATTGTTACTGATATTCAATTATTTGTTAATTGTACAGCATTATTGATAGTAGCTAAAGTTGTTCAAGTCAATGTTTCTCATGAACCAACTGTTACTGATCAAGATAATGTATTAGTAGGGTTTGAATAATCATTATTACTTCAATAACCAATTATTCAATTAATAGCCGAAGTATTTGCTATTAATAATATCAATAATACAAAAATAGTACTGAATATGATTCAACTATTTTTTGTTATTCTATTTAAATTAATTTTTTTCATAGTTTATTATAAAAAATAATGTAATGGAAATCTAATTGCATAATATTAATATATTATATATTAAAATATTTAAATGTCAAATTATTTATTAATAAAAATATATATTTATTATTAATTATAAGCACATTTCCAAATTCATATAAAATTTGAAGTTTCATAATTTCAAATATCTTTGTAAATCATCGTGCATTTTGTTTTAATTTGTTGTATTAGATCCTTATTTATTGCATTTTTTAGAGTTAGATCATCGATTACAAAGAAATATAATCTTAAATTTTCGATATCATTAATATTATTTATATATGATATATTAGTATAATTTTCTTTTTGATTTTTATTTAATATGTCATTTAAATCATTCTCTCATAATAGATTTATATTTATTGCATAGCTACATCTTTCAATATTATTTATGTTATACCAATAACATAATTGAGGGAAACCTGAAATTATTTTGTAATCTATAAAGTTTTCATCTAAATATTTATATGCCATTTTGAAATTTGGCTTTGGTGACGTATAATCAATATAATAATATCTTTGAGCTAGGATTGTAATATTGTATGTTTTATAAATTCAAAATATAGTAACTATAATAAATAATGAAGTTATTATTTTTCTGTAATCTATGTTTAGTTCTTCGGATAAATAGTTATACAATAAAATAATGTTGTATCATCATATAAGAGTAATTATAGAATATATATGATACATATATCTAGAATGAGCCATATATCAATATGGAATTAACAAAATATTTATCAAAAATACTCATCAAAAAATAATCAAATTTAAGTGCTTTTTTCTATAAGTAAAGTATATAATTCATAATATAAATGAAATAAGTATTATTCATAATTGAGAATATAAACTTTTTAGATAAAAATTAAAAAACATTAAGTAATTATATTTTCATATACTATTAATACTTGGAACGCTTTCTCATGTATATATATTTCATATAGAAATATAGTTAAATCATAAATCTATTAAATAGTATATTATTAATATTACTACAATTCATGTAAAATATCCAATTTTTGCTCTATTTTTTTCAATAAATATCTTGTACAGTATAATAATTATTCATATTACAATAAGTCAAAAACAAAACGGATGAAATATTATTCATGATAAAGTAAATACTAGATATAGTAAAAAATAAAATATTTTGTTTGTATTAGCGTATTTCCATATAAAATAAATGTTTATAAAGTATATAAATGATAATAGTTCATAAAATCTGGCTTCTCTAGCCCATATTATCTGCCACGTAGAAAAAACATATATGAAAAATAAAAATATAATTCAAATCAAATTATTTTTTTTATTTTTTAATAATTCGATAGAAAATATTAAATACACAATCATGTTTAATATAGATAATATGAAACTAGTTAATCTTGCTGAATAATCTGATATTCAAAATAACTTAAAGCTTAATGTTTGAAAAAAGGTAAACAAGTATTGTGAAAAATCATATTTTCATGTTGGTAAGTATGGATTGAAATTGTTTATATTTGAAAAAAATGAAATAATGGAACTGTATCCTTCATCTATCCAAAAGGATCATGTTCATAATTCATAATATCTGATATATATTCAATAAATGAATATAATTGATATAGATAAATAAAATAGAATTTTTTTCATAAATATTAATATTTTTGAATTATATTTGCAATTAATTTAGTTTATATGATATATTATAATATATATATTATTATATATCAATAATTACGCATATAATGTTTAAAAAATTAATTTTATTTTCTTTTCTAATATTATTATTTTTATCAATAATGTTATTGTGAAATATAAATATATTATTACAAGGAGTGTTTTTGTGAGAGTTTTTGTCTCACAAATTGTGGCTTCTTATTATTTTAGGAGTTTCTATTTTTATTTCTTGAAAAGAAATACTTGATTCTTTAAATTAATTTATTTTTAACTTAAATAAATGTTATCAAAAGAAAAATTTTTTAAAATAATCAAAAATATTTTTTTGTTTTTGTTTGCTATATCATTGTTGTTTAGTTTTTTTGTAAAAACTAAGTATGCAAGTATTGTATGAGACTCTATAAATATTCAGTATTGATTGTTAATTTTGACTTTAGTATTTTTAAGTTTGGTATTTTATACTATTAGATATAAAATATCATTAATTGAATCTGATATAATAAATGAAAAATTTATTTCTAATCATAAATCTCTATATCAGAATATAACTAATCAATGAAAAGTTTATTTGAGTTTTTTTATCTTAATAACTATTATTTGTTTTTCAAATATTTTTATCAATCTTTGAAGTACTCCATTTCATCAAGATGAAAAATATCATTTTTCACCTGCGTATACCTACTCTCAGACTGGAGAATTCGCTAGATGGGATTTTTTGTATGATGAAGTATGAGATGCAAAATGGACTGACAGGAACTTGTCACTATCTATTGTTACTAGTTATTCTCAGCAAATATTTTGATTATCAGAATTTTCTTCTAGATTGCCTGTTGCAATTGTATGATTTCTATGATTATTTTTGATATATTACATAGTAATTAAAATAACTTGAAATGCAGTTATTTGATTGATTTCTATGTATATTTATTCTGTAAATGACATAGTTTTGTATTTTTCTAGATTTTTAAGAGCTTATGTATTTTTAATCATCATAAGTTTAATTTTGTTTTATTTTTTATATAAATTATTTAAGTCTAGCAAAATAAAAGATAAATTAGTTTATTCTTCTACCTCTATTATCATATTTATAATTTGATTGTTTGAATTTCATGCTACAATTATAATGCTATTTCCATTATTAGCTTTTGTTTTATTTATTACTATTTTAAATACATTTAAATTTAAAAAATATTATCCTATATATCTAATATTTGTTTTATTATGAATTATTTTTGTTTTAAACTCTATTTGATTCATCACTTTGTTTAAAATGCCATTTGGTATACAAAATATGATAAATTTAAAGATTGATTTTTTTAGCCCTATTAAAATATATTTATCTCATTTATCTAATCCTTTCAATTTATGATTTTCACTAGAATTTTTATTGATATCATTGTTATTCTTGAGTTATAAAAAGATATATAAGAATTTATTTTTGATTTTTTCGCTTTTTGTACCGATTATTTTTTCATTGTATTTTTTTAATAGATATGAAGATTTTAGATACATAGCTTTGATTCAATGAATATTTATTTTTTATGTAAGTATATTAATTTATTATATTTGGTTAATTGTAATAAATAATTGAGAAAAGAAGAATTATTATCTTTTAGTTTTTATTACTATTATATTTATACCATTGCAGTTTCCATATTTACCACAATTTCAACCTTTTACTAAATTATCACAAGCAAATTGGCAAAATATAGAATGAACTAGGATACATTTTAGAGCTGCTAAGCCTGATAACGTAAAAGCTTTTGATTATATTTTTGATAATTTTGATAATATAGTTTTACTTAGATTAGCTGATTGATGAATAAATTGGGACGATAATTATTATTTGAGTAAATATGTAAAAAATTATTCTAATAAATCTTTCATATTTTATAATAACAATAGAGATTCTGGAACCAATTTTGATGAATTATATAATTCTAATAAATCTACAAAAAAATTTTTGGAAAATGATTTAAATTTCTTTGATATATTAGATAAAAATGAACAGATAATAGTAGTTTGAAGTACTAGGGATTTGGTAAATGTAGATGTTATGAAATATTTAGATACTAAATGTGAAAATATAGCATCAAGAATTTGAATAGTGAAGTATAGAATTTTTTCATATATGCATCCAGAAGAAAATTATTTTCCAAATGTGTTTTTATGTGAAGGGAAATAAAAAAATATCCAATTTAATTAAATTGGATATTTTTTTATTTTTTCTATATTCCAGTCCCACCGATTCAATTTTTTTAGTTTCTCAATTTTTTCTTTGTTAAATCTATATTTAATTATTTTCGCTGGATTTCCTCAAACTATTGCATAATCATCAATATTTTTTGTTACTACTGATCATGCTCATATTATTGCTCAGTTTCAAATATTTATTCATGGTAGAATAATTGAATTAGCTCAAATCCAGACATCGTTTCATATAATTGTGTCTTTTCAAATATCTGTATTATCTATAAATGGACTTGTTGAGATTAAATTGTAGTTATGTTCATTTTTTGAAATTATTGATACATTCCATGAGATAGAACAATATTTTCATATTATTATTTTATTTTTTTCTCATCAGTTTAATTTTGTGTTTGATGAATTAATATATGAATTATCTCATATTTCTATGTTTCATGTGAAATAGTTTCATATTCATATATTTACATTTTTTCCAATTTTTATTTTTTTATTGTAAATATATGAAATAGGCAAATTTATTAAGCTATTTATATTTATACTTTTTTTATATTTTATTAAAAAAACTAAATATTTTAGAATATTTTTTATGAAATTTGGCATTAAAATATATATTATTTTCATACTATTTTTTGTTTGATATATTATTTTTTATTTGAGTTGTTGATATTCCTCAGGTTCTAGGTAAATATATTACTTCACAATATTCTTTTAAATAATCAAATTTTCATTCCCAATCATCTCACATGACCATTATATCAACATTATATTTATTTACATCATCTATTTTTTGTTCCCAATTAGATTCAGGAATAACTAAGTCTACGTATTTAATAGATTCAATTATTTCTTTTCTATGGTCATAAGGAAATTCACATTTTTTTCATTTTAAATTATTAAATTCATCTGTAGATACACCTACTATTAAATAATCTCATAATTCTTTAGCCCTTTTTAAAATTTTTATATGTCAAATATGTGTTAAATCAAAAGTCCCATATGTTAATATCTTTTTCATTTTATATATTTTTAGAAATTAAACTAAATACTCTTTCACATGATTTTCAGTCTTTATATTTATTAAATTTATCATTAAATTCTTTATATTTGTTTTGGTAATTTTCATCATAAAACCAATCATTTATATTATTTATACATTGAATTAACTCATTTTCTTCTTTTATAAAAGGTCAAGGTATTTCTTTGTAATAGTCTAAATATAGTCATCTACAATTTTTTATGTAAAATTCGTAATCATATGAATAATATATTATTGGTTTATTTGTTATAATATAGTCAAAAAATACACTTGAGTAATCAGTAATTAATATATCTGTATATACCAATAATTCTTGTAAATCTACTTTTTTTTCGATACTTTTAATGTTTGAATAGATATTCAAATTTAAATCTAAACTTTTATCATACGGATGTAGTTTTATTAAAAATAAATAATTTTTTTCTTTACAATATATATTTAATTTAATTAAAAAATCTTTCGTAAATGGAGATATATTTGAATTGTCTCTAAAAGTAGGGCAATAAGTGATTATTTTATCATAATTTCATAAATCCAAACTAATATAAAAATCATCTATAATTAAACTTTTATCAAAAAATATATCATTTCTAGGATATCATGTAATATATACATTATCATTATCAAATGCTTTTTTGAGAATTTTTGAAACAAATGTTGAAGGACTAGATATATATTTTAAGTTTGCTGATGATTTAAATTTTTTTCATAGAATATTTCTTATTTTGTACAATATATTTATTGAATTTCATATATTTTCTTTTATCATATCATCTCAAATTTTTTTAAGTGGTGTTCAATGCCGTAAATTAAAAAAATTTAAGTTTCAAAAAATTTGTCATGTATATACACAGTCTTGTGCTCACATTTCTATAAACAAAATATTACTTTTAAGTAATTTGTAGAATCAAAATATACTATATAAATATAGTACTGGGTATCAATTATTTTTTAGGGATTTATATAATTCTTTGTTTCTAGTTATCCAAAAACAATTATATTTTTTTTCTCTTGTTCAGTATAAAAATAAATATTTTGTATTTCATTTAAATGAATTTCATACTCATGCTCAAAAAATCATCAGATTATTATCTTTTTTTACGATGTAAGAAAAGATAATTAATAATATTTGTAAGAATAAGTCTTTAACTTTTTTTAATTGATTCATAGTTATGTTTTATTTTTAATGTATTGATTTAAATATAAATATATCTTCTTTAATAATCCTTTTTCATTGTATATCTATTCTTTTATTTAGATTATAATTTATATTTTTGATGTATAAATAATAAGCTTCAAAAAATGCAAAAAATGGTCATATGTGAAATCTAAATAGTGATTGTTTTATTGATCTAATGAAGTAAAAAATACTATACAAAACAATAGTTATGATTAAATTGTATTTTGTATAATTTTTTGTCATGGTATATAAATCAGCAAAAAACATATCTCTAAATTTTATTCTAAATTTATTGTTATCTTGTCTCTCAGACATTCAAATATGAATTTGAATAGATTTTGTGTATAAAAAGTTTTTGAATCAAAACATATATGATTTAATTCAGATATCACTGTCATCTCATCAAAATTTTAAGAAATCATCATATCAGCCTAACTTATTCCATATTTCTTTTTTTATAAAAAATCATATTCATGAAGGAAATGATATTTCTATTCAATTTAATTTTGCTAAATCATCTAATTTTAGAGATTTCTTTTCTTTTGTATAAAATAATCATAAATAATTACCATATCATATAGTCTTTTTTTCAAATTCGTTTACAAATGATAATCATAATATTCATGTTTTATTATCATAATTATATTGATTTAATAAGTTTTCTAATAAATTATCTTCTACTATTAATAAATCATTGTCACAGAGTAATATATATTCTCATTTTGCATTATTTATTCATAAATTGCTGGCATAATTTTTTTCTCTTATTTTGCTACTCTGAATTAAATTTACATTGTTCAATGAATTTATATATTCTATGCTTCAGTCTTTTGAGCCATTATCTACTATAATTATTTCTTTATTTTTATAACTTAGATTAACAATTTTTGGTATTGTTCTTTTTAGATATTTTAATCAATTATAATTAATAATAACAATACTTATTAATGGAATATTATTATTCATATATTTTATTTAAATTAATTATATACTTTTTTAAACTATATTTTTTTACTTCTGTTAATCAATTTTTTATTAAACTGTTTTTTATTTCTAGATTACCGATGATTTTTTCTATACTTTCTGCTAACTCTTTTGTATTTTGTTTTTCGAATAATATTGCATTTTTGTTGTCTATCATTATTTCATTTAGTCAATCTATGTTTGATGCAACTACTGGACAAGCACATGCGTTTGCTTCTATTCATGTAATTCAAAGTGATTCTCTATGGCTAGGGAATACAAAACAATTTATAGTGTTGTAAAAAGCTGTCATATCTTTTACATATCATATAAGTTTTATATTTTTGGATAGATTATTTTTTCTTATATATTCTATTATTTTATCTTTATCTCATCAATCTCAGGCTATTAGAAACTTGTAATCATATCATTTTTTTATTAATTTATTGGCTGATTCCAAGAAATCTATATATCACTTTGATTTATTTAACCTACTTGCAAATCATATAACAATATCATCATTGTTTAAATTGTATTTCTTTCTTTCTTTTTTAATATTTATATCTCATATTTTTTTAAATTTATCTAAGTCTACAAAGTTGTATAATATTTTTATCTTTTCTGGATTATAATTTGTTTTTTCTAAAATAATTTTTTTTGTAGCTTTTGATACTGCTATATATATATCTACTATATTTTTGAATAAATTCATCAAAAATGGATATATTTTTCAGTTCTCAAATATTTCTCAGTGTTCATGAAATACTAATTTTATTTTTGGAAAGTATATTTTTTTTAGTAATGCTCAGATTATTTGTGATTTTGCTAGATGACAGTGAAGTATTTGTATATCATTTTTTTTGATAAAATCTCTTAGTTTCAAAATAGGGAAGTTGTATTTATTTTTTGAATTATCTAAAATAATATTTTTATGATTTATTGATGTTTGAATTTCTGTTTTTCTGATAGTATACAGATAAATATCATTATTTGAAACTTGTATTTCAAAGATTCATTTAACAACTGTTTGAGCTCATCATAAGCCCAAATTATCAATTATGTGTAAGATTTTTAATGACATTTTTTGTAATATTATTTAATTCAAAAATTATATTTTCCCGATTGTATTTATCTTTTAATTGTTCTATTATTTTATTATCATGTTTTTTATCCCTATAAATTTCACTAATATCTATCAATTTATTTCATAGAGTTTTATAATCTCATATATTGAAAAATTCTCAAGTTTTTCATTCTACTATCATATCAGTATTACCACTTATAGGAGTTGAAAGTATATATAATCAACTGTAAAGTGATTCAAGAATTGCAACGCTCATTGCTTCGACTTTGGAAGTACAAATTTGTATATGTGATGATTGATAATAATCTCTTATTTCTTCTTTTGTTAACCAACCTGTAAATTTGATATTTTCTGATAAATTGTTTTGTTTTATATATAGTTCTATTTCTTTTTTCATAGGACCATCTCAAGCTATATTTACTATGAAATTACTTGTTTTTGTTTTAAGTATTTTAATAGCTTTTAACATTGTAAATGGGTCTTTTTGTATTACCAATCTTCATGCAAAAAGTATTGTAAACATATCTTTCTTTTTTGATACATCAGGATAGAAAAACTCACTATAACATCAATTTGCTAGTATTATATTTTTGTTTGGATTTCAGAATTTGTCGGCTAATTTTTTCATTTCAGTTGTTAAAACTAGGATTTTTTCTGCTTTTTTCCAGATTTTTTTTGTGTACCAATTTGTAAGTATATGAAATTTTCTCATTTGTTCTGGGAAAAATCCTGGAATATCATGTCAATGTGTGGATAATATGTATGGAATATTGAATTTGTCTTTTATGTATTTAGCTACGATTCAACCAGGTATACTGAAAAATGCAATTACTAAATCAAAATTGTAATGTTTTAGATATTTTTTTAGAAAAATTATTGATTTATATGCCCAAGATAGCATTTCTATTGGATTTGATTGAAATGATTTTTTTCTGAGAGATTTTAATCTGATTATTTTTAAGTTTCATATTTCTTTAATTTCAGGTTCTCATTCAAACCATGTTGTAATAACTGTTACATGATTTCATAATTTAACTAGTCATTCGGCATATTCTTTACTCACTACTCATGCTCATCATCATAATGGTGGGTATTCATAGTTTAAAATTAATATTTTTTTCATAGATTTATTTAAAATTAACTTTCTCAGAAATTATATAAAGTGGTCTTTCTCTAGTTTCATTGTATATTCTTCAGATGTATTCTCAAAGTATCCATAAAAATATGAATAATAATCACATAAATCATAAAAGTACAACATTTATCCATTTATATAATGGATAATCAGCTCAATTTATGAAGAAATCATAAGTGATATATAAAAAGAAAATATTTGATAGAATGATTATGAAAAAACCTATGATAGCTCAAATTTTTAGAGGAAATGTAGAAAAATTTAGTATTCAATCCATTGCCAGTTTTATCATTTTTCTCCATGTGTATGAAGTTTCTCATAAAAATCTTTCTGGTCTTTCATAATCTACGAAAGTAGTTTTAAATCACATCCATGCAAATATTCATCTGATATATCTGTCTTTTTCTTTTAATTTTTTGAAAGCTTTTAATACTTTTTTATCTATAAGTCTGAAATCTCAAACATCTCTAGGGATTTTTGTATCTGAAAAATTTGCTAGTAATTTGTAATATGCTATTGCTGTATATTTTTTTAGAAATCTGTCATGTCTTTTTATTCTTCTAGCATATACTACTTCAAATCACTTTTCCCATTTTTTAATCATTTTTAGTATTAGAATTGGTGGATCTTGCATATCAGCATCCATACTGATAATTAAATCTCCACTTGCTTTCATATAACCTGCAGTTAAAGCTTGTTGATGTCAGAAATTTCTACTGAGATTTAATCATTTTACATTATCATTTTTTTTGCATAGTTTCAGTATTTCATCCCAAGTTTTATCTATACTTCAGTCGTTCACAAAAATTATTTCACTATCATATTTATCTGAAAGACTTGATAATATTTTTCTCAATGTTTCAAATATTATAGGAATATTTTGTTCTTCTCTGTATGCAGGAATTATAATTGAAATTGTTTTCATATTATATTATTATTTGATATTTTATCTTACCCAGATAACTCTAGTATTGTCCCAATCCCATTTAGATGTTATAGAATTGTCTTTTTCTGAGTAATTGTTACATAATGTATGAATGAATTCTCATGTCATATTGTAATCTTTCATTCATCATATATTGAATACTACTAGTTTTTCTCATACATTTTTATAAAATTCACATCCAGAAAACATTTTTGTCCATGTTCACATTGTTGAAAGTGTTCATCTGATTGAAACATATCATCAATCATATTCATTTGACCACTTTGTTCACATTGGTGTTTTACAATTTGCTATATTTGCCATTTTTCTGGTATTGTATCATTCATTTTTTAGATCAATATCTTTCAAAATCCATGATCATTCACTTTTAAGTGTTTCAATATTATCACTGATTGCAAAATCTTTTGTAATTACTTTTTCTATAATAAATGGATTGTAAAAATTATCATCATTGAAGCATGTTTCTTTTCATTTTTTGAAATATAGTCTAGTCCATCAACCTCAGTCACTTTCCATATCACAGTATACTTTTAGAGGTTTTTTTGGTATTTTTAGATCTGATTCTAGTAATGGATTTATGAAATAATTACCACTTATATTTAATCCTGAATTTTTTATTTCTAGACATGATACTGCTTGTGATTTTTCCGTATTTGAAATTAATTGTTTTAAATTTAATTTGTCTCAAACAAGTATATTTTTTTCATCTAAATATATAGAGTATGAATCAAGTGTATTTAAAATGTCTAATCAAAGTTTTGTTTCTTGGATTGGTCTAGAAGTGTTGTTTTCTATTGCTATTCATATTTTGTCTCAATAATTGATTGGTTTTCTATTAGTTGTAGGTTCATATTTATTTTCTGGATCTCATTCATAAAAAGTCATTAATTGAAATTTTTGCTTTTTCTCATCAGTAGCATATGTGAAATAATTCAAGTAATTGAATAATTTATATGATTTTGGATCTTTTATCAGTTCTGTTCACAAGCTTTTGAATACATCTTCTCAAGCATTTCATTGATATGTCAGTATTTCTCAACTAGCAGTTATATTAACTGAATCGTCTGGAAGAGGATAAGTATTGTTTTTTGAATAATACAATTTTAAATCATCATTTATTTTTAACAAATTTGTATATCTAATAGCGTCTCTTGAAGTTTCATTAGACGATAAAAAATATGAGTATAGTATAACCAAGCTGATAACTACTACTCAAGTTGTAATAACTATTTCTCATCTACCTGTAATAAAATTTTTAAAATTGTTGAATTTATTCATAATAAGTATAATATATAAATAATAAAATAAATAACTAAATAAATATTAAATATACTATACTTAAAAAATAATAAAAGTCAAGTATATTTAAAAACTTTTTTTGTTTTTGTTTATAATAATTAAATTAAAAAAATATGATTAATTGAATTTATATAAAATTTTATTTTTTATTTTTGTTTTTATATATTGTTACTTTGGCTTTATATAGCTTTTTAAAGGTAGATTTTTTGTACTTATTAGTTTTGTATTTTTGAATTGTTGTATTATGATTTAAGTATATTTTTTCTAAAAAATTATCAAGTTTAAGTATTAAAAAAAATTATATTTTTATTTTTTTATCTGCTTTTTTATTAATATTTTTTACTTATATTATTACTTTTGATGTTGTTTCTTTTTTACTATTGTTATTTTTTATTTTTCTAGTATTTATAAAAATTCAATATGACAATTTGTTTATTTTTTGAATAATTCTGTCATCAAGTTCTATATTGTTATATTTTTTAGACTTTGATGTAGATATTTATAATAAATTACTAGCTTTTGGTTTTTATGCTTTTTTGGTTTGAGTAATAGATTATTTATTGAATTTGTATTTAAATCTAGATAGAATAATTTCTAAGCATAGTATTTTTTTATTAAATTTTATTTCGGTTTTTTTTATTATCTTTTTTGTATTTAGTTTTTATTATAGTTTTTTGCTTAATTATCTTGTTTATTCATTTTTTGTTGTTTTGTTTATTTTTAATTATTTAGATTTTAATAAGTTTTTTATTGATAACAAATCAAGTATTTATCATGATTTCTTGATTTTTTGAGTATTTTTACTTATTATTATTCCATTTGTAAACGATTTTTTACTTTTAGAATCAAAAAATCTATTATTATGATTGATTAGTTTATGATTTTTGATTTGTTATATATGATTCAATTTGTTAGCAAGAAAAAAACTAAAAGCGTAGCTTTTAGTTTTTTTTATATATTTATTTTATTTCACTGGTGAATCAAAATTTACCATTATCTGATTTATTATATCTGAATCTATATTATCATCAAATTTCCTAGCAAATAGATTTCCATTTATAGATAAAAAGTCTATATCAGTATTATTAAAAGTTTTAGGTCTGAGTTTAATATCTCATTCTGCTACCCAAATAATACTTCTTTTATCATCATTAATTATTTTTCATGAGAATGAAGAATTCATAAGCAAAGTTTGAAAAAATGATTCGTCTGCTATAAGTGTATTTGTATAAAATTTTTCAAATTTCTTTGTTTCTATATTATTAATTATAAATTCACAGCATTTTCTAGTTAATATCATCCATTGTCAACCAATATAAGGAATTACATTTTCCATATAATCTCTTTTTTTACTTATAATTTGTGATACATTATCTCAATTATCTATAAAATAATTTTCTATTCTATTCATAGTTTCAGGTCTTTCTAATAATTGTTCTGCTATTTTTAGATAACTATTATTTATATTTTTTGATAAATAATTTGTTATTTCTTTTTGTGATTTCATAGGAAAATCTTGACCACTTAAGTTTATGAAAAAATCCCATTTTGCACTTATTTCTAATAATTTTTTTATCCCATTTAGTTCTACTTGTACCATACTATAACCTCACCAAACAATACTTTCACTTTCTAATATATATGTATTTTGAAAATCTTTTATAAATTCTTTTATTTCGCTATGTATTTTTTGGTCTGCTTTTTTATCTATATGAATTAGATAGTAATTATTTGGAACATATAAAGATTTAAACATTCTCTTAAATTGTTTTGGTAAACGGTGTACCAATATTAAATATGCAATATTTATCTGTCTATTATTAGTTAAATCAATTTTGTCATTATCATTAAGTTGTTTTTCCATATTATTATATTATTATTTTACTATAAGAGATGTTGTTAATTTTTAATTATACTTATTAATAACCAATACGCTAATTATAAATAAATACTAGTTAAAAATAAATAATTGAGTTTTTTGGATTTTTCTTTATACTTTTTAAAATATTTTTCTTAGTAAAATAATTTATGAAAAAAACAGTATTAATTACATGATGAACTGGTTATATTTGAAGTCATTGAGTTGTAGCTTTTGAACAAGCTTGATACAAAACAGTTATAGTCGATAATTTATCTAATTCATCTATTAAAAGTCTTGATTGAATAGAAAAAATACTTGGTTACAAACCTGATTTTTATCCAGTTGATTTGAGAGATACAAATTCTTTGGATGAAATATTTAAAAAATATGATTTTGCATGAGTTGTACACTTTGCTTGACTTAAAGCAGTAGGAGAGAGTTGTAGTAAACCACTTGAGTATTTTGATAACAATATAGTTTGAAGTTTGAGACTTTTTGAATTGATGGAAAAATATGATGTAAAAAATATAATATTTTCTAGTAGTGCTACTGTATATACCTCACCCCAACCCTCTCCTTTGGAGGAGAGGGAGAAAGAACAAGCTTGAATAAGCGAAGATTTTGTTACTGGAAATACGACTAATCCTTATGGTACTACTAAATATTTGCTTGAGCAAATTTTGAATGATTTAGCTAATTTTAGTGGTTTTAGAGTAATGAATTTGAGATATTTTAATCCTATTTGAGCACATATGAGTGGTTATTTGTGAGAAGATCCATTTGGGATTCCAAATAATTTGTTGCCTTATGTTATGAAAGTGGCTAATGGAGAGTTGAAACAGTTGCAAGTTTTTTGATGAGATTATGATACTGTTGATGGTACTGGAGTGAGAGATTATATAGATGTAGTTGATTTGATAGATGGACATTTGAAGGCGTGGGAGAGACTTATAACCCATCCCCCTCATACTTCGGGTACTTCCCTTGAAAAGGGAAGAAAGTATTGAATTTTTGAAGTATATAATTTGTGAGTAGGTAGGTGAGTGAGTGTTTTGGAGATGGTTAGTGAGGCTGAAAAAGTAGTATGAAAAAAGATTGACTACAAAATAGTTGAGAGGAGATCTGGTGATGTGGCTGAGGTTTTTTGTAATCCAAGTAAGGCACTTGAAGAATTGTGATGGAAATCTGAGACTAGTTTGGAAGATAGTTTGAAGAATAGTTGGAGGTTTTATAGGGGGAAGTAGTAAAATAGGACTGGATTTTTCTAGTCTTTTTTTGTATTATATTTTAAAAAAAGTAAAAAATACCTACAATGGAATTTGTATAAACTTTAAAAATACCTAGAATAACATTATAAAACTAGATTTTTTAGAATATTTAAATAATGTAAAATGATATTTGAGAGAAATTATAGATATGTTATATTTATCAACTTATTCAAAAGAGAGTGAGGCTTTTAAAAATAAAAATGATTTAACAGATTTAGAATATGAACAATTTAAAGATTTTAGATTTGTTGTTATGTTTATGTCAGGAAATCTGATATGAAAATCTTTTTATAAGTTGGATAATTCAATAATAGATAAATTAAAAGATGATGCTTATTTTTCTATTATTAGTTCATTTTGATTTTCTGTAAGTTCTATTTATTGAACATATGAAAGATTTCTTAAATCTGAAATAGATGAATTAAAGGAAAAAGTAAAAGTTTTTGATAAAGAATGATTATCTAAAATCTTTGCGTATGATGTAGAATATATTAGAAGTGAATTAGCAAGTATAAAAATAAGGAAATAGAAAATAAATTTTGAAATAATTTGGTATGTGGTTATACTAGTTTTGAGTATTGTTGGAAGTTTTATAGTAGTAAATAATTTAGATGAAAAAAATAAATGTTATTCAGTTTTTGCCATATTTTCCACCTCATAAATGATGAGTTGAAACAGTGTGAGAAGAGATAGGGAAATACTGGATAAAGAAAGATTTTTGATGATTTATTAATGTAGTTAGTTATATTGAGCAGGACTTACAATTGGATATAAATGAAAAAATCTTGTATCAAGATAAGATTATTTGATATAGAAAAGATTGATATGAAGTATTATTAGTTCCTAGTTTTGAACTAATAAATAATTTTCCAGTTTTTAAGTTTTGGTCAGAGGATTACAGATTGACTAAAAAATATTTAAATGAGAGAATTTTGAAATCTAATGATGAAACTATGGTTTTTACTCATACTAGATTCTTTCTCTCTAGTTTATTTTGATGAATATTTGCTCGTAAAAATAAATTAAAATGGATACATATAGAGCATTGAAGTGATTATGTAAAACTATGAAGTAAAATAAAGACTTTTTTGTCAGTTGTTTATGATAAAATAATTTGAAGATGGATTTTTAGGAGAGCGGATAAGTTGATTGGTATAAGTGGTGCTTGTAGAAAATTTATTAATAGAGAGTTTATAGATAAACAGGTAGATGTATTTTATAGAGGGCTTGATTTAACAAATATAGATATTGATAAAAGTTGAGATTTTAAAATAGTATTTGTTTGAAGATTGGTTGTGTTGAAATGAGTTGTTGATTTAATTGAAGCTTACAAATTGTCTGGATTGAAAAATGAACTTGTTATTATTTGAGATTGAGAAGAAAGACAAAACTTGCAAAAAATATCTACTTGATTAAATGTAAAATTTTTGTGATTTAAAGATAGAGATTTTGTATTAGATTATTTAAGTAAAAATAATTGTGTACTTGTAAATCCTAGTTATCAAGAATGAATGCCTACGACAGTGATAGAATGATTGGCTACATGATGTGTAGTTGTAGGAAGTGATGTATGATGAACAAGAGAGATAACTAGTGAGGATGATTTGGTTTTGTTTGAGAGGGGGGATGTGAGTGATTTGAAAGAAAAGTTGAAAAGGGTATTAGATGAGTATGAGGATTTAAAGGGACATAGTTTATTGATTATTAGGGAAAAGTTTGATCGGGAGGTGAATGTTTTTAGTTTGTATGATTTGATTAAGTAATGAAACTTTGAAAATTAAATTCTGTAGATTCAATAAAATATTGTTGAAAATTGTTTTGCTAATTTATTTAAAAAATTTTTTAGTATAATAAGCTCTAAAATTATATTTGATAAATTTATTCAGAGTACTAATATTGAGATAATATTTATTTTAATTAATAATTTGTTAAATGACAAGTAATAAAATTCTTTTTGTATTACAAAAAAGAAATGATGCTATATGAATTGTTGATAATTCTGTAATAAATGAATTATTAAAAGTAAATCATAATTTTGAATTTTTCTATTTAAAAGAAAAATGATATAAAAAATATGAGATTATATGAAATTATATATTCAATATTGTTTCATTACTTTTAAAATCAATAATTTATAATAAAATTTATTTTTCATGGGAAAATCCTTATGTTATTTTTGTTAAGTTTTTTTTTCCATGGAAAAAAATCTATATGTGCGTAATGCATGTTGAAGATTATTGGGGAAAAACATTGATTTGAAAATTAATTTTTAAATCAGTTAGTAAATTTATTGTTATTTCAGAATTTACAAAAAATCAATTATTAGAATATTGAATAAAATCAGATAATATTTTTGTTAATTATCTATGAATAAGTAGTAATTATTATCCAGAAAATATTAGTAATTTTACAGATTTTGATTTTATTTTGTATGTATGAACAGAATTAGAAAGAAAAAATATAAAAAATTTATTATTAGCATTTAATGAAGTAATAAAAAAATATCCTAAATTAAAATTAATAAAAATTTGAAAACCAGTTATCTGAAAAGAGACTACAGATAATTTAGTAAATGAATTATGATTGAAAGATAATATAATTTTTAAAAGAGAATTTATATCAGAATTTGAACTTAGAAAATATTATTCAAATTCAATATGTTATATTTCTGTTGCAACTCTAGAATGATTTTGAATGACTGTTCCTGAAGCAATGTCTTGTTGATGTCCTGTGGTTGTATCTGATATATGACCATTTAATGAAATTGTATTAAAATCACAAGTTATTGTAAATCCTTATGATATAAAAAGTATTAAAGAATGAATTTTAAAATATATCAATGATAAAGATTTTAGAAATAAGATGATAGATGAGTGACTTATTAATTCTAAGAGATTCAATTGGAAAACTAATGCTAATAAAATAATAAATATCCTTAATAATTATTAAGGATATTTATTATTTTTAAGTCTTTTTATATCTTCATCAATCATCATTTTTATTAATGAATCAAATTTAACTTTTGGTGACCATCCTAAAATATCTTTAGCTTTACTATTTTTTCAATATAAATTCATTAAATTTATTGGTCTATTATATTTCTCATCAATTTTTACATATTTTTCCCAATTATATATTCAAACATGTTTAAATCAAATTTCTAGAAAATTAGAAATAGTATGTATTTCTCATGTAGAAAAAATATAGTTATCTGCTTTATCTTGTTGTAGAGACATCCAAAATCATTCTACAAAATCTCAAGCAAATCACCAATCTCTTTTTGAATTTATATTTCATAGTGTTATAAATTCTTCATATCATAATTTTATTTTAGCAATTCAGTCTGATATTTTTCTAGTAACAAATTTTATATTTCTTAAAGGAGACTCATGATTAAATAATATTCAATTTACAATATATAGATTATTGCTCTCTTTAAAAATATTAGTCATCCAATATCAAAATAATTTAGTAACAGCATAAGGATTTGTTGGATGGAATGGTGTATTTTCGGTCTGCAATCATAAGTTATTACTATTTCAAAACATTTCACTTGTAGATGCTTGAAATATTTTTATTATTTTATTACTATTTTTAACTCAATTAATTATTCACAATATACTATTTATGTTTACATTTACATAATCATTTACTTTTGACCAAGATTCTCAAGGAGAGGTTAATCATCATAAATTATATATTTCATCTGGTAGAGTTTTTAAAATAATTTCTTCTATTTTTTTAGAATCTGATAAATCAGAATATTGAAAATGTATTAATTTTTCTATATTAAAATACTTTAAATTATCTAGATTACTATGTTTACTTTTTAATATTCAAATAATTTTATATCATTTTTTAATTAAAAAATCTGATAAATATGCTCAATCTTGTCAATTAACTCATGTAATTAATGCTATTTTATACATTTTATTGTTTTATTAATATTTTTTTTAATATTTTATATATTAAATTCATAAAATTTCCAGTCATATTTCAAAATATATTTATTCTAACTTTTTCTAATTCGTTTTCTTGCAAATTAATATTTTTAGATGCACTTCAGTCATGCATTCTAAAATTTGCTATTACTTTATTATAAAATATATTTGAAATATTTCATTTTGCTAACTTTACGAAAAACTCAGCATCTGATACCAGTTTTAAATTTTCATTATATAATCAATATTTATCATGCAATGATTTTTTATACAAAGTATTTGATTGAAATATATAACAAGCCATAGCTAAAATGTATTTATTTAATCATTTTTTGTAAATTCATTTATTTGGATATTCTGTTTTAATATTTCATTCATTATCAACTATATTATTTATTCAATAATATAGTTCTTTATTTCAATCATTTTCAACAAAATTTAAATAATCATTTAATACTTTATCATTATAGTAATCATCAGAATTCAAGAATGTAATATATTCTCATTTAGAGTTATTTACTCATGAGTTCATTGCATTATAGATACCTTTAGGCTCTTTTTGTACAACTATTATATTTGTATCAGTATTCTCTGATTTATATTTATTAATAATATTAATTGTATTATCCTTTGAACATCAATCTATGAAAATATGCTCATATATACTATTATTTAATTTTTGATTTTTCACACTTTCTATACATTTTTCCAAGTATTTTTCACTATTATATGTACAGGTTATTATTGATAGTTTCATATTTTAATTTAAAAGTATTAAATGATTATAATTTATCATATTTTATTTTTTATTGTTAAATATATATTACTAATCATTTTTTTTATAAAATAATTAAAATTTATACTTCATTCAGTTGATAAATTGATATTTTTATATTTTATAAAAAATATATTTAATATATATATTTTTGTTTTAAATTTATTTTTTAATTTTTGATTATTATAAATCATACTAACATATTTTCTAGCCCATTCATAATATAAATTAATATCATTTGTACATGAAATTGATCATTTATGGGCTCTAAAATATGATTTTACTTCTTGAATATGTTTCACATATTTGTAATTAATTGCAGTAAGTAAAAATATTAATAAATCATTACCAGCTCAATATTTATTAAATATTAATCAATCATTATTTTCTATATCTAATAATAAATTATTTTTTACATCTATAGTTCTAAAAATCGCACATCATGGTGATAATGGGAAATCTGATTCATTCAAAATAGATTTTTCTATAAAATTTTTTGTATTAATAATCTTATTTTTTTGTATATATGCGATTTGTTTTTTTCAATCATTATAAAATATTTCTGTAGCTGTAAATACAAATGCTGTATCGCTATCAAATAATTTTATTGTTTCTTCAATAAAATCATTTGATATCAAATCATCAGACCATAATATTTTCAAATATTTTCCTTTTGCTTTATTTATACATTCCTGCCAATTTCTTACTGGTCATAAATTTTCTTTATTCTTAAATAAAATTATTCTATTATCAGTTTTCGCATATTTTTCAATAACAGAAAAAGTATTGTCAGTACTACAGTTATCTCAAATAATAATCTCTATATTTTTATAAGATTGATTTATTGCACATTCTATAGTTTCTCATATAATTTTTTCTCTGTTGTATGTAGGAATTATTATAGATACTAATTCATTATTACTCATAATTTTATTTAATTATAGATTCAATCCATTTTAACATTTCTTTTAATCCTTGTTCCTTACTTATTTTAGGTTCCCATCAAGTTAATTTTTTAATTTTTGATATATCTGCAATAAAAGATTTTTGATCAGATTCTCTCCATTCTTTATGTTCGATTTCAATTTTTATATTTAATTCTTTTTCTAAAAAATTGAAGAGCTCAATTAAGGATAAACTATTTTTTTCTCATCATCAAATATTAAATACATTTCAATTACATTTATCTATATCATCTAAGGTATTATAGTATAAGCTCATCATATCATTTGCATGAAGTAAATCTCTAACTTGTTTTCAATTTCAGTGTATTGATATTTTATTTAATTCTCATTTTTTTAATTTTAAAGATTGTTCTATAAACCGACCAATCCATCATTGATCATAACTTGCAAATTGTCTACCTCAATACATTGTAGAATGTCTAAATACAACAGTTTTTATTCAAAATATTCTATGATAATCTAATAAATATTGATCTGCAGATCATTTACTACATCAATAAGGGGAATGAAAATCAAGAGTAATATTTTCATCAAATCAATTAGGAAAATCAGGATATGTGTATCTTGTTTCCTTTTCTACTAATTTTAAATTAGAGAAATCTCAGTATACTTTATTTGTAGATGAATAGAGTATAATAGTACTTGGTGAATATAATCTAACTGATTCTAATAAATTAAATGTTCATAAGGTATTTACTTCAAAATCAAGTCTAGGATTTTCTATTGAAGTAGTCATTGCTACTTGTCATGCAACATGGAATATTATATTAGGTTTATATTTTTTTATAACATTTTCAACATCATTTTGAATTCTAATATCTTTATTTTCAAAAATAAATTTAATTTCTTTTTTTAACCATTTATAGTTAATAATATTTCAGTGTGTTTTAAAAAAATTATCTAAAACAATTATTTCATATCACTTTCTATATCATTCAAATGCTAGATTAGATCATAAAAATCATAATCATCATGTTATAAGTATTTTTTTGTTTTTTGATAACATATGTTTAATATTTTAAGTATAAATAAGGGTAATAAACAAACTAGTATATAATTTATCTTTTGTAAAAATCAAATATATTTTGTATGATTTTTAAAATTTTTAAATGCTATTTTATTGTAAATTATATTATCAAATTTATCTGTATTATATAATTTTAAATATATTATATTTATAATAGAGAAAGTATTTTTAATATAATTATTTTTGTATTTTTCTAATTTATAACTATTATCTATTTTGTTATAAAATTCTAATATATCATTACAATAAATTTTTACTAACGTATTATTCCAAGTTTTTTTTATTTTAAATTCATCTAATAATATAAATATATCTTTTGTAAATAATATTTTTTTTTTATCTTTTATATAATCTAAAATAGATCAAAAATATAAATGGTTAGTTCAGATATATCTAGAATTATAATCTATGTTAATTTGTTTTCTGTTAAATATTATAGATCAAAAATATGGTATTCATAAAGATAAATTATTATTTTTAAGAAATAATTCATATAATTGATTTGAATTTAATATTAAATCTTCATTTAAATTATCAAATTGAATAATATTTTTATATTTATAATTTAAAAAAATTGCATCATAATTATTGGTTTTTAGATAATTTAAAATTTCAATTAATTTATTTTTAATAATTAAATCATCATCTCATAACCATAATCAGTATTTAGTAATACATTTATCAGCTACAAATAACATATTAAAGTCAATTCATTTATTTTCATTTTGAATAAAGTATTGTATATTACTATATTTTTTCGATATATTTTTAAGTAAAATATTAGTTCAATCATTAGAATTATTATCTGATATAATTACTGGAATATTGAGATAATAGGCTTCATTTATAAATGATTTTAAACACTTTTCTAAAATATTTTTTCTATTATATGTTGGAATACATATACTAAGTAATGATTGTTTATTTTTCATATAAGAATTAATTACTATAATATTAATCTTTTATTATATCAATTAGGTTATTTTTTAATATATATTTATAATTTTTTATATTATTTCTTTTTAATGTATTTTTTGCACATAATTTACTTTTTTTGATTATATCACTATTTGATAATGATAAAGCATAATCAATAGATTTTAATATATCATGATATGATATACTATCAATTTTAATTCATAACTCTAAATTTATTCAACTATTTTCAGTTGCAATTGGTATAATTCAAATAGACATTAAATTAATAATTGCACTTGGTTCTCATTCAGCACATGATGGAAATATTACATATGTACACTTATTAACTATTTCATTAAATATATCTGATTTAATATTTACAAATCAATGTGTAAATATATTATTAGTGTTATACATTTCCTCATTATATAAATTTTTAAATTTTATTTCATTATCTACAGGTCAACAAATATGTAAATTTAAATCTGTTCTTTTTTTAAATAATTCTATTAATATATCTAATCATCTATGAATTAATCAAGAACTTCAAAACCATAAAAAATTTATTTTATTTTCTGTGTAATTAAAATTATTCAATCTATCTTTATAATTTAGTGTTTCATAATATGTAACTGGAATATTATAAATTGGTCAATTATAGTATTTTTTATATGAATTAGTAATGGTATTATTTCACATACATATTATAGCATCAACTAATGTAGTCTGAAGAAATAAAGGCTTCATTATTATTCTTCCTGACTCAATCATGTAGATATTAAATTTGTTAAAAACTTCTTTAATTCTTGAAATAGTATTGTAGTTATTGTCACAAATATTCATTCAAGTTCAATAAAAAATTTTAATGTTATTACTATTTATGTAAAAACTATTTTCTAATGGTTCTCAAAATCAAAAAATAATATTATATTTTTCATAATTAATTTTTCATTCATAATCGTAATTTACTATATCAACATTATATCATAATTTATTAAATACCTCTCATATACTAATAGCTTCAATATTATTTGTATGTGAATAATTTACTCATTTTATAAAAGGATATTTTATATAGCTTATTAGTACATTTTTTTTATAATTAGTTTTATAAAAATTTATTATAGGCTTATCAAAATAAGTTTTATATATTAATAAAAGTATTTTTTTAAATTCATTATTTAGTAGCTTATTTATTATTTTTTTACACATTTTAAGTATGTTTTTAAAGTATAATTATAAAGTCATAATTTTACAAGAATATATATTATAATATATACTAATAATAATTTTATATAAGATAATAAATTATAATAATATCATTTATGTTTATTAAATATGTATAATTTCATTTTTTTATCATCTATTCAATTTATTGAATTTGTTATTTGATTATTGTGAATTCTATATATAAAAGTATCTTTATCTATATATAATATATTACCTCATATGACATATTCTAAATTAAAATCATAATCAGCATAATATCATGCATTTAAATCATAATAATATCATTTATTTTTATATAATGTTCATCAAAAAGAAATACAATTATTTTTAAACATTTCATACCCATTTGTTAAATGAAATTTTATATATTCTAATTTTCAATTTCTATCTATGAAACTATTTCAATAAACTAAATCTCATTTTTTTTCTATTATTAAATCATACAATATTTTTAGACTATTGTCATTATAAAATTTATCATCATCTGATAAAAATATAAAATATTTTCAAGATTTTAATTCTAAAAGTTTATTCCAATTTCCTATCATTCATATATTTGAACTATTTTTGTTGAAAATTATTATTTTATCTAAATAATCAATAATAACTTTTTCTACAATTATTTTAGTATCATTATTTGTAGAGTTATCTGAAATAATAATTTCCAATTCATTATTATTAAATCATTTTTGAGTTAAAACACTATTAATACATTCTTTTAAATATTCAGGTCTATTATATGTAGGTATTAGAATACTAATTAGTGGTTGTTTATTTTCCATTAACAAACTCTTTAAATTTTAAAATTACATAATCCAATTTTTCTTCATTTAATCATTGAAATAATCAAATCCAAAAACTATTATTCATTATATAGTCAGTATTTTTTAAATCTCATATAATTCTATAATCTTCTACATAATCAATAAATGCTGGATGTTTTAAGTAATTTCAAGCAAATAAAAGTCTTGTTCAAATTTTGTTTTCATTTAAAAACATCATTAATTCTTCTCTTGAAAATTTAGAATTTTCTTTTAAACTTAATACATAACCAAACCAACTAGCTTCTACATTTTCAGTTGCTTTTGGTAATATAAAATATTTATCTAATCAATTTTCAATAAATTTTTTTGTTAAATAATCAAAATTATTTTTTCTTATTTGTATAAAATTTTCTAATTTTTCAAGTTGAGCTAATCATATAGCTGCTTGCATATCAGTTATTTTTAAATTGTATCAAATTCTAGAATATGTATATTTATGATCAAATCATTTTGGTAAGTTTCATAATTGCCAATTGAATCTATTATTACAATTATTGTCTTCTCAAGTTCCACACCAACAATCTCTTCACCAATCTCTATAAGATTTAATTATTTTATTTAATAATGCATTGTTAGTAGCCAGAGCTCATCATTCTCACATAGTAATATGATGTGCAGGATAAAATGAAAAAGTAGCAATATCTCAAAAAGTTCAAGTATATTTTCAGTCATATTTAGTTCCTAGAGCATCACAACTATCTTCTATTAACCATAGATTGTTTTCTTTACATATTTTTTGAACTTCTCATATATTGAATGCATTTCATAATGTATGAGCTATCATTATAGCTTTTGTTTTTGGAGAAATTGCTTTTTTTAATTCTTCTATGCTTATTTCATATGTTTCTAAATCTACATCAACAAAAACTGGTACACATCAGTTTTGAATAATTGGATTAATTGTAGTAGGGAATCATGCTGCTACTGTTATTACTTCATCTCATTTTTTAATTCTTCTTTCTTTTAATTCTTTAGCTGTAAGTGCTGTAAATGCTAATAAATTTGCACTACTTCAAGAATTTGTAGTTGCAATAAATTTAACTCCCAAAAAAGAAGCTAATTTTTCTTCAAATTGTTTGTTAAATCTTCATTCAGTCCAGTGACAATCTAGTATAGATTCTATTGCATATTCTAATTCTTTTTCATCAAATACCTTTCATGAAACAGGAACATTGTTTCAAACTAATTTAGCTTTTTGTAATTCAATTATTTTACTAATATATTCTTTAAAATCAGGAGTTAACATTATTTATTTATTATAATATAAATTATGGCAATATTATAAAGAAAATATAACTAAAACAAAAAAAATAAATTATTTTATGTTAATAATTTATTTTTTTGTGGTTTAATAATGGTTTTTAAAATTTATTTACATAAACATGTTTATTTCATCTAAAGATATTTTTTCCATATTTTTTCATTCATAATAATCTTTATACCAATTTAATGTTCTATTTAATACTTCATCTACTTTGTATTTAGGTTTCCATCAAAGTAATGTTTTTGCCTTAGTATTATCTAGTAATAGTAGTCATGCTTCATGAGGATTATTAATATCTTTTTGAATTTCAAAACTTCACTTTCATAATATATTAATACTTTCATTTACTATATCTAATACTTTTAAATTATCTATTAAATCTGGTCAAAAATTATATGATCAAAGATATTTATCATCTTCAAATATTTTTGTTCATATTATTAAATATCAGTATAGTGCTTCTAGAACATATTGCCATGGTCTAACGCTATCAGGATTTCTAATAATTAATTTTTCATCTTTTAATATAGTTTTTATTATATCTGGTATAAGTCTATCTTTTGACCAATCTCATCCTCATATTACATTTCAAGCTCTTACAGATACTATTTTTTTATTACTTTTTTGTAGAAATGATTTATAGTAACTGTCTATTGCTAGTTCACACATTGCTTTACTACTACTATATGGATCATGTCATCATAGTCTATCGTTTTCTCTATATGGATATATCCATTCATTGTTATGATATACTTTGTCTGTTGTTATAAGTATTGATCATTTTACACATTCATTGTTTCTAATAGTTTCCAAAACATTGACAGTTCATATAACATTTGTTTGAAATGTATAAACTGGATTATCATAACTATCTCTTACTAATGGTTGTGCAGCAAGATGAAAAATGATTTCAGGTTTATATCTTTCTACTACTTCATTCATTTTTTCCAAATCATTAATATCTCAATATATTTGAGTGATTTTATTTTCTAGTTTTAGTATTTCGAAGTTATTTGGACTAGTATTTGCTTTTAAACTATATCCGATTACATTTGCTCATAAATTATATAACCAAAAAGCTAACCAGCTTCATTTAAATCAGCTAGTTCATGTGATAAGGATAGTTTTATTTTTGTAGAATTTTTTCATTTTTATTTATTTTTAAAATATTCTATTGTTTTTATTAATCAATTATCAATGTTTGTAAATTTAAAATCTTTAAAAATCTTATCAAGTTTAGCACAAGATAACATTTGTTCTCATTTTCTGTATTCTAACTTTCAAAAATTTAGTTTTATGTTAGACTTGAGTATTTTTTTAATTTTCTTTACTAATTCTTTTATTTCAATTGTATTTCATGTTCATACTTCATATTCTTTAAATCAGTTGTTTTTATTATTAATAATAATTATTATTAACATATTTATAACATCATCAATGTAAATAAAATCTCTTTTTTGTTCTCATAAGGTTAAATCTATAAAGTTTTCATTATTTAATATTTTATTAATTATCATTCAAATAAATTTACTTTTATCATCTCATGGTCAATAAATATGTTCTAATTTAATATTTACAAAATTTAAATTATTTTCTATTGAAATTTTTCTTCAGTATTCTAAAAATTGTTTTTTTGATATCACATAGTAATTAATTCAATTTGGTAAAGTTGTATCAATATTAAAAAATGTTGAAACATTATAATCTATACAAAGTTCTAAAAGTTTTAAAGGGAATACTAAATTACTTTCTATAATTTCAGTTATGTTTTCATTGTTTCTTCAATAACATGTAGCAGTATGAAAAACTATATCAATTTTATTATCTTTGAAAATGTTAATTAAATCAATTTGATCAATATTATATATTTTTAATGATTTATTTTTTAATAATAATTTTATATTCTCAGTATTTGATGTCGATCTTTTTAATAAAATAATATTATAAATATTATTTTCTAAAATTTTTCTAATTATATTCGAACCTAGAAATCAAGTTCATCATGTTATTAAAATTGTTTTCATATTTTTTTTATTACCATATTTTCCAAGGAATACTTCAATTTTTCCACATTTCTTCTAAATCATGTTTGTTTTTTAAAGTATCCATTGCTTGCCAAAATCACTTATGTTTATAAGCTATTAATTCTCACTTTTTTGCTATTTCTTCTAAGGGTTCTTTTTCAAATGATATATTATCACCAGAAATATCTTGTACTATTTTTTTATTTAATACCATAAATCATCAATTAATATAAGAATCTTCATTGTCTTTTTTTTCAGCAAATTCATGAATTATATTTCATTCGATTCAAAGTTTTCAAAATCTTCATTCAGGTTGTACAGCAGTTAATGTCGCTAACTTTCAATTATTTTTATGAAAATCTACTAATTCTTTAATATTTACATCACTTACTCAGTCTCAATAAGTCATCATGAATTCATCTCAATCAATAAATCATCAATCTATTACTCTTTTAATTCTTCATCATGTTAATGTATTATCTCATGTATCTACTAATGTAACTTTCCAGTCTTCACTATTATTATTATGAACTTTCATTTGATTATTTTTTAAATCAAATGTTACATCACTATTGTGTAAAAAATAATTGGCAAACCATTCTTTTATATAGTATCACTTGTATCATAAACATATTACGAAATCTGTATATCCATAATGACTATATATCTTCATTATATGCCATAAAATAGGTTTACCTCATATTTCAACCATAGGTTTTGGTTTCAAAGTTGTTTCTTCAGATAATCTTGTTCATAGACCTCATGCTAGGATTACTACTTTCATAATTTATTAGTTATATATGTAATTTATTATTATTTTCTATTAAATACCTTGAAATACTACGAAAAAAAAAATAAAAGTCATATGAATTTTATTTTTTTTGTTAAAAACTATATTAATTATTATTTAAAAACCACTCATAACTTAATTTAATTCCTTCTTCCAATTCTACATTGTATTTCCATCACAGATTATTTAATTTACTTACATCTTGTAATTTTCTAGGAGTTCCATTAGGTCTATTTGTATCCCAGTGAATTTTTCAATTATATCATACTATTTTTTGAACAGTTTTAGCTAATTCTTTTATAGTAATATCTTTTCATGTTCAAATATTTATAAAAATATCTCATGATTCGTTTTGTTCTTTTGTTGGATTAAAATTATTCATCATATAAATACACGCATCAGCCATATCATCTACATAAAGAAATTCTCTCATAGGATTTCAGTCTCACCAAAGAGTTACTTCTGAATTATTTAATTTTGCTTCATGAAATTTTCTGATCATAGCAGGTAATACATGACTAGAAGTTAAGTCAAAATTATCATTTGGTCAATATAGATTTGTTGGCATACATGCTATAAAATTTGTTCCGTATTGTCTATTATAATTTTGGCACATTTTTATTCATGCTATTTTTGCTATTGCATAAGGTTCATTGGTAGGTTCAAGTATTCATGTAAGTAAATATTCTTCTTTCATAGGTTGTTCGCAATATTTTGGGTATATACAACTTGAACCTAAGAATAATAATTTTTTTACTCAATTTAAATAACTATTATGTATTACATTATTTTGTATTTGTAAATTCTGATAAATAAAATCGGCAGGGTAATTGTTATTGGCAATTATTCATCATACTTTTGCTGCAGCTAAGAATACGTATTCTGGTTTTTCTTTTTCAAAAAATTCTTTTACCTTATTATTATCTGTTAAATCTAGTTCTTTTGAATTTTTAAATATTAAGTTTGTATATCAATTTTTTTCTAGATTTCTCAATATTGCTGATCAAACTAGTCAATTATGTCATGCTATATATATTTTAGAATTTTTTTCCATAATTTTTATAAAATGTTAAGTTTTTTTATATCACTTATTTTTTCTGATAACATGTAACATAGATTTTTGTCATTTATATTAAAAAATTTTAAATCATTATGTTGTAAATCAGTTTTTATATTTTTTGCTTCTATATCATTTAATTTGTATATATAAATTATAGGTGAATAATGTGATCAAATTCATTTATACATTGAATTTTCATATATATCATCATAAACTCATAAAAATATTAATTTATCTGTATCTATATTTATTCAAATTTCTTCTTTTGCTTTTCTTTTAGCTGATTCTAAAATCGTTTCACTTTTTAATCTTCTTCATCCTGGTAAATAATAAACTCATTTTAATGGATTATTATTTCTCAATCATAACAGTATCTCATTTTTATCATTTAAAAATACTATATCTATTGTTTGTATAATAGTTTTGTCAATTATTTCTCTGTATAATTTATCTTTTATAAACATAATTATATCTCATATTGTTCTAAAATTTCATATCAATGATTTTTAAGTATTTCTTGTTTTCTAAATTTTTCTACATCACTTGCAACCATTTCTTTACACATATCTCTTACACTATATTTAGGAATCCATCACAATTCTTTTCTAGCTTTTGTGCTATCTCAAAGTAAAAAATCTACTTCAGCAGGGCGAAAATATCTAGAATCAACTTCTACTATACATTCTCATGTTTTTTTATTATATCATTTTTCTTCTATTCATTTTCATCTCCATTCAATATTTATTCATACTTCTTCAAAGCTCCAGTTTACGAAGTCTCTAACAGTGTTAGTTTCTCAAGTAGATATTACATAGTCTTCACATTTTTCTTGTTGTAACATCAACCACATAGCATCCACATAGTCTTTTGCATGTCACCAGTCTCTTTTTGCATCTAAATTTCATAATAATAGCTTATTTTGAAGTCATAGACTTATTTTGGCTACAGCCATAGTTATTTTTCTAGTAACAAAAGTTTCTCATCTAACTGGTGATTCATGGTTAAAAAGTATTCAGTTGCAAGCAAACATATCATAACTTTCTTTGTAGTTTCTAGTAATCCACATCGCATATAGTTTAGCACAACCATAAGGACTTCTAGGATGCATAGGTGATTCTTCAGTATATCAAGCTTCAGGTCTATTGTATTCCAGTCATCAAAATAATTCAGAAGTGCTAGCTTGATAAAATTTAGTTGTTTTTTCTAATCATGCTATTCTAATAGCTTCTAATAATCTAAGTGTTCATATACCATCAGCATTTGCTGTATATTCTGGCATTTCAAAACTTACATGTACATGTGATTGAGCTGCTAAATTATAAATTTCATCTGGTTTTATTTCAGAAATTAATTTGATTAAATTTGCACTATCAGTTAAATCTCAATAATGTAAATTAAAATTCTTATTTTCAAATAAATAATCAATTCTTTCTGTATTAAATGAAGATGCTCTTCTTTTGATACCATGTACTTCATATCATTTATCTAAAAGTAGTTGAGCAAGATATGATCAATCTTGTCCAGTTATTCAAGTAATAAAAGCTTTTTTCATTTTTTTCATTTAGTAATTAAATTTTAACATCTTCAAAATTCATCATCAAATCTGACTATATCATCTTCTTCTAGATAATCTCAAATCTGACTTTCTATAATATGTAAATCTATTTTTCATACATTTTCAAGTCTATGAGTTGTTCAAATAGGTATATATGTAGATTCTCATTTAGATAATAGAATTTCTTTGTCATTTAATATAATTTTTGCAGTACCACTTACTACAACCCAATGTTCTGACCTGTGATGATGCATTTGACTAGATAATTTTTTACCTGGTAAGACAGTTAATCTTTTTGTTTTAAACATTTTTCACTCATCTATTATAGTGTAGCTTCACCATGGTCTATAAACTGTTAATCAGTAATCTGTTTGGTATTTGTTTTTTTCTTTTAGTTGTTCTAAAATATTTTTTACTTTTCATGATTCTCATTTTTTAGATATGAGTAAGGCATCCTTTGTATCTATTACTATTAAATCATCCACTCATATAAAAGCTACTTCTTTATTATTGTTTGTTTGTATTAAAAAATTATTATCTCATCATATATTTGAAAAATCATTTTTTATATTATTTTCATCAAAATATTCTAAAAATGCTTCAAATCATCATAAATCATTCCAATATATGTCTAGTGGAGTTATTTTTATATTATTTGATAATTCTAGTAATCAGTAATCAATCGACAAATCTGGTAATTGTTCAAAATTTTTACTAGCTCAATTTTTGATTAATTCAAAGTATTCTTTATTATTTTTTTCTAATTCTTCTAAAAATATTTTTTTACTGAACATAAATATTCATGCATTCCAATAATATCAATTTTCAATATATTTTTTAGCAGTATTTTCATCTGGTTTTTCTCTGAAATTTATTACTTTATATGGAAGATCTCATTTTTTTTCAAAATTTATATACCCATATCATGTATGAGCTTTTGATGGTTTAATTCCAAATGTTATAATACTATTCTTTGCTGCTTCTATACTATTATTTATCATTTCCACAAAAATATCTTCATCTTTTATTATATGATCTGAGGATAATACTATATATATATCATCTTCATTTCATGATTCTATTCATAATGATATAGCTCAAAGAGTATTTTTTGCTTGAGATTCAATTATTATATTATTTTCATCAATATTAGATTGATTCATACAATGAAATTTGTACTCATTATTTGTTACTATGAAAATATTTTTCGAATCTGTTATTTTATTTGCTCTAGCTACACACTTTTCAAAAAATGATATATTATCAAATTCTTTTAGTTTTATAAATTGTTTTGGATAATTTTTTCTAGATAATGGCCACAATCTAGTTCAACTTCATCATGCCAATATAATAACTTTTAAATTCATATTTATATTTTAATCAACTAACATTTTTATATATCTTTTCGTATCCTCTATATCAAATACTCTTTTAGAAGTAACTCATATTTCAAGTGGTGGATAATCATTTCATCCAGGGAATACTGCATCTCATACAAATATCATCTCATCCAAATCTATTCCTGATATTTCAGATAACTTTCTCACTCAATAAGCTTTATCTACTCATTCTCTAGTAATGTCTATCGTACTAGCTCATCATAATAACACATTAAATCATTTTAAATCATCCAATATATGTTCTCTGATTTTTTCTCTTTTTTTGAAATCTGGATCATATACACTTTTGAATTCTAGTGGTGCTTCTTGTCAAAGTGCAGAATAACTTATCTGTGTTCTTCTATCTTCTACCAATTCTCACCATGTCATTTCTGGTTTTAAATCCAATTCTATGATTGCATTATTAAGTGTAGTGATTATATGTGTTCTTTCATCTAGTGTTAAATCTAGAGAATATTGCATATTCCAATCTCAATTTTGATACAAGTACATAGCAGTACTACATGTAGGGCAAACATATAGATTTGATAATAATTTATCATCATTTCATAAATGGGGAAGTACTTGTGTTTGAAATAATTCATATTTTCAACCTGAGATTATTCAAACTTTGTATTTTCATAACAATTTTTTGAATAATTCTACCATTTCACTATCCATTTTTCATTTAGAAGGTGTCAAAGTACCATCCATATCAAATACAATCATTTTAAACATAATCTATATTTTTTAATAATAATTAGTGATAAATATATAAAAAAAACATTAAAAGTCACTCTAAATAATATTTTTATGTTAAAAAGCTATTTTTTTCCTTATTTTCTCTTGTTTTTTAAAAAATATCCATATAATCCGTGTGATTTATAAAATAATAAAAAAATATGTTGGAAATACATGCTTTATTAGAGGTGAGTAGTTTAGAAAAATGAGAAAATAATGCAATCCTTGGGACTAGAAATCAAATATCTGCTGATGTGATGAAAATAACTAGTGATATATGATCTTTAAAAGTCAGGTATTCAAGTATTATTGATTTGATAAATAATTCTGATTGGTTATTAGATAAACCAAGTAATACTTCATGAAAAATTTTACTAAAAAAACACAAAGAAAATAGTTTGTATGACAAAATAAAAAAAGAAGTAAATCATTTTCAAACTCATGAATATTTATTAATAGATGAAGTATATAATAAATCTCTTATCAAATTATTAGAACAATCAGATAAATTTGATGAATTATGACTTAAAACAAGTTCTGCTTGTGTAGGTTATAGATGAATTTCAAGGTTTACTTATAGTATTGAAAATTAAAAACCAGTTATTAGAAATTTTCTAATAACTGTTTTTATTATTAATATTTTATTTTTATATTTTTTTTCATATAATAAAAATGTAATTTAATTCTTAATTTATTGTATTGAAAAAAACAGCTATAATAACTGCTATGAAAGAAGAAGCTAATCATATAATTGATATGTATTCTCTAATAAATACTCATAATTTGAAAAATATAAGTATTTATGAAAATAATGAAATTGTGTTAGCATTGACTTGAATATGAAAAATACAAGCTTCAATTGCTACTACTTATATATTTATGAATTATGATATAGAAAAATTGATAAATATTGGTATAGCAGGAAGTTTACTCTGAAATGAAGTAGAAGTATGAGATGTGTTTATAGTAAATAAAATATTACAACATGATATGTATTTACCATTTGATTGAGCACATTTGGATTATGCAAAAAAAGAAATAATTATAAATAATGAAATAGATTTAGATTTGTGACAGTTTGATTTTCAAGTATTTGGAGATTCTTTTTGTCTTACATGAGATCAATTTATAGATGATAATGAAAAAGTGCAAAAATTGAAAAATGAATATAATGCAAGTGTAATAGAAATGGAAGCTTTTGCTGTTGCATCTGTTGCTCGTGAATTTGATAGTTTGGATAAATGTGTATTTATAAAAGCTATATCTGATTGAGCAGATAATGATGCAAAGGATGCTCATATGTGAAATCTGGATTTTGCAATGCAAAATTCTTTGAAAGTATTGGAAAAAATTATAAATTAATAAATAAAAATATGGATAAAATAGCAAGTTTTATGATAGATCATACTAGGATGTTTCCTGGAGTATTTGTTTCTAGAAAAGATAATGTAGGTGATAGTGTAATTACTACTTTTGATTTGAGAATGACTCAACCTAATAAAGAGCCAGTTATGAATAATGCAGAAATGCATGCAATAGAGCATTTATGAGCTACTTTTTTGAGAAATCATAGTGAATATGGTTCAAAAACTATTTATTTTTGACCTATGTGATGTAGAACATGATTTTATTTACTTTTGACTGGTGATTATGAATCAAAAGATATAGTTCCATTGATTATAGAATTGTATACTTTTATGAAAGATTTTGTTTGAGAAATACCATGACAAAGTGCTCGTGATTGTGGAAATTATTTGGATATGAATTTACCTATGGCAAAATATATATCAAATAAATATTTGACTGAAGTATTACTTGATATAAAAGAACACAATTTATTTTATCCACAATAATTATTTTATGGAATTAAAGGAATATATAAGAGATGTAGAAAATTTTCCTATAGAATGAATAGTTTTTAAAGATATTACTCCACTTTTACAAAGTCCTATTGCATTTAATACTACAATTGAAAGATTTGCAGAGCTTATAGATGATGCTGATGTGGTATTGTGATTGGATGCTAGATGATTTTTATTTGCTTGAGCATTGTCTTATAAATTGTCTAAACCTCTTGCAATTGTTAGAAAAAAATGAAAATTGCCATATGAAACTATTTCAGTTGATTATGAATTGGAGTATTGAAAAAATACTTTTGATATACATATAGATGCTATTAAAAAATGAGACAAGGTTGTAATAATTGATGATTTACTAGCTACTTGATGAACTGCATTTGCTGCTTGTCAATTGGTAGAAAAATTGTGATGAATTGTTCATAGTGTAAATGTAGTAGTTGATTTAACTTTTTTGAATGGAAGAGAAAAATTGAAAGGTTATAATGTAAATACTATTTTGGAATATTAATAAATATTTAAAAAAATCACAAAGCAAATTTGCTTTGTGATTTTTATTTTCCTCTGAGTCTTTTTATTTCTAGAATCAAAAATCTGAAATCTCAATAGTTTATAAATAAATAACATATAAAGTATATAATAGAAATAACTATTACTTCAAAGAATAGATAAATTCTCGATATAGAAGTGAATTCTTTAGGTAATATGAAATATATAATTATTCATATCAAACTTAGAAATATAATGTTTTTAAATACATATTTCAAGTTAAATTTGGATTTGTATTCAAATCACAATTTAATTTCTGACATGTACCGTATATAAATCCATCAAATTCATGTAGCTAGAGCTGATCATACTACTCATAATAATTTAATAAATACTAGATTTAAAATAAAATTGATTATTATTGCGTAAGAGATAATAACTACTCTTTCTTTTACTTTTCATATAGAAGCTAATAGATTGAAATTTATCTGTAGTAAAAAATTGAATGCTAGAAATAGTGCTGAATATTTAATAATTGTTCATGACATTATAAATTTTTCTCAGAAAAATATATAGGCTATGATTTCTCAGAAAAGAAAAAATAATATATTTATTGCTATTCAAATTCAAAGGAAATTTTTTTCAAAAATATTTTTAACCAAATTGATTCTTTCTATTTCTCATTTTGAATACATTTCTGAAAAAATAGGGAATAGTAGTCAAAAAATAGGAGTAATTATTAGAAATGGTATTCATATCAAACTTAGATAGTTTGAATATAATCAAGCGTCTTTACTTCATAGCATATAAATAATCATTTGCATATCTATTTGTCAAAGTATAGTGCTTGCTTGAGCTCATATGAAAACAAATATAGCGTATTTAAATATTTTTTTGTAAAATTTTGAACTGATATCTGCTTTTATTCATTTTAGATATATTTTATAGTATTTATTATAAAATAATATATATCAAACAATTATTCAAATAATTAATCAAATAAGCCAAGCGTAAGAATAATTTATCAGTGTTCATTTTCAATTTAAAAATAATGTTAATATGAATAATAAAACAAATAACATTCTTGCTAATTCTCATATTTTGCTATATAAAGTATCTTGTACTGACATAAAAAATGTTCATATTACTTGAAAGATATTCATTAAAATAAAATAAAATGAAAATATTTTTATAGCTTCAATAGCATCATTGTATTTAAAATAATTTGTTCATATATAATTTGCTCAAAAGAAAAATATAAAAAATATGATTATAGCTGTTACCATTTGTGTTCAGAGAGCGTATAAAAGCAGTGCTTTTACTTTGTCATATCTTTTTTCTGTTATGTATTGTGGTAAAAATTTGTTTAGACTTTCAGTCATTCAAAAATCATTGAATCCAGCTACCAAAGTAATCAAACTGATTATTCAATAAAGCACTCATATTTCTTCTACACTTAAATCATTTGATAATATAACTTTTATAATATATCAAATCGGTGCAATTATAAATGAGAATACATAAAGCCAGAAACCTTTTTTGAGAAATTTTTCCGAAAGTGAATTTTGTTGGTCTATCATTTTTTGTAAGTAATAATTATTTATAAATATCTCATCTAGTATCTCAGTTTGTAAAAATAATAACTAGTTTATTTTCAATTATTTCATATATAAACCTATATTTTCAGATTCTAAGTCTATAATAATTATTTTTTCATTTTAATAATTTTACATCTAGATTATTTTTATATGGATTAATTTTTAATATACTTAATGCTTTTATAAAGATATTAATAATATTTTCTCATTTGTGTTTATCTAAAAATTTTAAAATTTTTTTTTCTAGTTTTATATTATACATTTTATTTTAATGAATTTAAAAAACTAAAAACTTCATCTCATTCTATAAATTCTAATGTTCAATCTTTTTTTTGTTTTTCGTATTCTTTAATTGCATTTATTTCAAATTCATCAGGTTCTACTTCTGGAATATTATAATTATTTAAATAATTGTATCTTTCTATACTGACTATAACTGCTTTAGGTTTGTTATTATTCATTATGTATACTTCTCATAAATCATCTGTCATATCCAAAACATTTTTTGTTTTGTTTTTTAATTCTGTTGCTGATATATATTTACTTTCAATTATTTTACCCATATGTATGTTATTATATATTAAATTATATACATAATTATATTTAAAATAGTATTTAAATCAAATTTATTGTTTAAAAAATTGAAAAATAAATTCCAGTTTTAAAATAATTTTAATACATCATGAAAAATCGTAAAAAATACTTCTACTACTATTAACCATATAATTATCCATTCTAAAAGGGAACTATGTTTATGTTTTTGCTCATCTGCTAGCATCTGAAACATTTCATGGATTACCTCTAGTTTTTTGTTTAATACTTCTATTCTAGTTTTTATTTCTAAATAATTTGCAGTAGTTTCATAATATTTTAACAATTCTGGATATTCCCAGAAAAATTCTGGTGAATCAAGTAAGTCATAATGTAGATTTATTCTACTTTTTGTCATAAAAAGATTTCATCTCATTTTTGAGATTTCATTACTTTTTAAAAGTATATTTCATGTTTTTGCCAGATTATTAGGAATGTTTTTTGTTTCTTCTATTGTATTTTGAGTGGCTGTTTCAAAATAACTAAGTTTTATAGATTGTGCCATCGAGTGAGATACTCATATTTTTTCTTCTATAGTTGTTGTACTTAGGTATACTTTATCATTACTTATTTTTAATTCTCATCATTCTTTTTCTTCATAAAAAAATTCTTCAAATATATTTTCATCTATAGGAGATATTTCAAATTTTTCCAATTCATCAAGTATTTTTTTACTATCATCATAACTTAAATTCCAGTTTACTACTGATCAGTAATCAAAAATAAAACTTAATCATTCTTCAAACTTTATTATACAGAAATTTTTATATTTTGTTAATTTGTAATTATTTTCTAGATAACTTACTAAATTTTTAAAATCATATTTTACTGCTACACAGTAGCTTATACTTTTTTTCATTTTTTATTTTTTATTTGTTATTGTTTATTTTATAACACTTGCTATTACATTTGCTACATTTTTATCAAGTGGACTAGGTATTATTTCATCTGTACTAGGATTTTGTACATAGTCTGCTAATGCTTTTGCCGCTGCTAATTTATGCGAGTCTGTGATTTTTATTACTCTATTTTCTAGTGCTCATTTAAATAATCCTGGGAATACTAATACATTGTTTAATTGATTTGGAAAATCTGATCTACCAGTAGCTACTATCAATGCTCAAGCTTTTTTTGCTAAGTCTGGCATGATTTCTGGAGTAGGATTTGCCATGGCAAATATTATAGAGTCTTTATTCATCGTTTTAACCATTTGTTCAGTTAATACTCAAGGAGCAGAAACTCATACAAATACATCTGCTCAAACTACTGCATCTGACAATTTTCAATCAATATTATCTATATTTGTAATATTTAAAATTTCTAATTTTTCTTTGTTTAAGTCTGTTCTATTTTTTGAAACGATTCATTTACTGTCACAAACTATTATATCTTCAAATCAGTATAATTTGAATAATTTTATTATAGCCGTACCAGCTGCTCAAAGTCAGTTTACTACTATTTTTACATTTTCTATCTTTTTATTTGTGATTTTGAGAGCATTTATCATTCATGCTAAACATACTATAGCTGTTCAGTGTTGATCATCATGAAACACTGGTATATTTAATTCTGCTTTGAGTCTTTCTTCTATTTCGAAACATCTAGGTGCTGATATATCTTCCAAGTTTATTCATCAAACTGTTGGTGATATATTTTTTATTGTACTAATTATTTCTTCTGTATCTTGTGAAGCCAATACTATAGGAAATGCATTTACTCAGGCAAATTCTTTGAAAAGTATACATTTTCATTCCATTACTGGTAGTCATGCCAATCATCAAATATTTCACAATCATAAAACTGCTGATCAATCTGATATGACAGCTACAGTATTTCATTTAATAGTGTATTTGTATGCATTTTCAGCGTCTTTTGCTATTTCTAGACAAGGTTGAGCTACTCATGGAGTATATGCTAGAGATAAGTCTTGTTTAGTATTTAATTCTATTTTAGATTTAAAATCTATTTTTCATTTCCACTTTTCGTGTAATTTTAAGCTTTCATTGAAGTAATCCATATTTATATTTAAAAATTATAGTATAACAATGATATATAAATTTATATAATTACAATACAAAAATATAAAATAACTTGCTTATTTGACTTTTTATTTTATTATCTATAAACTTTTTATAGAAATAAGAAATATTTATGCATGGTAATAATCCTAATATCGTAGAGGCTTATAGTTCGATGAATGTGATAGAAAAAATAAATTATTGAGTAGATAATTTTCCTTGAATAAAGTTACATAAAACAATTGATATAATTAATTTAACAAAACAAGAAATAGATAATGTTTTTGCTTTTACTTGATTGGCATGAGCTTGAAAGTGAAAACTTACAGAAAAATTTTGAAAAAAATTGGGTATTCAATTAAAAAATAAAGTTAATGATAATCCAAATTTGTTGGAATTGTGAATTACTCATGAGGATATTTGAATGCATTATTTATATGTAATATTGGATTGTTTTTTTAAAGAAATCTGAACAAAGAGATATACTGAAATGTTAGAGAATTCGCAAAATTTTCTAGAAATGTTTTCAGATGATGACAAAGCTGTTGATTTTGTAAGAAATATACTGCATAATCATGAACCTTTTCAGTATGATTGAGTATATTTAAAAACTGATATAGAGAGAGAATTATCAAAGGCTATGTCATCATTGTATGTCAGATGAAGGGAAGCGTGAACTAATACTACTATTGTACTTGATTGAGTAAATTCATTTAAAATAGCAGATGTCTTATTGGGGCAGATATGATATAATAAATTAAATATTGC
>JAQTXG010000028.1 GCA_028688895.1 Candidatus Altimarinota bacterium | reverse complement strand
GTCATAAAATAGCCATTGTAGCCGATGAAGAAGGTACTACAAGGGATATTTCTGAGTACGAGTATAGAGACTTGGAAAACGATTTGACATATATAGTATCAGATTCAGGATGACTTGATTTTTCTAGTAAAACTGATGAAATCGCAAAAGATATAGCTGAGAGAACTGAGCGTTCTATAAAAGAAAGTGATTTATTGATTTGGCTTATAGAATACGATAGAGTTACAGAACTAGATGAGCAAGTACTAAAAGTACTTAGAGAAAACAAAATCAAAAATGTAATAATCGTAGCAAACAAAGCTGATAATGAAAGCAAGAGAATGGAAGCATATTCACAAGCAGGTTTTTGTGAGTCTCTTTGATTTTTTCCAGTTTCAGTTTCACACAATGAGTGAATAAGTGAGATAAAAGAATTTGTAGCCAAATTTTTGACAGAAAAATGATTGAATTACGAATACGAAGAAGTAGATGATACATATGTAAAACTTGCGATGGTAGGTAGACCTAATGTATGAAAATCAAGCCTTATAAATGCAATCACATGAGAAAATAGAGTAATGGTTATGGATTTCAGTGGTACAACTAGAGATAGTATAGATACCAAATTCAAGTTTGGTGAAACCAATTTTGTACTTATAGATACAGCTTGAATTAGAAGGATTTCAAAAGTATGAGTTAGAAATATAGAAGACTGGTCTATAATGAGAACACAAAGAGCTATTACTAGAGCAGACGTAATTGCAGTAGTTATAGATTGATTTGATGGAATAGTTCATCAAGATTTATCTATCATAAACACAGCACTAGAAGAAAACAAATGACTAGTAATAGTAGTAAATAAATGGGATAAAGTACTAGCAAAACCAGGTGTAGACAAAGACAAAATGATGAATAGATATATAGAATATCTGAAGTCAAAAATAGAATTTTTACCTTGGGTTTCTGTTATATTTACCTCAGCAGTAGATAGAAAAAGAGTAGACGAGATACTTCAATCAGCAGAAAATATCAAAATAGAGAGATATAAAAGAGTTAAAACAGGTATTTTTAACAATTTTATGGAACAAGTGATATACAAACATCCACCTACATGAAACAGAAAATCTCACTCTCCAAAAATATACTATTGATCACAAGTAGATGTAAATCCACCAAAATTTTCCCTTACTGTTAACAATCCAGCACATTTTCACTTCTCATACAAGAGATACTTAGAAAATAGAATCAGAGACAATTTCGGATTTTTTGGTACTCCAATAGTCATAGAATACAAGTGAAGAGGTAAAACTAAAGATGTAGTGAAATAAAAGTATTATAAGTATTTCTTTTATTTATTGTCAAGCGATTAAAAAAAAATCATTTTTTAATCGCTTTATTTTATGTAAAATGTTCTAGATTATAAATTAACATTAAACATGAAAAAAAATAAGAATTATTTTTGCTTTAAATTAGGTTTTACATTAGTGGAACTAATAGTAGTTATTACTATTTTAGCTATTTTAGGTACTGTAGCTTTTATATCACTTCAATGATACAGTGAAAATGCTAGAGATAGTACTAGAATAAGTGATATTTCAAGTATGAAATCGTCTCTAGAATTGTATCAACTTGATGCTGGAAAATACCCACTACCAACTCAGTGAGTAAATATCACATACAGCTGAGCAATAGTATGGAATCAATGAACATTTTGAGAAACAGTTTTCGCAAATGTAGAAAAGTTGAACAAGATACCAACAGATCCATTAACAGATAAAGAATATACATATTCAGTAATAAGTACAAGAAATGAATATGAAATATCATGAGTAATGGAATGAGACACGATAAGTTACTGACCACCCCTAACCCCTCCTTATCAAGGTGGGGGACTAGCTACAGAAGCATATGCTTGAACTACAGAAGCAACAGCATATGTTACATGAAATTATAACTGAGTGATAACAAAAACGCTTAATTGAAATGCATGTAAAATACTTAGTCTTCCAACTATACTTACAAACGATACAAGTATAACAGACTTACAAGATATAATTACACAAAAAAGATTTGTATATAATTGATTTAAAAACCTAGCATCATCATTTAAATGAAGTAGATTCAAAGAAGACTGATGATTTGATTTTCAGCCAGCACAATTGATAGCCTATAGTGATACAGGTTCTTGTGCAAATTTGACAGCAAATACAACAGAATGACAAAATGCAAGAGTTACACTATTAGACTGACTAAAAAAATCATATAGCGGAACACTTGTGCAAAACGAGTGAGAGATAAAAAACATAGTAGATTTAGTGATAGACACAAATAGCCCAAGTAATGAAGTTGTAAACTATGCTTGAAATTTTGTAAATAATTCTTTATGAGGAAAAGTTATAGTAAATAATAACTCAACAAGTTCAAATGCAGGATGTATAACTGATACACAATTAACTCTTATAAATAATGCATGGAAAAGTTATGATATAGATATATTTTCAGATGTAGATAGAAATAACAATATTAATGCAGATGACTTTGCTACTTGATATACAATAAACCAATGGTGTAATGATGTTAAAGTAATCAACATAAATTCTGATATAGCTTTAACTACTGACTTAGTAAATACATACAACTCTATTACAAATCTTTACTCAGTTAATTTTACTTGAGATGTTTCAGCTAATTCTATACTTCTTTGAAATTTAAATAATTATTTTTATCGTGGACCAAATAGATTCTGTACTAGCATTCCAACAGAAGTTTGGACATTTACTAATATAAAATGAATAATTTCACCTTGATGTTGAGTACAAATTCCTACTACTATATGAAATTTAACAAATTTAGAATACTTAGATGTAAGTTGAAATGATTTGAGTTTAATAACTACTGAATTATGAAATTTAACAAAACTTAAGCTTTTAAAAATTAATAATACTTGAATAAATTCATTTCCTACATGAGTAGATAATATAATTTCATTAACAGATTTAAATATTTCATGAAATAGTATTTCAATTATTCCAACAACTATATGAAATTTAACAAATTTAGTAAATCTAGAACTAAATACATTACCAAGCGTAACATCTATACCTAGCACAATCTGAAATCTTACAAAACTGAACATTTTATCAATAGATGAAACATGAATTTCTACTTTGCCTACAAGTATTTGAAATTTAATAAATATGCAGAGTTTAATGATTGATTACAATAATTCTCTAACAAGTATACCTAGTGAAATATGAAATTTAGTAAATATGGATACACTGAATATAACAAATAATCCAAATCTAACTACTATTCCATCAAGCATTTGAAGCTTAACAAATTTACAATATTTATATTTATCGGATAATAATCTAAATACTTTACCTAGCGAATTATCAAATCTAAATAACTTAATTAATTTATGATTGGATGGAAATACATGATTGTGAAATCTTAATAATTCTTTTGATGAGACATCATCCGCTTTAACTCAATGATGAATGACGATACAATGAAATGGTACAAATATAGTTGTTAGCTGAACATTTAATTAATTTTTTATTGACAAAAATAATTATTCAATAAAATACATCTCACCAAAAATTCTACAACAAAAAAAGGGGAAAAGTATGAATGAAAATGGTGAAGAAATAAAAACTAGAACTGTAGCATTTATAAAGCCAGGTAGTCACAACAAAGTTTTTGTCACAATCAAAGACCACTATACCTGGCAAAAAGTTCTAGAAAGATCTTGGAAAAAACTTTCTGAGCATCTAGATATACCTATTAATGAACTCCAAAGAGAATTCACTTTGGATAATAATGTTACTTTATAATTTTTATTTCTGATTTTTAGGAGGCTAGTATTACTAGCCTTTTATTTTGTATTTTTATAAATATATGTATTATAACTATATTATACATTTAACTAAAATCTATGAAAAAAATCCAATCTATTAACCCATATACAAAAGAATTAAATGCTGAATTTGAACTATTAAATGAATCTGAAATACTAGAAAAAATAGAAATAGCAAACAATTCATTCAAAAACTGGAAAAATACATCAAACTCACAAAAAAAGAAACTATTTACCAAACTATCTGAAATACTATTAGAAAACAAAGAAGAACTAGCAAAACTAAATGTAATAGAGATGTGAATGACATACAAAAATGCATTGGCAGATGTAAGTAAATCAGCCTCTTGAATCATGTGGTTTGTAAACAATTTTGAAGAAATACTGCAAGATAAACAATTCAGTGAATGATGAATAACAGGTATCATTACATATGAACCACTATGAGTTTTGTATAGTGTTGCTCCATGGAATTTTCCATACAATCAAGTATTTAGAAATGCAATTCCAAATATACTAGCTTGAAATGTAGTTTTAAATAAACATGCCTCAAATGTACCATTTGTAGCAAAAAAAATAGAAGAATTATTCTTGCAATCATGATTTCCTGATTGAGTATTTACAAACCTGTTCATAAGTCCTAGTGACTCAGATTTGATTATAAATCATCCATTTGTTAGATGAGCAAATATCACATGATGAGAAACAGCAGGTAGACATATCTGAGCATTAGCTTGAAAAAAACTAATTCCAAGCATACTAGAACTATGATGAAATGATCCATTTTTAGTTTTGGATAACAATGATTTAGATAGAATAGTAAATGATGCAGTTTCAGCCAGACTTTGAAATTGTGGTCAAAAATGTAATTCAGCCAAGAGATTTATAGTACTAGAAAAATACTATGAAGATTTTTGCGATAGATTTACAAAAAAGATGCAAGAAGTCAAAGTTTGAGACCCAATGGATGATAAAAATACTATGTGACCACTAGCAAAAACTAGTTTGATAGATGAAATAGAAAAACAAATAAGTGATTCGATTGAAAAATGAGCCATTTTACTTACTTGATGAAAAGCAACCCATAGAGAAAAAAATCTTTTTCCACCTACAGTTCTCAAAGATGTAGTTCCAGGTATGAAAGTATTTGATGAAGAAGTATTTTGACCAGTAGCACCGATTATCAAAGCAATAGATATAGATGAAGCAATAAAATTCGCAAACAATTCAAAATTTGGATTATGATGCAGTTTGTATGGTGATGATATAGAACAATTAAGAGAAGTATCTAAAAAAATCGAAGCCGGAAATGTATATATAAACAAAATAGTTACATCTTACCCATTTTTACCATACTGAGGAATAAAAGACAGTTGATATGGTAAAGAATTAGCTGAAAATTGACTGAAAAATTTTGTGAATGAAAAGGTGATAGTGGAGTAATAGTTATTATACTATTTGACAAAATATCTTATACAATTATCATATATTTTTACTTATTCAATAAAATATATGATACAAGCTACTCTGTGAATCATGATAAAAGATGATAAAATCTTTTTATGAGAGAAAAAAAGGTGATTTGGTAAATGAGTTTACAATGGTATTTGATGAAAACAAGAAGCAGACGAAACTATAGATAAGTGTATGATTAGGGAAGCAAATGAAGAAATATGAATAAACATTGATGAAAAAGATTTAGAAAAAGTATCTTTGCTACACTTCTATTTTGATGCAAATCCAGAGTGGAATATGGATGTTCATATATATTTGATAAAAAAATTTGTATGAGAAATAATAGAAACAGATGAAATAAAACCACAATGGTTTGATATAGATAAAATACCATATGATAATATGTGGGAAGATGATACTTATTGGCTACCTAGAGTTTTAAACTGAGAAAGAAATCTAGAATACAACTTTTACTTTGATAAAGAAAATGGAAAAATCAGACATCATGAATATATAAGTTAATTAAAATTTGATTTATTCATCCAATGGTTATAATAATATTACTTATATTATAATTACTTTACTATGAATGCGAACCAAATAGTTCAATTAGCTGGAGTGTTATATTTTGTTTTCGGTCTTGCTTTTTTATTTAATAAATCATATTATTTAAAAGCGCTAAAAGACTATGCAGAATCTAGTAGTTTACTCATTTTGTCATGAATGATAGCATTAGTTTTAGGTTTTGTAATTGTTACCAATTTCAATGAATTGACCATGACTAGAGAGTGATTGGTTACAGTCTTGTGATGGATTTGAATTGTTAAATGATTTTCACTTCTATTATTTCCAAAAGCTACTATATGATTTTCAAATAATATTTATAGTGCTAAAAACTTTGATTTAGTTATTTTTTGAGTTATCTCACTTTGATTACTTTTGATGTATCTAGGTTTTTTAGCTTAACTTAACTCTTAATAATACTTATAAAAAGAAATTTAACTAGAAAAGTTAAATTTCTTTTTTTCTTACTTTGTTCTTATATTACATAAGTAGTATATAAATGTCTTTTAAAAAGACCAAAAATCTTAGCAAATAAAAATAGATTCAAAAAAATTTATTTTTCTTACTCCACTCTTATTTACAATCATTATTATAAATATTGTCTTATAAAAAAGATATTTTAAAAACTAATTACAAAATCATGAAAACAAGTAATATATTAGTAGCTTCAATAGCTACCAGTGCAATTGTTATGTTAACCATAGGATCAACTTTTGCAGCATATGGTCAATGAGGGGGGAATTGAATGTGATATTGAAGCAAGTGATGATCAAATCACGGATCAATGTATAATATAGAAAATATTGCAAAATCTGATTTAAATACAACTGAAACAGACTTACTATTAAAACAATACGAGGAAGAAATGATGGCAAACGAACTGTATACTTCTTTTTATAACAAATATGGAGTTGTTACTTTTCAAAATATAGCTCAATCAGAAAAAACTCATATGGACGCAGTTAAAGCATTATTAGATAGATATGAATTAACAGTTCCTACAAGTTATTCTCATATACAAACACTTTATGACCAACTAAAAGCAAAGTGAGATTTATCACTAAAAGATGCTCTAGAAGTATGAATAAATATAGAAATAGTAGATATAAATGATATAGTAACAGCTATCAAATCTACAGATAATGATGATATAAAAATGGTTCTTACAAATATAGGTTGAGCATCATACAATCACTTGAGATGATTTGTACAAGCTCTAAATGTAAATAATTTAACAACAGATATAGATTATTCAGCATATCTAACAGCTGATGATTTAAATACTAGATGACCGCTTAGTTACAAATTGGTAGACAAACTAGAGGCTGAATGAGTAGTATTACCAGATTCAGTAAAACAAATGTGAAACAAATGAGCAAACAACAACTGAAAAGTAGGAAATTTCAGATGAAATGGAGCTTGAATGATGTACAATAGATCAAATAATTCATGACTTATAACTCAATACAAAAATACTTATAAAAACAAATACGGGAGTGCATTAGCACAAATGGATGACGCAAAATTGAACGAATTTGTTACTAGAATTGATGCTTTGATAGCTGATATAAATAGCAATGATAAATATTCTACAGTATTAAAGGAAAAATACACATCTATGTTACTTGCTCTGAGAGACTTAGCACTAGAAAATGTAGATGAATGAAGTTTTATAGACAATTTGTTCAACTAATAAAATACATTTCATAAATAATGTCGCAAAAACTCACTAATGTATTAGTGAGTTTTTGTTTTACTTTTGAACAATAAAGATTATAATCAAAGTATTAAAAAAATAAAAACTAAATTATGACAACAAGTACAATAACAAAAGAAAACTATATTAGTATACCTAAAAATGAATATATTATACTAAAAAATATATATGAATTAAATAAAAAACAACAAGATTTAACTAGAATATATGAAGTAGAAAAAAATATAGAAACTAAAAATTATAAAAAAGTTAATATAGATGATTTTATTAATTCAATATAGTTTATGAAAGTAACTAACATACTATTTGATAATAGTTTTGAAAAAAAATTTTCAAAATATAAAGAAAGATTAAATGAAAAAGAAAAAGAAAATTTAAAATATAAGTTATCATTATTTAAAGAAAATATTTTTGATGAAAAATTAAAAACTCATAAATTAAGCTGAAGATTAAAAGATTATTATTCCTTTAGAATTAATTATAAAGATAGGTTAAAATTTAAGCTTCTAGATTGATAAGAAGTATATTTTTTCGAAATTTGAAATCATGATGAAGTTTATTAATAAAAAAATACTATGTCCCTACAAAGAACAGCCACAATAGCATCTTCTACTACAGCATTTTTACTACTAATAATCAAATTTATAGTTTGAATTATGAGTGGCTCTATTGCAGTATTATCTAGTGCCATAGACTCTACTCTAGATTTATTTGTATCACTTTTTAATTATTTTGCTATTCATAGCTCAGAAAAAGATGCAGATACAAAATTCAATTATGGTAGATGAAAAATAGAAGCATTAGCAGCACTTTTTGAATGATTAGTGATTACAGGTTCTGGTTTTTATATATTTTATGAAGCAGTTCTAAAGATTATAAACAAAGAAACAGTTAGTTATTTATGAGTATCTGTTTGAATAATGATAGTTTCAGTTATTTTGACAGGAGCTTTGGTATATTTTCTAGAATATGTAGCCAAAAAAACAAACAATTTAGTTATCAAATCAGATGCATTGCATTACAAAACAGATTTATATTCAAATGCTTGAATCTTATTATGATTAGCAATTATATATTTTACATGATTATATTTCATAGACTGAATTATTTGAATAATTATTGCCATATATATCATATATTCAGCATGGGAACTTATCAGTAAATGATATCACTTACTATTAGATGCCGCACTTGACGAAAATGAAATACAACAAATAATCTCGATTATCAAATCACAAAATATGGTAAACGCATTTCACGAGCTGAAAACTAGACAAATATGAAATGTAAAATATGTAGAAGTACACCTAGTATTTAATCCAAAAATACTACTAATAGATGCTCATAGGATTTGAGATCATATAGAATACTCTATTCCAAAAATCGATCCACTATGTGAGTGGAAAGTACTAGTACACCTTGATCCATATGATGATTCACCACAAGATTCAATAAACTTTGACAAATAGTTTTTTTATGTATTATATACAAAACAAGAAGTTCTATCAAGAACTTCTTTTCTATTCTTAAAATATAAAAGTGGAAAAAATAAATCTAGTGAAATTGTGAAGTGATTCGATAAATGAGGCAAATATAGTAAAACTGATGAATGATATAAATAAAATAGAAAAAGAAACAAAAGAAAGATTCATAATCATATCATCATGAGCAGTAAAACTCTGAAAAAATAAAGTAATAGAAAGATGATGAAGTGTAGAAAATATGTCAAATTCTTCACTTGCTTCTATTTGACAACAGTACTTGATGCAGATGTATGACAGATTATCATGAGATAGATTAGTCGGTCAAATATTATTAGATGATTATATAAATGTCGATTACGTAAATAGTTTTGTAGATAAAAAGAGTAATAGAAAAATACTCAAAAAATTATCAACAGATGTTTTATGACTTGTAAGTGCAGAAAAAGATAAGCATTTGGCTCAAACTATTTCCGATTTAGTCAGAAATCATGTACTAGTTATTATAAACCACAACGATACAACAAGCAATGATGAACTAAAAAATCTAAGCAACAAAACTGATAACGATAAAAACACTATTCATATTACAGAAGTATTAAACAAATATGCCAATGAAATAAATCTAAAAATACACAGAGTGATTTTTCTCACAAATACAAATTGATTATTAGATGTAAATTGAGATACTGTCATATGATGAAAAGTAGATTTAAGTAATGTAAATTGTAGAGAAAATTATCTATCACATATAGAAACCAAAAAAAGTAACAATGGTACTTGATGAATGGATTCAAAAGTAAACTGTGCATTTGAAGTACTAGAAAAAGGAGCAACTGAAAGTATTATAGCCAATTCTAGCACTTGATTAAAATGCTTATCAATTGATGATTATTCGAGTACTAGATTTAAAATATAATTATCATAATTGTCAATCCAAAATCCAAAATAAGATTTCTTATTCTGGATTTTTTATATATAATTAAAAAGTTATAATTTAAATAATATTGTTATGCACAAACAAACAAAAAACCACACTCAATTATCTCCTAGTCAGGGGAAAAATATACTAGCTTTTACTCTAGTAGAACTAATAGTAGTTATCACAATACTAGCGATTCTTTGAACAATTGCTTTTATAAGTTTACAATGATATAGTACAAGCGCTAGAGATAGTTCTAGATTGAGCGATTTAAGTGTTATGAAAACTAGTTTAGAATTATTTCAGTTAGATGCTGGTAAATACCCCGAACCAACTGGTTTTGTTCCTGTTACTTATAGTGGATGATTGGTATGGAAACAATGAAGTTTTTGAGAATCAGTATTTGCAAATACTGATAAAATGGACAAAATACCTACAGATCCACTTACCGATAAAGTATATACGTATTCTATTACAAACAATTGATTTAAATACGAGCTTTGATGAATTATAGAAAATCCTATAGCGTTGAACCTTTCTCCACTAGAATCTACATTTGCTTGAGATACGGAAACATTTGCGTTAGTTACATGAAATTACAATTGAAAAACAGCTAAATCATTATCTTGAAATACTTGTAATATGTTAGCTGTACCATCTATCATAGCAAATGATATAGAAACTAGTGCAGATTTAGAAGATATAATCAATTCTAATAGATTGGTATTTAATGGATACAAAAATTTACCTGCTACATTTAAAACAAGTAAATTTAAATATGACTGAGGTTTTGAATTCAATCCAAATATCATATTAGCTTATACTGATACATGAAGTTGTACTGATTTATTAGATAAAACAGATTCAACTGCTAGAGTTAAATTGGTTAAATGACTACAAGACGCATATACTTGAACTATATTAAATGAAGAACCATGAATCAAAAAAATACTAGACACAACAATAGATGAACTAAATCCAAATGTAGAAGTATTATCTATTGCACTTGATTTAGTAAATAATGATTTTTGATGAAAGATAACACCACTTGTTAAATGAAATGAACCATCAAATGAATCAATGCCACAAGTATACAATTGTATTACACAACCTAGTTATACAAATGCATCGTTTACAGAGTGAACTCCTACCCAAGTAGATCAAGTATGGCAAAATACAAACAATGGACAAGCGTGTTATTATGAATGTACATGAGGATATTCATGAGCTCAGTGTGATATAGATCCACCACTTATTACTGAATCACAATGTAGTGATACAGGATGGATTTGGGTAAATAATACAGAAGATATGAATATATGATCTACAAAATGAAATTGATTTTGTATATCACCTAGATTTTGAGATTGGAGTGATTTAGATAATTGAACTTGAGCTATTTCATGGAATGGTTGGTGAGCAAATACAAGCAATTTTGCTAAATGATGGGCAAATGCTTCTGTTAGAGATACATGAGCAAATTCATATTATGGGTATGGACAAACAAAAACTTTAGATTGAGCTGACTGATCAAGCGTACTTTCAGTATATTGATGTAAAGCTATATGAACAGCTAGTAGTGATTATGATACATCTGATACAATTATTTGAAGAATGAAGTGGTTAGCTACTACTTGAAATGATTATATTGAAGCTCAAAGTATAGATTGGATTACAGGTATTACGCCAATAAATTGACATGTAATACCTGCACTTTATATAGCAGATTGTATTGATTGAGTAAAAGATTTAACTACTACAATGACTTATACTCATATAGATAATAATACAGAAAATATTACATATGCAGATTATAATACAAACGTAACGGTAAGTACAGAAGCAGCTAAAAAAACAAATGTTACATTTCAAAACAGACAAAAATATTTAACTGCTTGGACTCAAAAAGTATGATCTCATTTACCTAGTGCATTTAGTTATATTGTAAGTTGATATACTAGTGCAGAAAAAGCAAATTGAGAAAATTTAATATGAATAGATAGATGAGAATATCAAGTAGCATGTGATGTTGGTAAATTTTGAGCTGTTACATGGAATGTAGTAGAAAATCAATATAAATGGGCGAATGATCATACAGATAGTGAATATATATGGTTAGCAGCTATATGATATGCAGATGGAACTAATTGGTGAAGTTGATGACGTAGCTTAGGTGCATTATGATGTTGAAATCAAAATTCAGCATGATCATGACGTCGTGATTGAGATTTATCAGCTAGATTTGTAGTACGTCCTTAGATATTAATAATTATTCAAATAAAAATTTTAAAAGATTACAAACACTTATATTAATAATATATATAAATAAATAGTCAATCTAAAATAAAAAGATATCTTTTTATTTTGGATTTTTTGCATAAAATAAACTGAGCTTAAAATTAACAAATAACTATGCAACTACAAAAAATAAATCCTACAACTAAAACAAGAAAAAACGAGCTAGCCTTCACCCTAGTCGAACTAATAGTAGTAATAGCAATACTAGCAATCCTATGAACAATAGCCTTTATGTCATTGCAATGATATAGTAGAGATGCAAGAGATAGTGTGAGAGTAAGTGATATGAGTAGAATAAAAACATCACTAGAACTATTTAATATAGAATCATGAAAATATCCAGATCCAACAGAAGCTCAACCAATAACATATAGTTGATGACTAGCATGGTATCAATGAATATTTTGAAATTCAACATTTGTAAATGTAAGTAAACTAGATAAAATACCACTAGATCCAATAACAGAAAAACAATATTCATATTCAGTACTAAATACAAAACAAGAATACGAATTATGATGAATAATGGAATGAGAAGAGATATCGATGATAGAAATATCAGAAACAAATGCATCACAAAAAACAGCAAAAGCAAAAATAAGTGGTAATTATAATTGATTATCATTAAGAGTAAATACAAATAGTATAAGTTATGTATTAGCAATCCCAAGTATAACAACATCAATAGATTTATCACAAGAAACAAATAGAAATTTGGAGACAATAATACCAGCAAAAGAACTAGTGCTCACAAACTATAGAAATCTCCCAAGTAACTATAATAATTCAAATTATACATCAAATCAGGAAACGACAAATACAGATTTTCAGATAACTAGTTGAAATAGCCTAACAAATGCAATATTATTTGAATGAGATTTAAAAGATTTAACATCAAGTATATTTATTACTAAATTGCAACAAGCATATAGTTGAACAACAGTAAAAACAATCAGATGAACAAATGAATTATTGTCAGTAAATACATCAGATACAAATTCTATGGAATCCATAGATAAAGTATGAGTTACTTATATAAATAAGTATTTATGATGATCGGCAGTAAATAAAATATATGCTACATGTGATTGAATAGCGCACAATACGACAAAGAGTTTTTATACAGGTACATGAGTTACATTTACAGTAGGTACATGTGATGGCTTAAAACAAGATTTTATATGTAAAGACTGAGTATGGAAAAACTGAGAAACAATTTTGGATACAAATACATATGCTTACGAAACATGTACAGTAGAATCATGAGCAACATGTACGCATTTATGAACAGAAATGAATCATTGAGATAATATGCCAGTCTACTCAGTAGAAAGCATAGCATGGGATGCTACAGAGAATTGTACAGATACACCAACAATCCAATGACAAGTAACATGTAATGACTGAACAGTTACATGAGATACCTGATATGCATACAAAGTATGTGCAAAATGAACACCAAATAATTGTAGTGCAGATGCAAGTTATGATGATGGATGAGCATTACTACAAACCTATGATGTACCACAATTAAATCACTGATTATCATATACATGAAACTTAGATATACCAGAAAATAACTGAACTTTTAGATATTCACTAGATGTTATATGTAATAATGGTACATTAAGTCCAACGGAAACAGGTCCTGAGTATCAATCTTGTAATGCATGATATTTTTGGAACACTAGCACTTGTAATATACAATGGACTTGAAACGCTACAACAGGATATTTATATAAAAATACTAGTTGAGTAGAACAATATCCTACTAGTTGTAGTGATTTATTAGCACAATCTACATGGAAAAACACATATACATGAAGTCCTTGGAATGGAACAAAATTTAATGATTGAGTATATTGGATAAAACCAGCAAGTACTGTATTTAAAGTATATTGTGATATGACAAGTGATTGATGAGGATGGACTATGGTAGTTGCACAATTTGAATCAGATCCAGTTACAAACTGGAACGAATGAATACAATGAGATTATGATCCAACATTAGCAACTAGTAAATGATTTGCTTTGAATACCTCACAAATAACTACACATAATCAAATAGCATTTTGAAAAGATAAAACATCTACATTTGTAGATTATGTAAATGGATTTTATTCTACATCAAATATAGATACTACATTAGTAAAATCACCAAAAACATGATTTTATTATCAAATACATAGAAATACATGAAGTTTATTTGATTATCATAATCCAGAAGAATGAAGTAATAATATTGTAGCTTGGAATAATACATTGACATTTGATAAAATATGATGAAGGAACTTTTCTTGGGCTTTTTCAGTAAATCAAACAACTCAAGATTATAGGTGATATTGATTAAATTGAGATAGTCTTTCCGCAACATCTGAATCATATCCATGGACAGTTTGGGTAAGAGAATCTAGTTGAACATTTTTAGTATGAAATAATTGATGATTTATGTGGAATAATTGAACATATTCTACTAGTTGTAAATCATATAAAGATAATTCAAATTATAATAGTGAATGAAATGGAGTTTATTGGATTAAACCTGATTCATGAGCAGCATTCAAAGTATACTGTGATATGACTACTGACTGAGGTGGTTGGACATTAGTACTAAATTATCTTCATAAATGATGAACTAATCCATCTTTAAATATTAGAAATAATAGTGCTCCAATTTACAATTGAGAAATATTAGGAACAGACCAAAGTTGAACTGAATATTGGTGACATATGAATAATGCTACAATATCTAGAATATCTTTTACACAAACTCAATGGTTTTGTAAAACATCTTTTCATAATAGAGTAATTCATTTTAAAAATAGTTGAACAAATGTAAATAATTATATAAAAACAGGTATATGAACTATGGATATATTCAATAATTCAACAAATTTAAATAAATACTCAAATGCTTCATTACCAAATAATTTTGATAATTTATGAACATATTCATCTCAATGAGATATTGCACTAACAGAATTTCCATTTTATGGTAATTCTACAATTGGTAATCCAAGAGCACACTGGTGAATAAAAGGTTTATCAGATAGATGGGAATGTGATGATCAACCATTAGCTCAATGATGAGCTAGTTCTTTTATAAATAATACATTTCATCAAGTTTTTGTAAGGTAAAAAATATTAAATACAATTATTAATAATATGGTGAATATTGGATATCAAATTCTGAATAATGAAATGTTTATTATTCATATATTATTACTAATAAAAAAAACTAAAAATCGGTACGATTTTTAGTTTTTTTATAAACTTTCTCTTTACAAAATCCAAAAAAAATATAATATATTAGCACTTAAATATTTTAAGTGCTATTTTAAAAACAAAATCCATACTTTAATTATAATATTACCGAAAGACAGGATTAATTAATATTTTTTAATTTTTATTTACTATGACAAAACACAATTTCGAAGCAGAAACTGGTAGAATACTTGAGCTATTGACTCATAGTATTTACTCAAACAAAGAAATATTCCTAAGAGAGCTTATCTCAAATGCAGCAGATGCTATAGACAAAGCTAGACTTAGATCACTTACTGACACTACATTTTTGTGAGATGATGTAGATTTCAAGATAGTAGTTGAAGCAGATGATACTAAAAATATTATAACTATTAGTGACAATGGTATAGGTATGACCAAAGATGAGCTAGTATCACATCTAGGTACGATAGCAAAATCAGGTACAAAAGAATTCGTAGAAAAATTACAAAAAGCAAAAGAAGACTGAGAACACAATCTGATTGGTCAATTTTGAGTAGGTTTTTACTCTAGTTTTATGGTAGCTGACAAAGTAGAAGTTTATAGTAAATCTGCTCTTGATACAAAAGCTCATAAATGGTCAAGTAATGGTAAGTCAGAATACAGTGTAGAAGAACTAGAGGGGGACGATTTTCCTAGATGAACTAGAGTGGTATTATATGTAGACGAAGCAAACAAAGAATTGGTTCATGACTGGAAACTAAAAGAATTGATAAAAAAATACTCAAACTATGTAGGAGTACCTATTATGATGAGAGAATATGATAGTAGAACAGCAGAAGAAAAACAAAAAGAAGAAAAAGTAATGCCTTTTGAACAAATAAATGAAACTAAACCAATTTGGAAAAAAGACAAAAAAGACATTACACTAGAAGAATACAAAGCTTTTTATCAATCAGTAAGTAATGATTGGAATGAACCACTTTTCACAATACATAACAATGTAGAATGAATGGTTAGTTACAAGTCTATACTTTTCTCACCTAGAGAAGTAAATATGTATCAAAACTTAGCTGATCCTCATTTAGAATACGGTCCAAAACTTTATGTACAAAATGTACTTATTCTAGAACACGCAAAAGAATTGTTACCTATATGGCTTAGATTTGTATCATGAGTTATTGAGACAAATGACTTACCGTTAAATATCTCAAGAGAGATGTTACAAGACAATACTACTTTAGATAAAATAAAAAAATGACTTACAAAAAAAGTGATTTCAGAACTAGCTTCTACTATGAAAAATAAAAGAGAAGACTATGTAAAGTTTTGGTCAAACTATGGAAAAGTAGTAAAAGAAGGTATACATTATGAATACGATTTGAAAACTGATATTGCAGGTGTTTCATTATTTAAATGAATCAATAATTCTGAATTAATAAGTTTAGATGAATATTTAGAAAAATCACCTGAAAAAGAAATAGAAGTAGAACTAGAATGAAAAAAGGAAACAAAAAAAGAAAAAACTATATATTATATAATAGCTAAATCAGAATCAGAAGCATTAGCAAGTCCATACTTGGCACAATTTAGAGATAAAAATATAGATGTACTAGTATTAACAGATCCTATAGATTCATTTTTGGTTCAATGATTTACAGAATACAAGGAAGCTAAACTAGTTTCTATTACATCGTGAGATATAGAATTGGAAGAAAAAACAGCTGAACAAAAGAAAGAAAAAGAAGAAAAACAAAAATCTATGAAATGACTTTTTGAATTGGCTAAAAATACTATCTGAGCAGAAAAAATAGAAGAAGTAGTATTAAATGACAATCTATGAAATGCTCTTTGAGCTTTAAAGACACCTAAAAATGGTATAGATCCACAACTTGAAAAGATGATGAAAGCTATGGGGCAAGAAGTACCAACACAAAAAAGAATTCTAGAACTAAACTCAAAAAATCCACTAGTAGAATCAATGAAAACAGAGTTTGAACATGATATGAAATCAGAAAAATTGTCAGACATCATAAGCTACGCTTATATGCAAGCAGTTTTATTAGAATGATGAGAACTAGAAAATCCAGCTGCATTTGTAGATTTGACAAATAAATTTGCTAAATGATATATTGGGTAAAAAACAAAAAAATGAAATTCATATTTCATTTTTTTGTTTTTCCTAATTCTACACTTTTCTCACTCAAAAATCCACAGACTTACTTATAATTCTAAACATATCATAAAGTGCTAAAAAAGGTATTTTGAAAAGTAATATAATCAAATTTATAAACCAAACAAAGCTAAACAAAATCAATGTTTTAATTATTTTAAGTAAATCTATACATGATTTTCTAAAATAATATTTTACAACCCTATGCTCCAAAGCCAAAATTATCTTCCTTCTAAAAAATAATTGCCTATACTTTATTTTTAATAATAAACTAGATTTTTTCATCATATTTATTATTCTGATTTTCAACATATTTATTAAATAAAATTCGTATTTAAACAATTTAGATTTTTCAAGTTTTTTACTTTCTTTGACTATGTAGTAAATATAGATAGGTAAAAGTATTCAATACGTATCGGCAACTAGATCCTTTATTTCTGGATTTCAAAAACCAAATATATCAATAAATTCTTTAAATAATCACAATACTATTACATCCCTGATAGTAAAAGCTAATACTCTGAGATTTCACTTGTTTTTTATTACAAATTTTCTCACATAAAAAATCACTAAAAAAACTAGCAAACTTACTAGAAAATGTTTTAGCTTATCTATAGGAATGTAGGTATTAAATAAATACATTTAAAGTGAATAATTGTATAATATATCAATTTTATTATATTTATAGAAATAAATCAATTATTCTTTTAGGGAAACACTGAAAACACCAGAAAAAATAATTCTTTGGTGTTTTTTTTATTATATATATAATATAATTATTATTATTTAATAATAAATATATGAAAAACTTCAATCTAGACAAAAAACACTTGATGTGGATTATTTATACTCTTTCAGCAATTATTATTTTATCAGGATTATTTCTTTGAATAAAGGCTTTTTTAGATTACAGAGCAGAAAAACAAGTAGAGCAAATAAATCTAGTATTGGATAATGCAACCGAAAACAGAGACAATTGTAGTATCCTACTTGATTTTGATAAATCAAGTGTTTTAAAAAACGAATTTTTCAACGAAGCCAAATTTGATGGTATGAGAGCTAGATGTGATTTGATTTTTAATATATCTCACATAGAAACTGATGAAGAAAATTGTAGAGATTTGATCAAAGAAAACAAAAACTTTTTTGCAGTTGATTATTTAGTTTTGGATGAATTTGAAAACAAAAGAGAATTATGTATAGCAAAATACCTAAAAGTAAAATTTGCTACATGAAGTTTGTTCAATGTAGAAAATGACTTCAAATCAGAGATAAAACTAGATTTTTCACTTGATTTTTTCACTGATATATGAGATGAAAATAGTGAAGAATATATGAATAATAGAATAGATGCAAAAACTAGATTAAAAGATTTGATAGTAGTAGAGCCAAAAGTAGACTTCACTATAGATGATATATATCTAACACCAAACAAAGCTATTCTCAGATTGCCTTTATTACCAAAAACAAAATACACTATTTCACTTAGAGATTTCGAGACAATTCTTTGAGAGAAAACAAAAAACGAGAAATTCACTTTTACTACTCCAGAAAACAAGTATTATTGAATGAAAATACTAGATCAAGTAACACTTTATCAAAACAACAAACCACCTAGATTTCAAGTACTAGAATACAATTCAGATAAAACAAAAACAAAAGTAAAAATATGTAGAATACCAAATGAAACATATGCAAAAATAGAAGTATTTAGAAAGAGAGCAGAGACAATGGATGCTAGCAATTTCTTTCTAAACGAGATAGATAAACTACAAAATTTTGAGTGTAGTGAAAAAGAATTGATTTTAAAAGACACAAAAGTAGAAAATAATTGAAAAATAACTCTCACTAAAAAAGATTTTACATTTACAGACTTGATACCAGCAACAAATCCTAAATCATGACTGTATTTTATACAATTTTCAGACAAAACAGATAGACAGTACAATGGTAGATTCAATTATCCATTATTTTTCTGAATAGTTGATTCTCATATCACTATGAAGCTAGGGAAAAATGGGGAAGCATTTATATTTGTAAATGATTTTGAATGAAACCCTCTTCCAAACCAAAAGATAAATCTATACCTAAATGATTTCAAAGAAAAAGAAAGAGTATGGAACGAAAAGAAAAAAGATTTTGATACAAATTTTTTCTCAGTTTTGGATAAAACTATATTCTGAAAAGCTATTGAATTGTGAACAACTTCTACTTGATGAATATTGAAAGTGGATTTAAAAACCAAAGTATGAGATGCATATCAGATTTTTAATAGAACATTTGAAGACGCATGGCAGTTTGATTGGGAATGAGTATATAGCACATTTTTTCTTACTTCTACTTGAGAAAAAAATACTTCATATCTAAACAGTACATGGAATGCTTGAATAGCTCCTTGGAATTTTTGATACACGACTACGAGCTGATATTATTGATATTCTGAAAGCATAAATCAAGACCAAGATGAGATAAGTTTGGATAGATATGGTATGATAGAACCTGAATATTATTCACATGTGTATACTGATAGGATGCTATACCTACCATGAGAAACAGTAAATCTGAAATCAGTTATCAGAAAATCAGCAGATTTGAGTATACCATTGGACAAAAAAGTACTATTACAAATCACTGACTCAAATGGTAAAGAAATACTAAACAAAGAATTAAAGATAAATACTTACTGAAGTATTTCGGAAAATATAAATTTACCAGACGCTTCACCACTAGGATTTTATGGTATTAGTTTGACTATAGATTGAGCAAATATCTGATGGTGATGATTCAATGTTGAAGTATTTAAAAATCCAAAATTTAAAAACGAAGTGAGTCTAGATACAGAGTGATTAAATGATTGAGTAGTAAAAATACAAAAACAAGAATTGTTAAAACATTATTATTGGGATGAAACTATTTATAGCTGAAATTTCAAGATAAAATGAAAAGTATTTTCAAAGTATTACAATTGAACAAATGT
>JAQTXG010000027.1:4957-20791 GCA_028688895.1 Candidatus Altimarinota bacterium | reverse complement strand
TCTGGCTTGTGAGCTATATCATTGTAGTGATATAAACGCTATTGTACCTAGGATTGCTAGGATAGTGATCACTACTATTAGTTCTACTAGTGTAAATCATTGTGTTTTTTGTTTGTGCATAAATTATTGTTAGTTTTAAACTAATTTATTATAATAAAAAAATCCAAAATAAAAATAATATTTTTTATTTTGGATTGACTTATATGTATTGTTATTATTTAACTATTAACCTAAAATTTTTCTTTCATTTTCAAAGTAATAATATTTTGTCATTTATGAAATCTCATGAAAAATCATAGTTGAAATCTGATATTTTTTGTTCGTTTATAGTTATTGCTCCTGATTGTACTGATTGTCTAGCTTCTGTGTTTGATTTTGCTAGTCACGATGAAACTATTATTCAAAAAAGATTTTCATCAGTGTAATCAAGTCATCACATAGCATTTTTGAATGTGTTTAATTCATTTTCAGTTAATCATTTCAGTACATCCAATCTATCAGATGAAGCAAACATAAAATCAGATATTTTCAAAGCTAAATCAGCTTCTTTTGTACTATGAATGATTTCTACTACTTTGTATGCTAACAATTTTTGTCCTACTCTTTCTTCTGGATTTTGTAAATGTTTTTCAACTATTTCATCTATTTCTTCAGTTTCTATAAGTGTAAGCATTTTCAAGTATCTAGATATATCTGTATCTGCTGTATTTACAAAGTATTGATATATCTCGTATGGAGTAGTTTTGTTTTTGTCTAACCATATAGCATTTCATTCTGACTTACCAAATTTTTTACCTGTTGAATCTGTGATAAGTGGCCATGTAAGTGCATATGTTTCAGCATCGTATTTTTTTCTGATGATTTCTGTACCTGTTACTAGATTTCCCCATTGGTCTTGTCAACCGATTTGCAATTTCAAACCATCATCTATGTACATTTTTGAAAAATCATATCATTGTAATAACATATATGAAAACTCTGTATATGATATAGATTGATTTGGGTCAGATATTCTCTTTTTTACTGTGTCTTTTGACATCATCACATTTACTGTGATATATTTTCATACTTCTCTCAAAAAGTCTAGATATCACATATCTGTATAAAAATCTTTGTTGTTTACGAAATCGTATTTGAAATGCTCACCTGTAAATTCTGCTAGATTATTCACTATGTTTGAGATTTGTTTACTGATTGCTCATTGGTTTTTGTCTAAATCTGTTTCACTCAAAAAAGTTCTTTCACTATCTTTTCAACCTGGATCTCAGATCATACCTGTAGCTCCACCTGTCAAAGCTATATATTTATTTCATCTCCTCATAATATGAACAGCAACCATAAAACCTATGAAATTTCATAGATGAAGTGAATCAGCAGTAGGGTCAAAACCACAATAAAAAAGTTCTCATCATTTATCATAAAGTTCGAATAATTTATCATTTGAACATTGGTACATTAGTCATCTATCTGTCAATTCTTGTCTTAAACTTTTCATTATTTGTTATTATAAAAGTAAATCTACAAGACAATATAATAATTTCTACACTTAAATCAATAAAATTATTTGATTTTTAACATATATTTAGTAAATTTATACAGATTATTAAAATATTTAAATTTTATAATAAAAGATGAAACTACATAATAGGAATTTATGGGATGAAATGACTAGATGAAAAGAGAGTATTTGAAAAGAAGATTGTCCTTTTTGTGAAAATGATGATTTGTTAACCATTTGGAAATGAAAATATTTGCATATAAAGCACAATAAATATCCCTATAATTGACTGAATGACCATTTACTTTTGATACCTTATAGGCATATAGAACATACAAAAGAATTAAACAAGGAAGAATTGATAGAAATACAAAAGGCAGAAAAATTTTTCAGTGATTATTATCAAGACAAAGACTATTTTTCGCTAATCAGGCAAACTAATGCTGGAAAAAGCATCAAACATATACATTACCACTATATACCTTGAAAACTTTATTCAAGCGAATTAGAAAATATACTTAAAAATAATTAACAATAAAGAAATGAAAGATTTAGATATCTCTAAAATATTTTGATCAAAAAGTAGGACGAAATTGCTCGAAAAACTTTTTCTAGAATACGAATCATGAAACAATGAGTGATTTCATATGAGATGATTATCTAGAGATTTGGATGAACAAATAAACTCAATAAAAAGAGAGCTTGATAATTTAACAGAGCTTTGAGTACTCAAACATAAAACAGAGTTGAAAAAGAAAATATTTTATGTAAATAATAAATTTTACCTACTAGATGAATTTATAAAAATATTTGTGAAAAGTTATAATCCTATGGATAAAATCAAAGACTTTTTTAAAAATCAAAATACTTTGGAACTGGTTATAGTAAATGATGCTATTAAATCAAAACTGATAACAAACTGAAAAAATATACTAGATATATTTTTGATTGGTGAAATAGATAAGGAAAGTTTGAGTGAATTTTTGACTGAAACATTTTATGGTAGAAAGGTAAAGTATGCAATAATAACTACTGATGATTTTTTCAAGAGACTAGAGTTTTGAGATAAACTGATAAAAAATATACTAACTGAAAAGTGAAATATTTACCTAAAAGATAATCTAAAAATAAAAGAAAAACTAGAAGATAATGGCTTCTAGTTTTTTTAGTTTTTGATGCAGTATAATAGTGCAATATTACGAGGGCGAGTTTCAGATGCAGTACGAGGTGCTCAATTTATACCATTTGTTATTGCATTTCATACATAAATATAAGAATCTCATCTAGTAGTACTAGTATTTGTATCAGCCATATATCTAAATGTGTTATTTGAATCAGAAAAAGCTACAGCATCGTTGTTTCATCATGAATCACTGTATATATCGTGTTTATGTCATTGGAATGTATCTGTTTGTGGAATAGCTAATCATCTCCCTGCATCAACTCACTTACCATCATCCCAACCTCTAATAAATTCTCATCTCAAATCAAGTGTTGTATTATTTCAAAGTGTATCTTTTTCGATTCAGCTTCAGTTTGCTTTATTCCATCATGTTGGACATGATGTTCAATTGAAAGCCATTACTGCTCAAGTTGGTACAGCGGATTCAACTAATGAATTCCATTTTTCAACTGTAAGTGATTCTCATGTAGTAGCAGTAAGAGAACTAAGTGCTGCATAGCTTACTCAAAAAATTGATATAATAGTTATAGAAACTATTGATTCTCTTAAAATTCTTTTTATATTCATATTCATATTTTTAATTTTAAATTTTTTAGTCTTTTACACAGTAAAGTAGTGCAACGTTACGAGGGCGAATTCAACTATATGGTAAATTAATATTTGAAGTACTCCACGCACCAGTAACTTCTCTGTAAGAACGAGAATAGGTTATCGAATAATCTGCATTAACAACATTTGATATAGGTAATACCGCATTAGGTCAATAATCTACTGCAACTTCACTTGAATTTTGATTACTAGCTAATCATCTCCCTGCATCAACTCACTTACCATCATCCCAAGCTCTAATAAATTCTCATCTCAAATCTAGAGCATTATCTGTACCATTAGCTTTACTCCATCATGTTGGACAAGATGATGAATTGAATGCTATAATAGCTCAGCTAGGTACTGAATTAATTAATCATAACCTAGTATCTAAATCTTTTTGATTGTTTATTATATTGTTCATCAAAGTTGAGCTAAGAGTTTCTCAGTTGTTAACTGTATTTATATTTACAAATGCCGCATATGTCACTCATACAATCATAACAGTAAGTGAAAATGCTACTCATCATATAATAGATTTTTTAATGGTTTCTTTCATGGTTCTTTTTTATTTTATAAAAAAATTTTATAGTATTTATATTATAAAAAAAGATATAAAAAACAAGTTTTTACATCTTTACAACTCACACTTTTTCTTCATACTTATTGTATTTTACCTTGTAATATGTGTTTATCCCTACCATTGCAGCATTGTCCATACAATATAGATTTTTTGTAGGGTATATAAATCTCAAATTTTCTTTTGATGACATTTTTTCTATAGTATTTTTTAGTTTTGTGTTTGCGCTTACTCATCAGGCCAACATAACTGTTTTTACTCATTTTTGTTTGGCTGCTTCTATCAGTTTCCATGCTAATACTTCTGTAACTGCATTTTCAAATTCGTATGAGATTTCTCTCTTATCTTGCATTGTAAGCAGTATTTGATTATTTTCTTTTAATTGTTTCAATTCATCATTATTTATTATTCATTTTTCATTATTCATTATCCTCTTATCTACTTCCCTTTTAACACTACTTTTCAGTCATGAAAATGAAAAGTTGAATTCTCTTTTTACAAGCCAGACACGAGGGAAAAGACCTCACTCTTGAATATCTCTTCCAGCTTTAGCTGGAAAATAGGCCACATTATGGTCTTTTCCCCCCTCCTTACTAGGGAGGGGGTTAGGGGGTGGGATGTATTCTCCTGCCAATTTACTGATTATAGGTCCACCTGGGTATTCTAGTCACATCATTTTGGCTGCTTTATCAAAAGCTTCTCCTCAAGCATCATCTCATGAACTACCTATTTTTTCTATATCCCACATAGATTTCATATGATACATATCATTGTGTCATCATGAAACTGTAAGACATACTAGAGGAAACTGTATTTGTGTTTCTTCCCTGTCTAAAAAGTTGGAAAATATATGTGCTTCTATATGATTTATAGGAATTATTTTTTTGTTTAAAACTGTTGAGATAGTAGATGCTACAGTAGTACCTGTCAAAAGTGATGGTAGTAATCCAGGGTGTGTAGTTACTCATATAAAATCTATATCTTGCAAAGTAATTTTAGCTTGATTTAATACATTGGTAAGGACTTTGAATATATTGTTAGCATGTTCTCTGGCTGCTACTTCTGGAACTACTCATCATGTAACATTGTGGATATATATCTGACTATCTGTATCCATAGCTATCAGTTTATCATCTTCAAATATCGCAATAGATGTATCATCGCAACTTGTTTCGAATGCTAGTATTTTCACTTAATTATAATTATTTAGTAAATTTTTATAATCCTACTCATAATAGTTACAAAATCAAATAAATTGACTTTTAGTTATATTTTATTATAAATAAGCAACTATTTTATAGTAAAATAAAATTTTCAAAAACCAAAACAAACTGGAGAATTTATATGTCATTACATATTTTACAACCTTTTGATGCTCATCTGCACTTGAGAACTGGAAATATGGCAGAATTGGTAACACCGATGAGTGCTGCTCAATTTGCTGACGTCATAGTCATGCCAAACTTGAATCCACCTATAACAACGGTTGATCATGCAATTTCATATAGGAATTATTTGCTAGAAATCGCAAAATGTAATTATCATATGGCTATTTATCTCACTGAAAGTACTACGGTTGAGGAAATCCAATTGGCTGCAAAAAATCCATTTATTATTGGATATAAATTGTATCCGTTGAATGCTACAACTGGTTCACAGTCTGGAATCAGTGATATAAAAAAAGTGTATCCTTTGTTTGAAAAAATGGAGAAACTAAAAGTGCCATTGTTGGTACATGGTGAAGTGACTAGGTCTGATGTGGATATATTTGATCGTGAAAAAGTCTTTATTGAAGAAATTTTGACTGATATCGTACAAAAATTTCCAAAACTAAGAATTACTTTGGAGCACATAACCACAGCAGAGGCTGTTGAATTTGTTCTAAGTAATGAGAATGTTGTGGCAAGTATTACGGCTCATCATTTGCTTATAAATCGCAATGCAATTTTTACTGTTGATGAAAAAACTGCTTTAAACCCGCATAATTTTTGTTTACCCGTTGCTAAAACTGAAAGAGATAGAAATATCTTGATTAAAGCCGCAACTTCTGGTAATCCAAAATTTTTTGCTGGTACTGATTCTGCTCCTCACCCTCTTAGTAGAAAAGAATCTAGTTGTGGATGTGCTGGATGTTTTACTGGATTACATGCTTTGGAGTTGTATGCTACTGCATTTTATCAATTTGGTAAATTAGCTAAGCTTGAAGATTTTTTGTCTATTTTTGGTAGATTGCACTATGGTTTAGAGATACCTAGTAATGATTATATTACGCTAGGTTATGAAAAATACTTAATACCTGAAAAATTAGGTGAAGAAAATTTGGTCCCTTTTATGTATGGTCAAATTTTGAACTGGAAAATTATTGGAGAATAGATATGAAAGATAAAGGCTTTACATTATCAAATGGCTTTAGAATAAAGCCAGTAGTATTGGATTGTTGTATGGGTGTGCAAGGTTTTGGTCCGCCTGGATTGTTTGGTACAAGTAAAAATAAAATTATAGACAGAAAAAATTCTACGACGATTTTGAAGTCAATTACTCGTCATCCAAAAGTCGGTAATTTTGGGGCATCCATGTTTTCTAGGTCTGGCTGGGCTATGACTGATTATGGTTTTCCATTACCTAAAAAGCTTTGTTATTTGCCGATAGGTGGTGGATCTACTGTAAACTCTTTTGGACTGACAAATGATGGATTTGATAATTTTTTAACTCTGGATTTTGCTGAAGATTATGTAATTCCTTCTATTTTCTTAGAGTTTGGTCGAGGTGAAAAAGAGGATATAGTCCGTGTAGCTGAAGAAGCACAATACATGGGGAAAAACTTAAGAGAAAAATTTAGCAAAAGAAAAGGTGTAAAACTAGCTGCAGTTGTGTTAAATATATCTTGTCCTAATAGTGGGCATGGAGTTTGCTTGATTACAAACGAAATAGTCGAGGTAGTAAAGATATTTAAAGAAGCAATAGGTGATATACCTGTAGGGATCAAATATAGCTATCTGCAAGATGTTTCATTGGCTGTCAAACTGAGTAGGAAAGTGGATATAGCCTTTCATCAAGCTATAAATACTATTCCGTATAAGCTGGTGTTTGGTGATAAAAAGTTTTCACCCTTATCACATATTGGGCATGGTGGTGTTTCAGGTCCAGATATCAAAAATAAAGCATTGAATTATACGATTAAACTTCGAACTGCTTTGGGACCTGATGTTATCATCATCGGTAGTGGTGGTGTAAGTACAGTAGAAGATGCAATGGAAAGAGCATTGTGTTGTCATGCAATAGCTTTGGGTATACTGGTTAATAGTAATACTGATAAAGCTAATGAAATCATAAAATACTTTGCATAAATTTTACAAAGAGGAGGAAACAAAAAAGCCCATTCGTAAACGAATTGGGCTTTTTTACTTTCTCCTCCAAAAATAACACTTTTCTCAACCATTGTATAATTTTCTCTTTTTGTAATCATCTGCTTTTATCAAGTCATCAAATTCCATAAAACTAGATATAATTCATCATCATAGTTCGGGATTTTTTCTGAAAAGTTTGTCTATACTATTATAAAGTGATTTCAGATTTTCATCTTTTAATCTCTCTCAATATGGTGGATTTGAAACTAGTGTTCCTGATATCTCTTTGTCCAAGTATTCTCTAAAATCTTTTTGTTCGAAATTTACAAGTCCTGCTAGTCCAGCTCTAGCTGCATTTTCTTTTGCTAGTTCTACCATTTCTGGGTCTATATCGCTTGCAAATATTCTATATTCTCAATCAAAAGTTTTTGTTCTAGCATTTTTTCTCTCTATTTCAGATGTTTCCCAATCTATAAGTCATAGTTTTTCATAAGCAAATCATCTCTTCAGTCATGGAGCTATGTTTTTAGCTATCATAAGTGCTTCTATAGCTATAGTTCATGAACCACAAAATGGGTCATAAAAGGCGTCTTTGAATCTCCAATCGGCTAAAAATACCATAGCTGCGGCTAGTGATTCTTTTATAGGAGCTTCTCCGGCTTGAGTTCTATATCATCTCATATGAAGAGCATTACCAGAAGTATTTAAAAGTATTCTGACTTTGTTGTCTATTATAAGTATCAGTATCTCCATTTTTTCCAGATTTTCGTCTTCTTTTGCTATTTTATTTTCTCATACTAGTGATTTTACTATTGCTTTTTTTCAGATACTTTGGATAGTTCTTGCAGCAAAAAGCTCACTTCTAGTAGAAGAAGTGTTTACTACTATAGGATAATCTTTTTTGAAGTATTTTTTCCAATTGATAGTAGAAATCAAATCAAATAGTGAATCAAAATCCATTACTTTTTCTTTTTCTGCTAAAAGTAGATACAGTTTGTTCCCTACTCTAGACCATAGATTTACTCTAGGCATAAGTTCTATAGGTCATGAAAAAGTCACTAGTCTGTCTGTAACTTCTTCTATAGTTCATCATTGTCTCTCTATTTCTTTTTTAGCAATTGATTCTACTCAGGCTATTGTTGATAGTACGAATTTCATTTATATTGTTGTTAATTCTAAAATTATTTACTTATCATTTTTCAAATAAACCAATTTGGTATGAAAAATAATTCTTTATCTGAAACTTTTTCTTTTTTTATTACATTTGAATTTGTCATTATATAAAACGATGTTTTATTTCAATAATCTTCTTCAAAAAAATGAAATATTTTTGGTGTATTTTTTTTATTTCATGACTTAACTTCGATTGGAATAAATAAATCCATTCCATCATAAACAAAATCTATCTCACTTTTTGTTAATTTTTTGTATACCTTTATTTCATCACTATTAAATAATTTATTTTTTAATAATTCTGTATAAACAAAGTTTTCTATTACTTTTCAATTATTTTCTCTGAAATCAAACGATTTTTCTAAAAAATTTAATATTCAGATATCTGAAAAATAAAATTTTGGTAAACTAGAATATTCTTTTGATTTATCTTTAAAAAATGGATAAACTCTAGAAATAAACATAGTTTTTTCTAGTATATTTAAGTATTTTTCTACATATTTTAGTTTTATTCATAAATATTCTGCTATAGCTTCTTTTTTTACTAGATTTCATATTTGAGTATTTAAAAATGTGAAAAATTTCTTGAAATTGATTAATTCATCCTTATCAAGAAAAAAATTTATATCTCTATCCAAATATCTATTTATTATTTTCTCTAGTTCTATTATTTTTTCGTTCTTAGTATTTGCATTTAATACAGCTGGATATCAACCAAAAGTAAGATATTCATCCATATATGGCTTAATAACTGAACAAATAGAACTGCTTAAATCACTGAAACTTAAATCAGATGAATTCAATCATTTATATTCTAAAAATTCAAAAAAATCAAAACTATAAACAAATATTTCGGCTCATCTTCAGACTAAAGTTCATTTATTTTCATCATTATATGTCCATAGACCAGATCATGTTACTACTAGTTTTAATTTGATATTTTTATCATCATAAATAGACTTCAATATTTGTTCTCCATTTTTTACATATTGAAATTCATCTATCAAAAAATATCAATCTTCAAAAAAATTAACGCCCAAAGATAATTTAAAATAATTTAAAAATTCATCTTTAGAATTAAATTCTTGCATAGAAAAATCATCTTCAAAAGAATAAAAATAAATACTTCACTCTAATTCTTTCTGAAGTATTTCTAAAATAGTTGTTTTTCAAACCTGTCTAGTTCAAAGTAATAAAACTAATTTTTCTGTTTGAAGAGATTTATAAATCTTATCTAAATATTTTTTTCTCCTATAAATCATAGTATTTTTTTGGTTTTTGGTACTAAAAATATAAAATATTATAATTTTTTTGTACTAAAAAGCAAATAAAAAACTAAAATGCTTCGTAGAGTGTATAATACATTTTGTGCATAGATGGAAATATCCAATGTATTCATTTCAATATAATAAATAAATATATGGAAAAAGTGTATAACAAGGAGTGCTACAAAGAGAATAACTAGCTATATTTCTATTTTTCCAACTCCTCAAACACTGCATCTTCCCCTGAAAAATCAAAAAATTTTACTGGATTTTCTAAACTCTTATAAATTTCCATTAAATCCGTTGTTTTTATTCTAATTGTTTTAGTTGGATTAGCTGGATTGAACATAAAATACTCATGATCAAATATTTCTTGGTCTACAAAAATTGGTATCTCTTTGTTTGTGAAACCAAATGGTGGAATTGATCCTATAACTCAGTTTATTTCTTTTGTGATTTCTTCTTGGTTTGCAAATCTGATGTCTTTTGTGCCAAATTCATGTTTGAATTTTCTGGCTTTTAGATCTTTATCTCAAATAGTTGTTACTAGATAATATTTTCACTTCGCATGAAATACAATGTTTTTACTTCAGATACCTTCAAATCCTGCTTGTTCTCTGAATGTTTTTGAATCATCACATGATTTTGATTGTTCGTGTGATAATTCGCTGTATTCTATTTTTAAATCTTTTAATTTTTTGATTATATCTTTGTACATATTATTTTTTCTTGCATATAAAATACACTCTTTCACTTTGTGCTGTCACTTCTCCATAATGATAATCTATCATTTCTAATATTTTGAATCACTTGTCTTTTAATTCTTTTTTGATTTTGTTTATAGAAAAGCTATTTTCTCTGACTACTTCTTGGATTAAATCGTATCTATTATCATCAGATTTTTTAAATATCTTTACAAACCATTCATAGATTCCATCTTTTTTGAACATTTCTAAACAAACAGTATCTTCTCAAAATGTATAAAACTGTGCAAAATCACGAGTAATATTTTCAAACTCAAAAACTGTGTTTATATCAAAAATAAACAATCCATCCTTTTCTAAGTGTTTATAAGCCATTTCAAAAAATGCTTGCCACTGAGACCATTCTAGTAAATGACAAATAGAATTGTAATTACATAAAACAGAATCAAATGTTTTTCATAAATCAAAGTTGGTCATATCAGCTAATACTAATTCAGTTTTATTTCTCCCTTTTCCAAAGGGAGTACTCGAGGAACGAGAGGGAGGGATTATTATTGAGTTTTCTATATTTTCACTTGCTTTTTCTATCATCCTCTCACTTATATCTAATCCTGTAACTTTGTATCAAGCTTTTATCAATTCTTTAGCTACTACTCATGTACCACAAGCTGTTTCTAGTATAGTTTTTGTTTCTGGTTTGTATTGTTTTATACAATCTTCTATCAAAAATTCTACTTCATCTTCTATCGGATTATTTATACTTCTGACTATTTTGTCGTAGTAGTCTAGGAAAATATCGTATGTTTTCATAAGGATAAGTTAATGTTTATTTTAATATTGTGGACTTTGGTTTTAATCCCTCCCTCTTCACTTCGTTACGAGTACTCCCTTTCCAGCTAAAGACTGGACGCAGTGGAAAAGGGAGAAAGTTTGGTTATGTAAGTAAAATTTTATTTATAATTTTTCTATCTTTCTTCTCTTTCCAAGGGAAGTACCGAGTGTAACGAGGGGATGGATTCAAACCAATGTACACTTTCATTATCCCCTAGCTCCCCAAATGTATATCTATTCCCTTTTCATCGAAACTATCTATTACATTTTTTAGTACATAATCTATACTTGGTTGACTATATTTGTTTATTACTTTTTTTATATTTCTATATATTTCAGCAAATGATTCTGATCAAAAATTGCTTTCTACTTTTGCTTCAAAAAGAGCGCTTAAAATATCTGCATTTTTAGCTAATTTTCAAATATCTCACTCAAATGGTTTTAGCATATAATCAAATACTTGTGATTTGTAATCTGTATCTACATATGAAAATATATAGTCATCCATCATTTTGATCTCTACTTCTTCTAGTACTTTTTCAAATCATTCTACTGCTTTTTTGGTAGGTGTGATAATATCTCCTGTAATGGCTTCAGGTATATCGTGATAAATAGTTCTCAATACTAATTCTTCTATATTGTAATTTGCTCAATTTTGATTTTCTATCATTCATAGAATATATGCTATAAATGTGATAACTACTAAGTGACTCATAACAGATATAGGAAATGTTCTAGTTTGTTGATTCCATCTCATAGAATGACTCAGTCTCCTGATGTGTGCTAAATATTTCTTATAATTATCATTTGCTAGAAGTATATCTATACTTTTTAATTGTTTTTTTATTTCATCCAAACGATATCTGATTTGATTCAATGGTACATCATACATATCAGGAAATACTTTTGAATTTATGACACATTCTCCGAATCATGCAAATTGTTTTGATGCATCTATAATAGTTAATTCTAGTTTTTTATCTGTATTTTCAAGTATTTCTATTATGTCTTTTTTTATATATTCTGGTCAATCAAATCAAAGTAAATAATCTACTGCTTTTTTCTCCAATTTATCAAAAATACTATCATCCACTTTTAGAATATATTCTCTAGTACCTGAGTTGATATCTGACAAAATAAGTCTAGAAAATGAGTTAAAAATAATTCTTTTTATCAAAAACTCTCTATCTACTTTGTTTCAATTTTTTTCTTCTATATATGACAAAAATAATGCTACATGTATAACATATCATACATTGTCCAAGTGAGTGACATCTTCTATACGTGGAAAGTTGTTCCATCTCTTCATAGTAAGCCCTCTAGTAAGCATAAGTTTGAGAATATTTCAAATCATATTGAGTGTTTTAAATATTAATTACACTTATTATATAGATTTTTGCAAGAGTGCAAAGAAAAAAAAGAGATTTAAAAAAAGTTAAAATCTATACATTTGACAAAATAAATATCTAAATTATAATTCAAGTCTATAATTTAACTAAAATATATGAAATCACATATTTTTATAACTGATTCTGATTTTTCTACTACTGATAAATCATTTGAATATATACTAGGTTTTCAGCCAACTTTTTGATGAATTATTTTAAATGAAGATAGTATCTATATACTACTAGACTCTAGATATATCTGAAACAAAGATAAGGTAGATTTAAAGAATATAAAGGATAAGACTCATGTACAAAAAATAGAGTTTGTGAAATTTGAAAAATGATGGGAGTGATTATTAGAAAATGTAATAAAACTCACTTGAAGTAGTGATATAATTATTTTGGAAAATAATATAGCTTCAAAATATTTGGAATTCATAAAAGAAAATACTGGAAAACTAATCGAATTAAATGAAAGTTATTTTTGAAAACAAAGATTGTTTAAGCAAGAAAATGAATTAGAAAATATAAAAAAAGCTATAGAAATAATAGATAAAGTATTTACATATGTAGAATATATAGCCAATACTGGAATACTCATCGGAAAAAGTGAAAATCAAGTCAGGAGTATTATCATAAACAAGATATTTGAAAATGGATGAGATGGAGAGAGTTTTGATTCTATAGTAGCTTTTGGTAAAAATTCTGCTATTCCTCATCATAAAACTGGAAATACTATTATATGAAATGGACCATTATTACTCGATATATGAGCTAAATACAAGTGATATTGCAGTGATTTTACCAGAACTATTTGGGTATGAGAAAGGACTGAAGAATATGTCGAATTTAAAAAAATATATGATATAGTTAAACAAGCTCACAATTTGGCTTTTGAAAATTTTAGTGAATGATTTAATTGAAAAGATTTAGAAAAAGTAGCTCGTGATTACATTATTAAAAATGGTTATGGAGATAATTTTTCTCATTCACTTTGACACTGAGTATGACTAGATATACATGAAAATCCTAGGATAAATGTGTCATCGGAGGATAAGCTTACAAATAATATGGTTTTTACTATAGAACCTGGTATTTATCTAGATTGAAAATTTTGAGTAAGGCTTGAAGATATAGTTTTTGTAGAAAACTGAACTCTTAAAAAACACACTAAAGTAGCTATTTAGTGTGTTTTTTTTATTTTTCTTGTATTTCAAGTGTATATCATCATTCTAATAGTCCATTCATCCCTGTAACTCATATAACTATATCACTTGGTGCAGTGTTTCACTTTATCTCTATTGTTTTTGTGCTAGGTGTAGAGAAATCTTTTTTACAATCATGTACATACTGAATTTCTGGAGGATATACATCATTGTTTGCTGTTGTTTTGTACACATATAGACTTAATTGTGTTTCTGGATTAATTGTAGTAAGTTTAATTACTGCAGTTTTGTTTTTAGATAAATATATCTTGTGTAGCATTACATTTCAATCAAAATTATTATAGTCATTTTCATAAAAACATTTTACATTTCACCCAGATGCCCAAAGTGAATTATCAATTATTTTTCAATATGTAATATCTCAAGAATATGTAGAAACACGATTTTTATCATAATACAATTTGACAACTTCTCACTTGATTGGTTCTTGTATCGTTTCTTTTTTTATAAATGTTGCATTTATTCAAACTTTTTGAAACAAATCTATTTTTGTATCATTTGGTATATAATAATACGATATTCAAAGAATAAAAATCAAAATAAGTATAAAATTTTTCATAATATAATTATATAATAAGTAAATGGTCTTCTACAAAATACACATCTAGAAAAAAATTTTCTTTTTTGCTAAAATTTTTTCAAAAATTTTTTCCTTAGAATAGCTAAACAAAAAATTATTTTCATAAATTTTATCTAAAAAATATAAATTTTTGTTCTTACGATGGTATTTTGTAGAAGCCCTAAATATTTGTTATTTTATTTTTTTTATAAATTCAACTAAGTCGTCTTTTATATTTGCTGTTAATTCCATTTTTTTATCTCTAGCATAGTGAAAAAATTCTATTTTCCATGAATGTAACGCTTGTCTTTTAAGTCAAAAATTGTTTGCAAAATAAGCATTTAGTTTTTTATCTCAGTATGTTTTATCTCACAAAATAGGATTTCATATACTAGCTAGATGTACTCTAATCTGATGCATTCTACCTGTTTCAATTGTAACTTCAAGTTCAGTCAAAATCAAGACTCATTGTTCTGTATGAATAATATGTTCTTTTAAACCTTTGTAGTGAGTAATTGCCGTTTTTCATTCTTCTGATACTTGGACTTTGTTTTCTCATTTTGCTCATTCGATTCTAAGTAGATTTTTTTTGATAGTTCATTTTTTTCTAGATAGTTTTCAAAGTACTATTGCATAATATGTCTTTTTTACTTTGTCATGTGTTTTGAAATCAGCTACTAGTTTAGTTAAAATATCTTTTTTCTTTGCAATCATAAGTATACCTGATGTATCTCTATCCACTCTATGTATCAAGCTAGGCTTGAATGTGAGGCTATTTAATTTGTCTCATAAATAGTCTTGTACTTGTGATATTAGATTGGATTCTTTTGTCTTGTGATCTCATGGATGTACATTTATTCAAGCATTTTTGTTTACTATCAATAAATCTGAGTCTTCAAAAACTATATCGTTTTTATTGAACTTAATTACTTCAGATTGTTCATCCTCTGAGCTTGTTTTTTCCTGTGGTTTTTCATTCAAAATCTTGAATTCATCATCACTTAAAAAAATCTTTACTTCATCTCATTCTTGAAGTTTGTATTCATTATCCATTTTTTTATACTTCCCTTCAGTTCACTCTGATTTTATTTTTATTTTATCTTTTCTATTGAATTTATAAATAAGACTTCTAGTAGCAAGAGGAAAAAGTTTTTTCAAAAACTTGTCTAGTCTTTGATTTGCATCATTTTCTTCTATTTTAAATAATTTCATTTGTATAATTTTTGATTGTAATTAAAACTGTTGAACTATATATTTTTATAAAATATCTGAATATATTCAGACATTATCGTCAAAAACTCAAAATATCAAAACTATTTTTTAAAAAATCATCAAAATTTCAGAAATTTTGATGATTTTTTAGTAATTTTTGAATGAAAAGTGTGGTAATTTATTGAAATATAAAAACTCAAAATATCAATACAATTTTTATGAAAAAATATTAAATTATAGTGAGCTGTACATAAGTACAGTGAACGAATTTAAGATTTTT
>JAQTXG010000027.1:0-4857 GCA_028688895.1 Candidatus Altimarinota bacterium | reverse complement strand
AGTGTGGTAATTTATTGAAATATAAAAACTCAAAATATCAATACAATTTTTATGAAAAAATATTAAATTATAGTGAGCTGTACATAAGTACAGTGAACGAATTTAAGATTTTTGAATGAAAAGTGTGGTAATTTATTGAAATATAAAAACTCAAAATATCAATACAATTTTTATGAAAAAATATTAAATTATAGTGAGCTGTACATAAGTACAGTGAACGAATTTAAGATTTTTGAATGAAAAGTGTGAAGATATTTTGAGTTTTTTATTGGAAGACAGTGAAATCAAATGCTTCGTTTACTGTCTGAGATGGAACTTTTATAGTTATATCTTTTTTAAATCCAAATGATTTTCATGTTGTTGTAATCTTTGAATAACGGTCTGGTATTACATTTGTTCATGTTTTTAATTGCCATTCTAAGTATGGTAATGTAATTCAATCTGTAGTTTCTATTTTGTTTACTATCGAAAATTTAAGTGTACACGATTTCCCGACTCAACAATTATCATCATAAAATTTTCATATTTTTTCATCATTTGTTTCTAGTCAATTTAAATCAATTCATTGTAAAAATTGAATATCCAGAATCGAATCATCAAAGATTTCATCTGAATCTAGTATATCTCATACTCTGATTATTCAATTATTTCATAATGTACTACTAGCATTTATAGTATTTGTTTCTGAAGATAATTGCCAATTTACTATAGCTAATGTGGTACCACTTAGAGTATAATCATTTATTCATGTTCTGTCTAAGTCTGGAACCCTAAAAGCTATTTTTACATTTGACCAATTTGAGATGTAGTTATCTCAAACTACAAGTTGAATTGGGTTTCATGATGATATAGTATTCCAATCCTTGTCATATTCACTATTTCATTCTCATATAGGAGGAATAATGCTTCAAGATGAGCTAGTATCAAAAGTACGACTGATACTTCAGACAATTATGTTTTGTGAATATTCAGTCCTAGAATCAGTTCAATTGCTGTTTCTATCATATACAGCATATAATCCCTCTTCTATTCAACTATTTGCTTGATAATATGCTACTGAACTATTTTCTACTCATTTAATATCTCTTGAAAATGGTACAACATATTCCAAAATAGTAAATGCTAAAAGAGTGATTACTATTACTAATCACATCGCAATTACCAAACTAAATCATTTTTTATTTTTATTCATATTTTGGATTTTATATATTTATTATTTACTATAAATATCTGATAAATTTATTGTCATAGAGAAATCTTGTTCTTGTCAATCTCATCAAATCTTTCTTTTTGTTAACCAACTAGGTTTTAATTTGATTTTTATTATCGTATATGGAGAAATATTTACTGATTTATCTGTATTTTTCCATGCCAGATTTATATCTTTGTTTGGGTAAGCATATACTTTGAATTCAGTAACATTTATATATTCTGAAAAAAGTGGTACCCAATAATTGTCTGTATCTGTTCAAGCTATTACATTTGTTGATCATCCTGCAAAATCTGGGTGTACTAACCATGTATCTATTACTCAATCTAAATATGTATTTCATGTGTTATCATGATTCATTCACATATCTTTTCAAACCAGTTTCAAGTATTCTACAGTTCAAATACATCATGTTCAAGTGATAGTGTTGGTAGATGAATCTACTCAGCAAGTTGATGTACTAGGTGCATAATCATCTTTTGTTAGAGTCCATCTGAAAAGTGTTCTTTCTGTTTTGTTTCAACTTATCAAATACAATTCTGGATATGTTGAACCTGATGCAAATACTTCAGGTCAATCTCAAATGTATTCATCGTCATCATCTCACTTGATAAATCAATCGTTATTTTCATCTCATAAGTCATCATCAAAATTTGAATTGTAATCTATAAATTGGAAACTATATTGTCAGTATCTTTGTGGTGTTGATGTATAATCAATACTTCCAGAATTGTATGTATCTACACATCATGTTCATGGCATTTTAGTTCAATCCAAACTTATACATTGATAAAACGAATCTCAATAATTTGTATTTGTAGAAATAGTTCATCAATATCAAAAATTTCAAAATCATGATAAAATATCAAAATGTCATGATGAATATGTAGTATTTCATATAACTTTTCTATTGAAATATTCTTCATAATCTAGAGTTCATCATTGTTTTATCATCTCAAAAAGTTTTTCTGTGAAATAAAAACTTTCTTTTTGGATATCTACTTTTTGTATAAGTTTTGCTTTTCAGAGAGTAACTGATGATAATGATTGAAATCATCATATAAGTACCAAAGAAACTATCAAAATTCAAAGCATGATTTCTACTAGAGTAAAAGCCTGGATTTTATTGGTATTTGATTTTTTGTTTATTTTTTTTATTTTCATAAATTGTTTTATTATTTTTTAAATATAGAATTTAATACATCTCAAATAAAAGAAGTAATTTTATAAAAAGAAGGTTTCTTCCAAAAATATGAGCTCCATTTTCTGAAAATAAAGTCTAGAAAGTTGAAAAATAAATTTTTCAACTTGATATTTTTATTATTTGTAAATATAATATACCTAATACTTCTAAAAAATGAAAAAATAAAACTTAAAATAAAAGCAATTAAGTCGAAAAAAGTATTTTTAATAGGTATTTTTATTTTCATATATGGGTTTAATATAGCTTTGTTATATAAAATATATAAATTATTATAAAGTATTTGCAAAAATATCAAATATAATTAATGTTTTTAAACTTAATTTAAAAAATATAAAAATGAGTATAAGAAATAGAAACAATAAAAATAAAATAAAAAATGAGATAGATAAGCTAATAAACAATTTAAACTTCAAAAGTTTAAATCTAAGTTTATCTAGGCAAGTAGTTTTAGTTTGATGTGCTTTTTGATATTTAAGTTTATTTATTCCCTGGATAGTTGATAAAAGTATATGAAAAACATGGAATGCGTTTCATTCACTTAGTTGAAATATATGATATCTGCTTATGTTTATATTGTTTTTACCTATATTTGTGATTTTTTCTACTAATTACAAGGAAAAATTGAAACTGTATTCTGATCTAACTTTAAAAAATCATTTTATAATAATTACGTCTTGATTTTTCGTAATAAGCTTTAGTATCATTAGTTTGAGTTTCGTAAATGGTTTAAATACTTTCGTAGAAAATACTAGTTATTGAAATTGAGTAATTTTATCATTGACATCTTGATTAATAATATTAATATGATGATTAATTATTAGAAAAGAATATTATAACAATAGTTCTGAAATTATTTTGAATAAGTTAAATCAAAATAGAGAAGAAGCAAAAGAAAAGGATAATATGAAACTACCTTTCTAAATAATTGAGGCGACACTGAAATTGCACATAAAAAATATTGTATTTTACATAGAAAATGATTTTTTTTCATTAAATTTTTATGTAAAAAATCTTTAATTTTGTTTCTATGATTAGATTTTTCAGAGTTTCCTAAAAAAGTTTGACTTTTTCTATAAAATAATTATATATTATATAGAAAATATCTATTAAAATTTTATACGAAATGACTACTCAAGTATTAAGTAATAAAAATATAGTAAAATCCTTTAGTGATATACTAGATTCACTTTCTTTGAAAGAAAAAAATGTTATCGAAAGAAGAGTTTGACTTTTTGAAGAAAAAGAAACACTTCAAAACATAGGTAACTCTTTTAAACCAGCCATTACCAGAGAAAGAGTTAGACAAATTGAAGAATCATGAATTAAAAAAATCTGAAGAATTATTAGGTCGACTATTTTAAGTGACGTTCAAGACGTAGCTAATAAATATCTAGAATTGAACTGATGAATTATTTCTAGAGATAAAATCGTAAGTATTATTATTAAAGAATTGGATCTAGAAAAAAATGTAAACTCTGGAATACTAGAAGCTATTATACAATCTGACTATGATATAAAGAAATCTAAACAAAAACTTGGATGTAAGATTTACTTTTATATGCCTTATGTAGAAAAGAAAATAATAGAACAAATACATAAAGAAGCATTAAAAATACTAAAAAAGAAAAAAGATGTTATGAAAAAAGTTTCTCTTTATGAGATGATTTCAGATAACATAAAAACAAAAGAAAAATTATCAATTGCATTGATAAATAGTGTTTTAGATTTGTATGAGGATGTAGTTTTTTGAGAAGATGAGTTGATTTGATTAACAAAATGGAAGATACTAAATCCTAAAACATTGAAAGACAAAGCTATCTACATAATGAAAAGAGAAAAAGTTCCTATGCATTTTGTAGACTTGTCAAACAAGATAACAGATTTGTTATGAAAAACAGTAAAAGTAAATACTATTCATAATGAATTGATTAGAAACAATGAATTTGTACTTATAGGTAGATGAATTTATGCATTGAAAGAATGGTGATTTATCCCTGGAACAGTTTTGGATGTAATAGTAAATATATTGGAAAAGAAGTGAGAACCTATGAGTACTGAAGAACTTACAAAAGAAGTTCTAAAAACTAGAAACGTAAAACCAACTACTATATATATGAATCTACAAAACAAAAACCTAATTGAAAGAGTTTGAAGAAATTATTATCAATTTAAAAAAGCAAAAACTTCTTAAGTATAAGAAGTTTTTTGTTTTTTGACTTTACAAAGGATTATATTTTTTTAGAATAAGGCAGATAGATTACCACCTTGTTATTAAATAGCAATAGACCACCCCCCTACCCCCTCCTTAGTAAGGAGAGGGAGAAAAAATCCCCTCCCAACTGACCCTTTGAATCGGAAGAAAAAAAAATTAATTAATAACTAAATAAAAGTGAAAATATTTGTATACGATACTGAAACTACTTGATTTATAAATAAAAAGGAA
>JAQTXG010000052.1 GCA_028688895.1 Candidatus Altimarinota bacterium | reverse complement strand
TGGTCTAAATATTCCATCAAATTACTCTCATTTCTTATCTGTATAACATCTCAAATAATCCCCTCCTCTATAGCAGGTTTTATATAGTCTCAAACATTCAAGACTCTATTAGTAAACTCAAAAACCTTAAATAAATCTAAACTATCAGGTTTTAAAAGATGTTTATCATTATCTCTAGTATCAGCATGCTCATCTATATGAATCAAAGTATTATTATCTCATATCAATCAATCACTTCTAGCCAAATACCAAAAGTAATAAGCATGATTATGATTATCAAATAGATATATAGGAGTTTTTTCTCCCCCCTCCTTACCAGGGATAAGTGAGACAGGAGTGCTTGCACGACTATCTTCGAAGTTAAAGCGTAGCAGGGGGCTAGGGGGTGGGACAATTTTATAAAAATTTTTAAGTCAAAAATTAGTGGATAATTTATCATCAAAACCAAAGTCTTCAAAAGCAACCTTATATTCCCTCTCCTCAAGGAGAGGATTAGGGTGAGGTTGTAACTCTATCTTTTCCAAATCATCTATTTCTATCAAACTTGGGACATAAAGTTTTTTGTTTTTTCTCATATCAAAAGAAAAAGCATTGTTTCAAATTGCTTCTATTATATAAAATGGAGTTTTGTACATTTTTATTTTTTAAAAACTAGATTATGGATATTATATATATAATACTAAATTTATAAAAACTTATGAACAAAAAAGACATAGATTTCTTTGCATCCACTCTATACCATATGTATCCAAACGCCAAAACTGAGCTTGAATACACAAACGATTTTCAGCTACTTATAGCCATACTTATGTCAGCACAAACCACTGATAAACAGGTAAACAAAGTAAACGAAGTATTTTTCAAAAAACTCATAAAACCTGAGGATTGAATAGAGTTGTGAGAAGAAAAAATAAAACAATACATAAAATCAATATCATTTTTCAATAACAAAGCAAAAAACATTTACAAAACAAGTGAAATATTATCAAAAAATGATTTACAAAATTATGATACACTAGAAAAGCTCACAACTCTCGCTTGAGTATGAATCAAAACAGCAAAAGTATTTCTAGCAGTCACCAAAGATGCCCCATATCTAGCAGTAGACACTCATGTACACAGAGTATTAAACAGAGTATGAATAGTAAAGACAAAATCACCAGAAGAAACAGACAAAATAGCAGAAAAAATATTTACAAAACAAAACTTAGCAGACTTACATCATTCACTCATTCTATTTGGAAGATACCATTGTACAGCCACAAGAAAACCAAAATGCAGCATATGCCCATTTTTAGAAAAATGCAGTTATAAAAATAAAAATATATAAATAGAAATTTATAACAAAATTTAAAATTATAAATATAAATATGAATAAATTAAAAGAAATAACTTTAAAAGTACTAAAATGTATATATAAAATTCTAAAAACAATCACAAAAATTATAATCTTAATCATAGACAAATTATATATACCTATTTTTATGATATTTATAACCATATGATTTGCTTGGTGGTCTTCTCAAACTCCATCTCTATACAGAGATTGGCAAGCTAGTGAAGCTATATTACCAGAAATCACTTTCAATTCTGGAAGTATAAATATAAAAAATGTTAGAAATTTTTCATATATTTCAGATACACAATATACACCAAACTATTATGATGAAACATATGATATAGACAAATTGGAAACATTGTACTACATCATCGAACCATTTTCTGATTACGATTGACCTGCTCATACTATGCTTTCTTTTTGATTTAGTGACTGAAAATATGCAACTATATCAGCAGAAATCAGAAAAGAAATATGAGAAACATTTGATCCATTCAGATGAATAATGAACCAATACGAAATCGTATACATAGTCTGAGATGAAAATGATTTAATCAAATTGAGAGCAAACTATAGAAAAGATACAGTTCGTATGTACCCTGTAAATACACCAAAAGAAAAGATACAACAACTATTCCAAACAGCACTTCATAGAGCAGACAAACTTACAAAAGAACCAGAGTTTTACAATACTCTATGGAATACCTGTACAACAAGTATACTAAAACATGTAAATAGTTTGAGAGAAGAAAAAATTACATGATTTGATACAAAAATACTACTTCCTTCAAATAGTGATAAAATAGCATATGATTTATGATTGATAGATACGAAATTGAGCCTAGAAGAAGCAAGAGAATATTACAAAATAAATGAACTATCAGAGAAATATTGAAATGATAATGAAAATTATTCTAAAATGATTAGAAAAGAGAGGAAGTAATTATACATTATTCTCCCCCGCCTTAATAAGGAGGGGGATGCCTGAAAGGCAGGGGGTGGTCTTTACATTTATAGGTTATAAATTATAAAAAAGGTAAAATGCAATACCAACTAGATTCAGCTTATTTTCAAGTAAAAATAGTAGCAGATATGCTTTGATACATATCATGATTTTTATCTGGATATTTGTTTTATAAATATTTTTTCAAAAACAACCAAGTAACTATTCCCTTCAGAGATAAAGAAGAAAAATTATTCTATTATTTAGGGTTATTTTGATTTGCAATGTGATTTTGAATACTTGTTTCCACTTTTGATTATTATATAGTTCACTGAGCAAAAAACTGACTAGTATTATCTAAAACAGTTGCTTGAGCGATAGCTGGTTGAGTAATAGCTTCTGAAATTTTCAAAAAAGTATACAAAATAAAATTTAATAGATGAGTGCTATTTGTACCAAGTCTAACTATATGAATACTTGTAGGTCGTATATGAGCATTTATGATATGACTGAGAGATAACACTCATTGATTAGCTACTAATCTTCCATGGTGATATGACTATGGTGATGGTATTTTAAGACATCCTACACAGATATATGAAATAATTGTATTATTACTAATTTTTATTATATTTGTTATATGAATAAATACTAAAAAAGAGTGGTGGATAAATAATTGATTTTTTATATTCACACTCATCTATTTCACCTACAGATTTTTAGTATGATTTGTAATGCCCTATAGTCATTTTTGGTTTTGATTAAATAGTATTCAAGTAGTTTCTATCTGAATGATTGTTTACTCAGTTTATAAATTAAAAAAATATGCATATGGAAAATAATGAAAAATTATCAATTTGAAAAATATTATTAATTGTAGTTCTTTGATTAATTATATTGCTTTGATTATTCTGAGCATGATGTTGAGGATTATTTACAATATCTTTTTTATTATGAAATTGATGATGATATGATTTATATATTATTTCAGTTCCTTCATTAATAGCATGAGTTATATTTGTATATTGATGATATAAATGAATCAAGAAAATTTTGAAGTCAAGAAATCTAGATAATGAAAATAATAGTAAATTATATAAATCAGAAATACACTCAATAATTTTATTCTGAATTCTTTTAATAGCATTTATTATTTATTTAACATATACTTTGACTTGATTAAGTATTATTCCTTTATTAATTATATGAATATTGATTATATTTTGACTATTTATATGAATACATACATTTATAAAACCTAAAAAAATAAACAAAAATAAATCTGAAAATACTGAAAAAAATATAAATGAGGAAAAAGAAAATCATATTGAATTATAAAAAATAACTGAAATAAACATGAGCTCACAAGCAAGACCTTACCTGTTTTACTGAATGACCTATTCACTTTGTACTACTTGTCTAAAAAATGTACCAGCAAAAATACTATTCAAAAACGACAAAGTAGTCTATCAAAAAAATTGTTTAGAACATGGTATTCACGAAGAAATAGTATCTACAGATATAGAGTATTTTAAAATGTGTAAAGAATATTTGAAACCTGGGGATATGCCAGACAAATTTCAAACTCAAATAAATCATGGTTGTCCACATGATTGTGGACTCTGTCCAGATCATGAACAACACTCTTGTCTAGCTATTTTTGAAATAATAGATGAATGTAATATGACTTGTCCAGTTTGCTTTGCTAATTCTAAACCATGACTAGGAAATGCTAGAAGTATGGAACAAATAGATAAAATGCTTGAAACTTTAATTCAAAGTGAATGAGAACCTGATTTATTACAATTATCATGATGAGAACCAACTCTTCATCCTCAAATCATAGAAATAATTAAAAAAATTAAAAAAAGTCCGGTTAGACATCTAATGCTAAATACAAATGGTATCAGAATAGCTGAAGACTTAGATTTCGTAAAACAACTAGAAAAAGAAAAGAAATGATTTGAAGTATATTTACAATTTGATTCTTTAAATAGAGATACAATAAAACATTTGAGAGGATGAAATTATTTAGATGTGAGATTCAAAGCACTAGAAAACTTAGAAAAAGCATGAATATCTACTACACTAGTTTGTGTAATACAAAAAAATGTAAATGATAATGAAATATGAGAATTGATAGACTTTGCGACTAAATATAAATGTGTGAGATGAGTGACTTTTCAACCAGTTGAATATGTAGGTAGAATAAAAGACAAAGAAATAAAAGAAAGAATAACTTTAAGTGAAATCAGAAATGAAATAATAAAAGCAAATAATCCATTTGGATCTAATGATATGTTACCTCTGCCTTGTCATCCTGAAAATATTTGCATTTGATATGGTATTAAAAAAGACTGAGTAATACAACCAGTAACAGGAATGATACCAAAAGAAGTATTATTACAATGAGCTGGAAATACTATTACTTTTGAAAGAAATGAAGAAATAAAAAAGGCCTTTTATAAGCTATATTCTCTAGATGTATGTAGTGAAAAAACTACAAAAAATCTATGAACAATGCTATGTTGTCTACCTAAGATAATTACTCAAAATCTAGATTATACAAATGTATTTAGAATTATTATCATGTCATTTATGGATAAATATGATTTTGATTTATGAAGTATAAAAAGATCATGTGTACATTTCGTAGAGCCTAATGGTAAAATATATCCATTTGAAAC
>JAQTXG010000051.1 GCA_028688895.1 Candidatus Altimarinota bacterium | reverse complement strand
CAGAATATAACTGACAAGATAGGTTTATAATTCCTGATTTTTATTGTCATGAAATGAAGATAATATTAGAAATAGAATGAAGTGTACATAATTTAAAAGAAATTTATTTACTAGATAAATATAAAAAAGAATTACTAAATAATAAGTGATATAAAGTTATAAGAATAAAAAATGAGGATATTAAAAATAATATTAATGACGTTTTAAAAACTATAAAATTGCACTTATGAAATTTCTCCCTTTTTAAAAGGGAGTACCCGCAGGGGGAGGGATTAGAAAAATTCTCCACCAAAATTTAGATTAAGCCTAACTATATTTTCACATTATTAATTAAAAATGTAAATAAATTTGATTTATTAGCTTTTTTTTTTAAACTTCGTTTAAAATTTTAAATTTTTAAATATTTTATAATGCAAGAATTGTCTTTTTTATCACAAACATTATCATTTTTGATACTGTTAATTATTTGTTCATTTTCATATTTATTCAGTAAAAAGACAAATTTTCCGTATACAGTATTATTAGTACTTGTTTGATTATTATTGGTACCTATTTCTAGTATTCCATTTTTTGCATTTATAGATGATTTTCAATTGACTCCTGATATATTGTTTTATGTATTTTTACCTATATTATTGTTTGAATGAGCATACAATATCAATTATAAAAATCTACTAGCAAATTGGAAATCTATATCAGCATTAGCGATTTTTTGATTAATGATTTCAGGATGAATAATATCTCTAGTTTTATTTTATTCTTTACCATTTGTTTGATTAAGTATTCCTTTTTTAGTTTGCTTGTTATTTTGAGTATTGATTTCTGCTACTGATCCAGTTGCAGTTTTGTCTATATTTAAAACACTTTGAGCACCCAGAAGATTAACTATGTTATTTGAGGGAGAAAGCTTGTTCAATGATGGTACCTCTGTAGCAATGTTTCTAGTTATTTTATGAGTGATTTTGGAGTGATGAACTGTTTCATCATTTACATATATAGATTGAATATGAAAATTTTTATCTATGCTTTTTTGATGAATATTATTTTGATGATTTACTTGAGTTTTATTTAGTAAAATCATATGAAAAATAAATAATTCAGAAGAAGTAGAAATAGTATTGACTATGCTACTTGCACATTTGACATTTATATTTGCAGAAATAATTACTGAAATTTTCCCATTTTTACCTATTTCATGAGTAATATCTACAGTTATAGCATCTATAGTTATTTGAAACTATTGAAAATACAAAATCACACCTAGAGTAGAAGTACATATGCAAAAGTTTTGGGAATTTTTTGCATTTATATCAAACTCTATTGTTTTTATACTAATGTGACTTATTCTATCTACTATAGATATAGATTTTTCTCATTTTATATTGCCTCTAATCATCACTATATTGACTATTATGGTTGCTAGAACTATCTCAGTTTTTATACCGATTTTTACCATAAATGTCTTTAAGATGGAACAATTTATCCCATACAATTGGGCTAAATTGCTTTCATGGTGAAGTTTGAGATGAGCCTTAGCATTGATGATGGTTTTACTTATACCATGAGCATGACATGAAGATTTTGAGAAAATATTAGCTTTTCAAGAAATGGTATGATGGGCATATGATTTCACTATAAAGGATTTTCTAACAGTATTAACTATATGAAGTATTATGTTTACATTATTTGTTAAAGCACCTTTGACACCTAGAATAATGAGACAATTAAACTTAGATAAACTAAACAAACTGGAAGAATTTGAATACGAAGAATGAAAAATATTAGCAAGTCTAAAAGTAATAGAAAAATTAAATTCCTCATATAACAAATCTTACTTTTCAAAAGAAGAATACGATAATTTGATAATAAAATATAGATTTAAACTAAACGAATCAATAAATAATATCAAAACAATACTATGAGATAAACAAGACGAATCACTAATTCTTATCAGAAAAGCTATTTCACTACATGCATTATGAATAGAAAAACAATACTTAAAAGAATTATTTTTTTACAATGAAATAGATGAACACAATTTCAAATACATACTTAGAAAAATAGAAAAACAAATGGATAGAGTAGAGCATGATAATTCTCAACTCAGAAAAATATCAAACTCAGAAAATGACTACGATATATTTTCACAGTTCATATTTTCTATGTACAAGAAAACTTCTACACATATAGATGCATATATTAGAAACAGAGCAAGACTAATAATTACTAGAAAAGTAATAAAAGAACTAAAAAATCTATCAGAAATAGATTTTTGATTTGATGTAAGTATATTTGATGAGGTTATCGATTTGTATAAATTATTCAACCAAACAGCTAAAGAAAAGAGATTAAAATTATTAACAGAACACAAAGTAAGTATAAACAATATAGAATCAAATCTTATTACAAAATCACTTTTAAAAATAGATGAAAATGTGATAAAAGATTTATTCAAAAAAGAAATAATTACTCCAAAACTATATATCAAGTTTATGAAAGATATAGAAACAGATATGTATAGTGATTTAAAAAAATATTCATAGATATTTTATTAAGGAAACACTGAAAAAGTTCTTATTAAAAATAAAAAAAGAACATTTTTTCTAGAAGTGAGTTATTCAGACCTTTCTCAATAAATAACTATTAGTAAACATCCAGGTAAAATAATACAAAAATGACTAAGATTATTTTCTTAGTTATTTTTTAGTTTAAATTGCAAATTATCACAAAACAATTAAACTATTAAAAATTACTTTTAAATAAATTATAATTATGAAAATAGACAATATCACACTTACATTTTGAAACAAAACGGTTTTGAGAGATGTAGATATAGAAATCAAAAAATGAGAATTTGTATTTTTTATTGGTTACTCTGGTAGTGGTAAAACTAGCTTGATTAGATCGTTGATCTGAGATTTTAGACCTATGAGATGAGATATTATTTTGGATAATAATCTATCACTTTACAAAGGTATGACTGAGGATAGTTTGCTAAATTATAGGAGATCTATCTGAGTTATATTCCAAGACTACAAACTACTAGAATCAAAAAAAGTATATGAAAATGTAGCATTTGCGATGGAAGTATGTGGATACAGCGATGCACTTATCAGAAAAAAAGTACCCGAAGCACTTGAAAAAGTATGATTACTTATCAAAAAAGACAAGTTTATATATGAACTAAGTTGATGAGAAAAACAAAGAGTAGCTATAGCTAGAGCATTGGTTCACGATCCAAAAATCATCATATGAGATGAGCCTACATGAAACCTAGATCCAGAAACAGCAAAAGAAATCATGGATATATTTCTAGATATAAACTCTGATGGTAAAACTGTTATCATGGCTAGTCACGACTCAAACATAGTAAACAAACTAAACAAAAGAGTCATAGCATTCCAAAACAAACAAGTAGTCAGCGACACTGAAAACTGAGTTTATGTTTTAAAATAATAAAAGCACTTTGATTAAACTCAAAGTGCTTTTGTTACAAATTTACTTTCTTTTCATATTTTCACTACTTCTCCTACTTTTCTAGTTCTATTTTTCATAGTATCAAGCCTGATTTGTTTGATTTTTTCCATAGTTTCTTTAAATGTATCAAACTTTTTAGCTAATCCAGAATACACAACTCAAAGTGAATATTTACTACAAGATTTAGCTTCAGTTATGCTGTGTTTTTCCATTATTTCTGTACTTTTGCATTCATCTCCTAGAGATTTACTTTCGATAATTACTAGATTTTTCAAGTTTACTTCTTTTGATTTTTTATCTCTCAAATTATTAGTTTTTATAGCGAAATCAATAGTCAATCTTTCAGAACCATCATTACTTACTAGAGTAATTCTTTTGTATTTTGTTTGAATAGATGGAGTGATTTTAGGAGCAATTTCACCATTGTAATTACTTTGCCAGACTCATTCGAAGAATCTCTTTTTACCTTTTGTCATAAATCCGTGTTCCTCACTAGGAAACTCATATCTATATTTATTTGTAACTCAATTTATTTTTTGTTTATATTCAAAATATGCCAAGTTTGAATCTATATAATATCTAGTTCTTACTTTTGTTCTACTATTTTTTCTGTCTTGATGTTGATTATAAAATAGATAATCATCACTATCCATATATATATTATCATATGAAAATATTTTTTTACCTTTTATTTCAAGTACTTTAAAATCTTTTTTCAGTTCGTTTAATATATCAGAAAATTGATTTACGTTTAGTAAATATTTTTTATCGATTCTTTTTAAATAACTAGCTTTTGCATTCAATTCAGTCAAGCTAATAGTGTCGAATGTTTTTAATTCATTTGTGTATGTAGGCATCATATTCAGTATAAGTTAAATTTTATTTTTGTTTTTTTATTACTTTTTAATTTTATCACAATTTTTTTCCGGAGTCAAAAAAAATGATATATTTTTCTTCTGACGAAGAAACTTGATAATTTCATAGAGAAATTTAGAGAATCTCTCAAAAACAAGAAGTTCGAGAAAGAAAAATTTTTGCGAAATGAGCTTACTAAATAGTAAGCGATTGAGCAACGATTTCTTCTGACGAAGAAATTCGCAGTTTTTCAGAGATTTTATAGATTATTTCATGTAAAATGATAATCCCCAGTATGACACTGCAGCAATCAAACCTGAAGCAGGTAGTGTGATAATCCAAGCCAATGCTATATTTTTAATCATACCAGTTTCTATATATGCTTTTTTACTTCATTTTTCTCTTTTTATATGTTGTCTAATAAGTCCTATACCAAATACTCAACCTAGAGCTATATGTGTAGAACTTACAGGTAATCAAAGTGCAGAAGCAAATATTACAGTAATAGCAGCAGATAAAGCTACACAATATGCTCTGATTTGATTCAATTTTGTTATTTCATTTCATACTGTTTTAATAAGTCTAGAACCAAATACACTCAATCCAAGTACAAGTCAGATAGCTCATAAAAACATTATCCAAGGTT
>JAQTXG010000026.1 GCA_028688895.1 Candidatus Altimarinota bacterium | reverse complement strand
CATCATATCATTTTTATCACTATTTTTAGATAATCATAAATCCTTTATGATATCATCAGCTTTTACAACTCAAAAATGATTATTAAGATTTTGTTCTTCACTAACTACTTTTATATCTTTTTTTGCAGCTGGAAATTTAACTACTCCAGTTTCTTTTGCTTGTTCAAATAATAATTGATCATGCAATTTTTGAGCATCCATATTAGCACTTGAAGTTACATTTTCTGGTGGTAATTCCAATATATTATCTACTCCATTTTTTGTATCGATTGCACATCAATTTAATACAGCTAATGACAAAGCAGCTGGTAAAACAAAAGATGACGATGAACTATTTTTTGCATTCATAGGGTTTTTCATATAATATAATTAATAAGTAAATAAAACATCATATTATATATTATACATAATAATTGATTATATGTCAAATATTTGAAGCAAAAAAAATATTATTAATTGATTTTAATAATATTTTTATATTTATACAATGTAATTTTAAACTCAAAAAATACTTATTTAAAGCCATTACTTACTTGTAACCTTTTTCTTTGTAAGTGTAATATCTATAGTCTTGACATGTTTCTTTTTTTTCTTTAATACTTTATCTATATCTCTCAGTAATCATACTATAAAATAAAATAAACTTATTCATATAAGCAATCATGCTATACCAAACAAATGCTCAGATACTATAAGTACTATAAATGTCAAACTTACAGGTATTTCCAAAAATCTAGATACTATTTTAGGATTCAAATAATAAGCCTCAACCATATGCACAAAAACAATCAACAAAACTATTTCAGCTACTACACTGTATCATCATATTGTACTATATGCTATAATTATTATAGGTATACTTGATAAAAATACTCACAAAACAGGTATAAATCAAGCTATAAATACTAGTAATCAAAATGTAAGTAAATAAGGAAATGATGTACCATGTATAAGACCTATTATTACTAATCACATAATAGTCAACATAGAATTAGCAAATGCGATGATAGCTTGTGCTTTGAAAATAAGTCAAAACGAAAGAACTATTTTTTCTATAATTATCTTGTACTCTTTATACAAAAATTTGAAACTAGATCTCTTTATTCATAGTAAATATTCTTGCAACTTACTTCTATCTATCAAAAATACAAAACTAAGTATTATAGATATAATTATTTGAAAAAATACAACAGAAGCAGATTTAAGCTTTCACAAAATATCTATCACTACAGCTATATCTTGATTTGTAATTATTTGATTTATAGATCATCACAATTCTGCCTTGAAAGTTTTTATTTCTACAAGCTTGTTAGTTACTGTTTTGATTGGTTCTGACAAAAAAGGCAAAGTTTGAGGCAATTCAGTAAGCTCACTTATCAGTTTTGGTATCAAATCTGTAACCATAAATATAATCATTCATACAAATATAATGTATTCCAAAATAATAATTAAATTTACTCCCAAAATACGCTTCAATACAGCTTTAGCATTTGGTCTCACACAAAATTTATCTAAAAAAACATCTATCTTTTCTTTTATAAACTGTGCAGTAACCAAAAAAAGATAAGCCAAGATAAATGTAAGCAAAAAAGTTCACATAAAATCCCTAAAAAAATAGAAAAAAGCTATCAACAAAAAATAAGCTACAAACTTCGATATAAACTTTTTTGTAAACAAAAGATTTATTAGATGATTCAATTTATTCATTAGATTTTATTAATAATATTACAAATATAATATAGATTTTTATGTTTTTGTAAAAAGAAAAAAACACTTTTAAAAGTGTTTTTACTTCAAATAATAAACATATGCTACAAATCAATCTTTTATGTTTAATCAAGCTTTATATTTTTGTTTTCAGCCAGACCAAAATCATTCATTTGTTTTTATTTCTACATGCCCATATGTTTTTCTCATTTTATTGTTGGAAAATCATCTATCATATACAAGTATTCATCCTGGATATGCATTATTTGGATCAGAAATCGATACTTTTCTAAAATACTTATTTTTATCTAATATTTCTGTCCACTTATAACCATCTCTTCCATAATTTGGCAATCAATCAATTCAAAAATCAATCAATGCTTCTCATACATTTGCTCAACAAGATTCTCCTTTTCTATAAGTAGGAAATCACTTACTTTCCAAAAATTGTGCCAATCTACTAGAGTTCAATTTCAACAATTCATTTTGGTTTAGATAATAATTCCTTATAATACTTTTTTGGTGTGAGTTTAATTTTTGGTTCATATAAAAAAATATTAAAAATTACAAACTATAGGGACCTCTGCAAAATACCATCGTAAGGACAAAAATTTATATTTTTTAGATAAAATTTATGAAAATAATTTTTTGATTAGCTATTCTAAGCAAAAAATTTTTGAGTAAATTTTAGCAAAAAAGATAATTTTTTTCTAGATGTGAATTTTGAAGAGATCCCTATATATTATGCATAAAAATGTTTTTCAATACTTCTATCATAATTATTTTGAGCATAATTAGGTCAATTGTAATAACGTGCAATTGTTTGAAAATCTGGAGTGTTTCATTTCATTGCATTATGTAATGATCAATTAGCTTTAACAAAATTTGCAAATGCATTGAATTGATTTTCAGGGTTTTTCATAGCTTCTACATAAGATGTAACAGAATCATAGCCACAAACTTTATAATTAAATCACATTATTTGAAATCATCAAAAACTCGTAGACAATAGTTTTGCTTCATCAGAATTTCTTCACTTTCTTAATTCTCTATCATATACATGCTTTTCAAATCTAGTTGCTGACATATTTCAACCTGATTCTTGCTTCAAAATTGCTTTTACCATTTCAGGTTTAACTCATAAAGCATTTGAAGTTTTATCAATCATTCAAGCTATATCTCATGTTTCAAGAGATGAAAAATCTATTTTAGTATTAGATATTTTTTCATAGTTTTCTACTTCTTCTTTTTTATAACCATATTGTTCTGCTTTTTCTTTCCAACTGTCTTGATTAAAATGTTTCATTAATCATATACTCAAATTTTCATCATACTTTCAATTTACCATTTCATTAGAAGCTTCTACTTTACCTCTTTGTCTATCAAACTCTGTAAATGCATCTTCAAGTATCAATCTTGATTCATCTCAATCTTTTCATTCTATTAATCCAGAAAATGTTATAATAGCAAATTTTGGGTCTATTCACCTAGATATTGCATTATTCACAATTTCAGGACTAGCATTTGGATTAGATTCTAAAAATGAATTTGATTTTTCTAAATTCTGTTTAGATATTTTTTCTAAATCATCAGCTGTTCTCAATTCTCAAAGCTCAATTTTTGTACCATCTCTTATAATCAACCTACTATTTTCTGAAGTAAAAAATTCTCATCATACATTTGATCTAGTATAAGTTTTACCTCAAACTTTTACTTCTCAAACTTCTTTGGGTAATACTTGTCAAGCAGTAGTTTCTAAATATAAATCTCTATTAAATTTTCAATTAAATTTAAATGTAAATTCCAAATCTTTAATTTCTCAAGAAGCAACTTTTTCACTACTTACATTATTTTTTGTTATATGTTGTAGTCTTTGTTCAGCTGGTATTTTTAAAAATTCTTTATTTGATATTGTTTTTAAATCATCAGTATCTAATTTCGAAACTTCTATAAAATCTTCTTTTTTTTCTGTACTTACTGTTTTTTGTATTTCATTATTTATCTCAGATAGTAAATCAGATAATTCTTTAGAAATTCATTCCTCTTTTCATGAAATATTTTTTATTTCTGCTTGATATCTTTTTACTTTATCTGCCAATTCCTGAAATTCTTTATCTTTTGGGTCTCACTCTTTTACAAGTCTAGTCCTTAAATTATTTTCCATACCTCAAACAAATTTTTTAGATGCTTTTAAAGTATCAAGTTCTTTTCTCAAAGTTTGTATTTTTTCTTGTTCTGGAGTCAATTCCTTATCAATTTCTTTTTTTCATTCTTTCGGTTTTTGTTCTACTTCTCTCCCACCTCATCACACATTCTCATTAAATAATCCAAAAATCATTAATTTAAAAAAAGTTCTTTTCAATTGTTTTATTGTATACATAAAAAAATTAGTAAAAATATAATATTATTCTTACTAATTTTATCACAATTATTTTTTATACGCAAATTATGCAACATTTTGTTCTTCTAAATAATAATTATAAACTCTTTTTGCATAACTTTTCTTTCTACCTCCAGATTCTCAATTATAATTAGCTGAAGCCAACTTGATTCTTTTTTCTTCACTTCATGATGTTTTTTCATACAAATTTGAAAAATAAACACTTCAAATAATCATATTTAGTGTATGAAAATATTTATATTTATTTTCTCACGATTTAATAATATCTTTAAATTCCAACAATATCTCTCTAGCTTCTTCACTAGAAACACTAGGATTTTGCAATTTTTTCAATTTTTCCCATACATCTTGTGGTAATGTAGTTTCTAGTTTATTTCAATCTCACATATCCAAAGACATAATCGTATCAAAATCAATCTTTTTAAATATATCTCTATAATTTTCTATTTTTGAATAATCAACAACATTTTTTCTAGAAGTATCTCATGATATATCTTTGAAAGGCCATTTTGTAAGTTGCATTATTCATTTTGATCCTGAATTAGAATTCAATATTCTATTTTTACTTTTATCTATTCTACCAAGTCAAAAATCTGTTTCTTCGTGAATTATAGCTTTGATTATTCACTTTGGTAATAACAAATTTCAAGCCAATTTATCTGTAAATTCTCCATATTTTTGTCTAAATTCTGATTCTGCTTTTTTTTCAGTCTCTCATGGTATATAATCACTTCATCATAAAACAGTATCTCAATTATCGATTTTAGGAATATTGTAAATATCAGTAGATTTCACTTTATTGTATTCATCTGACCTAATTACAGTATTATCCATCGTACTATAAGCAACTATTGGACTATTATTTAAATCAACAGCATGAGTTTTCAAATAACTATCTCTAGCTCTTTTATCCAAAGCTATTTCGTCTTCCACAGTTATCACATTTAATCATTTTGAAGTATTTAATGAAGTTTTTAAATCATCCAAATTTTGTCTAGAAACTTGATATACCAAATTTTTATCCAAACGAAAAGCCTCTGTTAAAGCTTTTGCTTCTTCAGAGTCGAGCATTTTATCAGCTAGAATTTTTTGCAATTCTGGATTCAAGTTTTGTTTCAATTTTTGGCTTAAATCAGTCACTGATTCATTATTATTATGTCATTCAATTCATCACATATATATAATAATAAAAAATATTTATTTTATCACTATTATAATATTATCATAATTCAATGTTTAATGCAAAAAAAGTAGCCTCCCACACCTTACTAAGGAGAGGGAATTCAAGGGTGTGGTATTAATTTGTAATAGACCACCCCCCTATCTAAAGGCATTCCCTTCCTTAGTAAGGAGGGAAAATTAAATAAGTTATTACACTATTTCAAAGTTCAATCTAAGCAAAGTTTCATCAGCTTCTACCAATTTCACTCTCACTTTATTTCAAAGTCTATACTTTTTTCCTGTAAATAAATCCATATGTTCTTTTAATACATCCATATACTGACTATTATTCATCTCTACAAATCATTCAGCTGTATCATCCAATGCTACAAAAAATCATTTTGGTATTACTCAGCTTATTATTCAATCAAATTCTTCTCCTATCCTGTTTTTATAATATTTTACTATATAATAATCTCTCACTTTGTATTCCAATTTTTCTGCTCTTCTTTCCTTATCAGAAGTATGTTTAGCTACTTCATCAAGAATTTCTTTATAATGAATTATTCTATTTTTATCCAATTTATTGTGTATTTTTTCTTTTATAATTCTATGTATTTGTAAATCTGGATATCTCCTAATCGGTGAAGTAAAATGACTATAAAAACTAAGTCACAAACCAAAATGACCAAAATTTTCCTTACTATAAACAGCCTTAGAAAGAGTTCTCAAAATAGTTTTTTCCAAAAACATTCTAGATCATTCTTCTAGTTTTGAAATCATTTCCAATAGTTTATCAAACTCTTTTGTATCAGCTTTTTTAAATTCAAATTTTACTCAAAACAAATTGAGAGTTTCTTGTAAACTAGCTATAGAATCTTCTTTTGGTTCTTCATGAATTCTATACAAAAAAGGTATATCACTAAACTCACTACTTACAGCCTCATTTGCACTTATCATAAATTCTTCTATCAGTTTATTTGAATCATATCTAGGATATTCTTTTATATTCACTGGATTTTCATTTTCATCCAATATAATCTTGGTTTCAGGAAAATCAAAATTGAGTACTCAAGTACTATTTCTATATTTAGTTATTTTTAGTTTTAATTCATTAGCTATTTGTAAAATATTTATTAATTCTGAAGTAATTTTTCATCAAAACAATAATTCATCATCATTTTTAATTTTTGAATTTAATATTTCATCCACTTCTCTATATGTCAATCTAAAATCACTTTTTATAACAGATTCATACACTTTTTGAGATTTTATCTTTCAATTATTTCAAATAATCATCTCACAAGTAAGTGTCAATTTTTCAGTATTAGCATTCAAACTACACAAGTCATTACTAAGTTTTTCAGGTAACATAGGTATAACTCTATCTACCAAATACACAGAAGTAGCTCTTTTATAAGCTTCAATATCTAGTGGATTTTTTTCAGTAACATATTCTGCAACATCTGCTATATGTACATAAAGTTTGTATCATGTTTCATATACTTCCCCCGCCTTACTAAGGAGGGTGTTAGGGGGTGGTCAAAGTTTTTCTATAGAAATTGCATCATCCAAATCTTTAGCATCTTCTCAGTCTATAGTAAAAGTAAAAATATTTGTAAGGTCTGCTCTATCATTTTTCACATTATTACCTACTTTCTCAGCAAATCTAAGCACTTCATGACTAAACTTTATTCTAGCTCATCACTCTACTATCAGACTCAATACATCCAATTTTTTATCTCATTTTTTTCATAATATTTCTTTGATTTCTCATTCTGGATTTTTTCATATCCAATTTGTAACATGTACTCAAACTATATCTCACTTTTTAGCTTCCATTGATTTTTTACCAGCTACAAATATATCATTTTTTATTTGTGGATTATTTGGAATTACAAATCAAAAATTATTTCATTTACCTGGCAAATACTCTCATACTATCAATTCTTGTTTTCTCTCTATTACCTTAATAATTTCAGCTTCTTGTTTTCATTTAAAAACCTTTACAAAAGCCTCTACTTTATCTCAATCCAATGCTCAATTTTTATTTTGAGCAAATACAAAATATCACTTTTCGATTCATTCCACATCTATAAATCAAAAATCTCATTTTCATTGAGAATATATTCAAACAATAGTATTTTCATCTTGTTTTTTTTCTATATTATTACTATTAAATTGTTTGTGTGAATTATTTATTGAAATATCTTTTTTCGTTGTTTTTTTATCGTCAAAATTAGAAAAACCAAATGAATTTTTAACTCACTTTTCTATTATTTTTAATAATCTAGCTTCCCTACTTTTTCATCATCTTCATTTTATTTCCAATGCTTCTACTTTGTCACCATTTCATGCCTCAAGTGAATTTCTCAGTGCCACAAAAAAATCACAATTGTATTTTTCTTTGTTATCAGGAACCAAAAATCAAAATTTTTCTTTTCTATCAAATCTTCAAACTATGATATTTTTACTTTTTTTCATTTAATTATGTTTAATTTATATTTTCTATTAATTCATTTAATTTATTATTATAATCATTATTCAAAAAATAATCAGGTATTTCTAATTCATCAATTTGATAATCTAATTTATCATTATTCATATTTTTAAAATTAAATATTATAAGAATTATATAATTTTATAAAAAATTTGCAAAAAATAACTTTTGTATATAATGTCCCTACACATATTTATAAAATGTGATTTACGGGGCCACCTCACGGTGGCTCCACCATATTTGTAAAAATATGCTTGGAAAATGGTGGTTTGAATAAATATGCCTGGATGGTGGAATTGGTAGACACAGGGGACTCAAAATCCCCCGGCCTCGGTCGTGAGGGTTCGATTCCCTCTTCAGGTACCATAAAAAGTTATTAAGTGTGATTTGAATAAATCATAGTTAATAACTTTTTATTTGTTTTGGGAATAGAATAGGAGAAATGGAAACCTTAAAATCATTGTTTGATTGCGACGAACAGGAGCAATTAAATAATAGATTTTAAGAGTTTAGCTTTCGGATGCCCGACTTGCGGCGATTCCCTCTTCGCACTACCATAAAAAGTTATTAAGTGTGATTTGAATAAATCATAGTTAATAACTTTTTATTTGTTTTGGGAATAGAATAGGAGAAATGGAAACCTTAAAATCATTGTTTGATTGCGACGAACAGGAGCAATTAAATAATAGATTTTAAGAGTTTAGCTTTCGGATGTCCGACTTGCGGCGATTCCCTCTTCGCACTACCATAAAAAGTTATTAAGTGTGATTTTGAAAAAATCATAGTTAATAACTTTTTATTTGTTTTGATAATCGAACATGATTTGATTTAAAAGAAAAAATAATTAGTATAAACCTATTATTTCATAACTAATCAATAATGTTTGAAAAAATAAAACTAAAAATAAAAATAGCAAAAATCACATGAATAATTATTGCAACAATTTTTTTATTAATGCTAATTAGTAACATATATTTAAACTACAAAGTAGTAAAATTGTGAAATGAAATTAAAAATTTAGATAATAAATAATCTTTTATGAATAATAAAAATAAACTAAAATTATTTTTACTAATTTCACCATGAATATTAGCAGAAATAATATCATCAAACACTCCTATTTCAAAATTATCAAATCCTTTTGAATTAATATTCTTGATGATAGCTTATTGAATACCTATTTTATTAATATGGAATTACAAAAATAAATACAATATAAATTATTTATGAATATTTATACTAGGTTTAGCTTATTGAATATTAAATGAATGATTATTAGCAAAAACACTATTAGAAAATAGTCCAGTTGTTTCAGAATGATTTAAAAATTTCTGAGTATTTTGATGATTAAATTTCTCATGGTTTTTATTAATAATTCCATGGCATGCATTTTTCTCTGTATTATTCCCTATTATATTTGCAGAATACGTATTTCCTACTGAAAAAAATACAATTATTTGAAGCAAAAAAACTAATATATTCTTATTTATTTTCTGTTATATTATATTAGCATTTGTTTGAAAAGATTGGCAATGAAATCTAAACGTAAATCATTATATATTTTTCTATTCTATCATATTTTCAATATTGATTATTACAAAAAAATATTTTAAAAATACTGAAATGATATCAACTTGAAAAAATAGTTATAGATTATGATTTTTATGTACTTTTCATTATATAAGTATGTTTGCATTAGCTTGAAAAATACCAATTATTTTATTCTTTTTAATTTTTTGTTTTACAACAATAAAAATTTTAAATTATTTTATAAAACTTCAATTATACGATAAATCTAGATTTTGAGTATGATCATATCTTTGATTTTGAGTATTTACTTCAATTGCGACATTACCACTATGAAGAATTGATGTTACCATTATGACTATTATAATTATCACATTATTACATAAATACATATTAAACAAAAAAACAGAAAAATAATTAAATTTTTCTGTTTTAATTTTCATAAATTTTGAAATAAAAATAATTTCTCTCAATTTCAAATTTAAAATAATTGTTTTATTTTAAATTTAAAATTAAACTCCTATTAAATTCTATTAATTGATATATATCAAAAACATATTTAAGCATGTATAAAACAAAAACTATTCATACAATTCAAACTAAATAAGGAATTACAAATTCCAAAACTAATAATTTATCCTCATTTTTTGAAAATAATTTTTTAAAAAAACTTTTTTCAACATCTTTTTTATTTTTTAATAACAAAAGATAAATTCATTCAACAAAAATTCAAAGATAAAAACTTATAAATAAAAATCATGTTACAATAAGTGAAAATCAACTATCTTTTGTAAAATTAACAAAACTAATAAGTAACAATAAAACAGGTATTAAAAAATACAATGTTCATTTAAATAATCAATATTTTTGAGAACTTCTTAATCAAAACAAAAAAGAATAAATTACAAAAATACTATAAAATAAAAACAAAATAGCAGAGTTAGTAAAATATGTATTTATAAAAAAAGCATAAACAAAATAAGATACTAAAAATGAGTAAAATAATAAACTTTTATAAACATGATTATTACTTACAAACAAATCATTTTTTTTATCATGATTATATTTAAAATAAAATAATCATATAATCAAAAATAAAATCAATATAGCAAAAAAGTACATCATAATATATATTTTAATAAATAATATATATAAATATTATCATAATAATGAATTTTGAGCAAAAAAACAATAAATTAAATGAAAATTAGACATAATTTAATGATTTTTCCAATTTAAATTTATGTAAAAAATTAATACAAAAAAAATTTTTCTAAAAAAAATTTGCAATAATAAAAAAAATGATTATATCTAAATTACTTAATTAAAAATAATTTAATAAAAAAAGGCAAATGAGTAACTTGAGAAATACATTTTTCTTCTACTTCTACAATCTTTCAATCTTGAAGGATGCTTTTTAGTATTTAAAATATTTTTATAATAATTTTGTACCAAATAAGTCTTTCAAGAAATTGAAGGATTTTTTTATTTTTAAATTTTAAGATTAATATTATGTTTGTAGATAGATTAAACCAAAGCTTAGATTTATGAGAGGATCTAAGCAATATCAGTGAAAATACTGATAACAAAACAGAAATAACAATAAATTCTGTAAAAGAAATGCTAAACTGATTAGAATTAGAAAGATTTAGATGAACACCAAATCAATTAGAAGAATTATTAAATAAATGATATTGACTTTGAATAGTAATAAACCAAAGCTTAAATGATATAAAACCATGAAATGAGTATAATTTTCAAAAATATCCATTTTTAAAATTAAATAATTGAAACAACAGAAATGAAATAAGAGTTCATTTTGAAGTAGAAACAGATGAACAATGAAATGTAACAAAAATATATATTATAGCTTGAAAAGTAATGCAAGAAGTTTCACAAGATAAACATGAAAATATATACAATCATTTCACTAAAAAAGTAAATAAATATAGAAAATAATTATGAAAACAAAAGATAAACTAATAGCACTTTGACCAAATTGATCATATTCAAGCTTAGTAGCAAATGATATAATTAAACCTGAAAGTGATATAAAAACAAGCCTTATAACTATAGATCCAGAAATAACTGAAGCTATAAGGCAAATTAGTTGAAATGCCTTTGCTGCATCACTATGAAACCTAAAAGTTATAAATGAAATACCAAATAATCTAGCTTGAATAGTCCCTATTCATAATACTTATTGAAAAACAGTAAATATTACTCCAGAAGCAATTTACCAATTACAAAAAAATCACATACTCCATAGTATTTGATGGTATTCACTGAAAATAGAACATATTCTAGCATGATTACAAAGTACTAATATAGAAAATATAACTTCAATTCATAGTCATCCTCAAGCTATATCACAATGTATAAATGAATGAATAGCTAGATTATGAGATGATATAAAATTGGTTAATGAACAATCAACAACAACTCACATACCAGATTTAAAAATATGAGAAGCAGTTATATGTAACAAAAATGCAGCACAAAATGCAAATCTAAAAATACTAGATGAACATTTTTGACCAAAAGAAAATACTACAGATTTTATAGTTTTGTCTGTAAATGAAAATATTGAATGATTACAAAATCTTACAAATAATAAAGCAATGATTATATTGAGCCTAGAAAACAGAGCTTGAACACTAGTAAAGTGATTAAATCTACTTTCTGAAGCATGAGTAGATATGAATTCTATTCATTCTCAAACTGAAAGTCCTTGAAATACTGATTTCATAATAGTTAGTAACAATTATATAGATTGGAAATCTATTTCAAACGACTTAAAAAAACAATGATGAAAAATTAAAATTTTATAAAAACACAATGAAAACAATTAGCACAATAAACAATACTTACTACTATCTTCTTAAATATACCAAGAAGACCTTTTTAGTGTGCTAAAAATATAAATATATTTACAAAAAAGCCCTTCTTGAAAACAAGAATGGGCTTTTTTTATTTAAAAATTAACTTAAAACATTATGAAAACAATAAACATATTTTGATGAGCATGACAACATGCATCAAACCTAATAGATAGATGAATCTTTGAAGATTTTTCTACAAATACAATAGAAAAAAATGATAAATTAGCTAACAATAATAGTGCAAATGCAGTAATAGTATGAATAACTGAAACTGAAAAATTAATAAATGAAATAATAAATAATAAACAAGAAAATAATGATTTAATAAATTTTTCATGAATAATGTCTACTACACCAGAACATATCAGAAACCAAAAATGAATATCAAATTTTCACTTTTTACTCTGACCAAAAGCAAAAGAAAATCTAAAAGTAATATTTGCATGAGATTTATCAGAAACAAGTCTAAAAATAATAGATAATGCAAAAAAACAATCAATAAATATAATTGAAAGTTCCGTAGAAGAACACGACAGTAAAATGGCTATAACTCAAGCTCTTACCCACTTATTTATATTCATATCTGCATTATCAGATAATCCAAACAAACAACAATTGATAAAAGAATGGAATACACCTAATAACACAATAACTGATATGATTTTTGAAAATAAATTTTTTGTAAAAATTTTATTCAAATTTTTAATGGATTTAAACAATAAAAGTAATCTATCAAATCTATTTTTAGAAACTGCATTTAGTAATTTAAATAACAATGATATTACAAATTTTTGAACACCTACATTCTGAAGAGTGGTAAATTTTGCAAACAATAATAATGTAATGATAAACGATAATATTATTAATTTTTTAGATGAAAAAAATATGACAAAAGAATTAATTACAAAGAAAATAAAAGAATTGAAAAAATAATTGACTTTTATTATATTTTATTTATTATATAGTAGATATTTTTTATAACAATTATATGATAGAAAAAAATTTACAAGTTCAAAGTTCAATTACAAATAAAAAAAATCCAAGTAAAATCGATTTATTAAATGGAAAAATAAAAGTAAATATAAACAAAATACTAGAAAAATCTATATCATGGTTAGAAAATGATAAAATAATATTTAATCATATATTTTGATGATTTCATTTGCTTTGATGGGAAAATTTAGCTGAACAAATAGAAAATGATTCAAAACTAAATGAAAAACAAATAACTGAAATAATTAATAACTGATGATTAGTACTTACTAGTACTCGCCAAGTAAAAAAAGCTATAATTATTTTATGATGAATAATGTTATCTAACTATGCTAGAAATGCAATTAGAAAAACATGACCATTAGATGCTAATACAGATTTTGATGATATTTCAGAATATATAAACAGATTTAATATAACTGAAGAGGATTTCATAGAATCAATAAATTTTGCAAGAAGTAGATATAAAAAAGTATTCGGTGAAGAAGTACCAAAAACATTAATTGATAGACTAACAGTAATTAAAAAAGAAATATAAATCATAGATTTATATTTCTTTTTTAATTCAAAATTCTCTTTACCAATCACTCTGGATTTTTACCTCATTTTTTAATTATTTGCACTTCTACTCTATCTCCATTTGAAGCACCATTTTTTCTAGATCAAGCTATAAATATATCATTTGTAGTCCATTTTTTATCTTCCTTTTCTTTTTGGGCTAGTCCCCCTCCTTGATATGGAGAGGTTAGGGGTGGTGTCTTTTCAGGAATCACAAATCAAAAACTATCTTTGTCTACATATTTTCAAACTACTATTTCTTCCTCAGTTTTAAAAATCTTTACTACGATAGCCTCTTTTTTACCATTAAAATCAACTATTTCAGCTTTTACTTTATCTCAATCCCTTGCTCAGTTTTTCTTTTTACCATAAACAAAAAAACCTTTATCATTTCATTCTACATCTATAAAACCAAAATTACCATCTCAACCAGAGTATATTCATTCTATAAATACTGGTTTTTTAATAGGTTCTCTTCAAAAAGCCTTGATTATCTTTGCTTCTGGCTTTTTTCATTTCAATACTACCAATTCCCTAGCCTCTACTTTGTCTCAATCCTGAGCTAATCAAAAATTTTCTTTCCTCACATAAAAATCACCTCCATAATAATCTCTATCTGTAGGTATAAAAAAACCAAAATTCTCTCCTCATTGAAACTTACCAACCATTATTTCATTTTCTTTTTTCATTGATTTAATTATAATTTAATAATTTAATTTTTTATATAGTAAGTAAAAAATACAAATAAGCAATAAAAAATAAAAACTTGCAAAATAATTATTATTATATATACTATCTATATACTTAATATTAACTACCGACTTATGTACCTTTGCAGCAGCTGTTGAAATGAATCACTTAAATGGGTTTGACAATGTCCATTTTGTAAAGAGTGGAATACTCTTAAAGAGTTTAAAGAAGCCAAAACTACTACATGAAATATTTGAATAAATAAATGAGTAGCAAAAGAATTATCTAATATGTCAGACATCAAAAAAGATGCATCTCTAGAGAAAATAATAACTAAATCAAGTGAATTAAATAACGTACTTGGTGGCTGAATAGTTCCAGGTAGTGTTGTATTGTTGTCTGGAGAACCTGGTATATGAAAATCTACTATTACGATACAATTATCAAATTTGATAGATGATAAAATAGTATATATTTCATGAGAAGAAACTCCATATCAAATATCTAGTAGAGCTGAAAGACTAGGGATAAAATGAGATAATATGCAAATATTATGAGAATCTTGTATAGAGGATATTCTAGAAACACTAGCCAAAAATCCATGCAAAATACTGATAATAGACTCTATTTCTGTAATGCATTCAAATAATATATCTGCAACAGCTTGAAGTATATCTCAAGTAAGATATATAACAGAACTACTCGTAGCTTATGCCAAGACTACAAATACTGCTACATTTATAATCTGACACATAAACAAAGACTGAAATCTAGCATGACCAAAGACACTAGAACACATGGTTGATACAGTACTATATTTTGAATGAGACAAGTATGACAATCTAAGAATACTTAGAGCATTCAAAAACAGATTTTGAGCTACTTCTGAGATAGGTATTTTTACTATGTGAGAATCATGATTATCAGACCTGAAAAATCCATGATTAGAATTCATTAACTCATCATCTCCTACTATCGGTTCTAGTCTATCTATCACTATGGAAGGTACTAGACCAATAATAATAGAAACAGAAAGTCTTACTACATATACCAAATTTGGTTACCCAAAGAGGTCAGCTAGATGAATAAATAGCTCAAAACTAGATTTGATAGTAGCTGTGTTAGGTAAATATACCAATGTAAAACTTGAAAGTTATGATGTATATACAAACATAGCTAGATGATTAAAAATAGAAGAACCATGAATAGATTTAAGTCTAGCAGCTTCAATTATATCTAGTAAGCTAAATAAAACACTTCCAAAAGACACTATTTATCTATGAGAGATTTCTCTAACAGGTAACATAAAAAAACCTATTCATCTAGAAAAGAGAATCAAAGAAGCTGAAAAAATGTGATTTAAATACATATTTACTCCCACTACAGATGTAAAAACAAAACAGTCTACTATAATAAATATAAATACTGTAAATGATTTAGCAAAAAAGCTAGGTGAAAATTAATTTTCACCTAGCTTTTTTATTAAAATATAGTAATTATTTGCTACAAATAATACATAAAATATCTAAATATAAAACTCAAAAACGTTAATTTTTTTACATTACACATCACAATAAAAATCTAAAAATTATTAAAATCTCTGTTTTTTTAGTCCATAATAAGTTTAATAATTTTTGATTTTAAATTGTTTGTTTCATTAAAAAATTAAATGTTTTTTTTGTTTTATATTTAGATATTTTTAAGACATTATAGTTCCAAATATCTTTTTACTGGTTCAAACACTATTTTTGACCAAGGTTCTACATCATAATTACCAGAATCAATCATAGCTCAAAGTGTAGACAAACTCACAAATTCTCAATTATCTAGTTCTCAATCTAGAAGTTCGAAATCTGAATTATGTATTTTTACTATATATGCTATTCATATATGCACTTTTGAAACTTCATCCATTTCATTATTTATATATCAAATAGCCTCTACACTTTTTACATCTTCAGGTTTTATATTCAATTCTTCTTCTATTTCCCTAACCAGTGAATCACTTATAGGATTTTCCAAATCTTTATCTTCATTTTCTATATGTCAACCTACTCAAAAAGCAATTTTATTATGAAGTCTATGTTCTCAAGCATTACTTCCAGCTCAAGCCCTTTTATATACAAATATTTTATTTTGATCATTTAAAACTATTCAATAAGTTATTGGCTGCTTATAAGAAAAATTTACTTCTGCATCTCACCTAACCATATATTCATAATTTTCTAATATATTTTTCTCAAAATTTACTTCCATATTACTATAAAATCTACTTTCTCTTTCAACTCACACAAACAAATTATTATTACTTATTACCATTATTTCCCTTTGCATTTTATCTTTTACTATTTGATTCATTTATTTTTAATTATGTAATAATTTATCCTTACAATTGTAGCCTCTTTCTCTTCATAGGAAGGGAAAAAATTCAATATAGGGATATTATTTATATTTTAAGTATAAAAAATAAATTGGCAAATCTATTTTTTAGAATAAAATATATCTATGAAAAAATTTAAATATATTACATTTTTGATTTTAATAATAATTTGATGAATTTACTTTATCAAAATTTTAAACATGGATAAAAATATAAATATTGACCATATAATAAATTCAATAGTAATAATAATACCAGAAAACAAACTAGAAAGTTACAAAAATAATCCGAATTGAATATTTCAAGAATACAAAGAATCATGAATATGAGCATGATTCTTTATAGATTCAAATTGAACTATCCAAACTGTAAATCACATAGTAGAAGACGACAAAATAAAATACAAAGTAATATACAAAAACCAAGAATACAATTCAGAAATAATCTCAAGAAATAAAGAAAAAGACCTAGCAAAACTAAAAATAAATTCAAAAATAAAGTTTCCAACAATCTCAAATTATAATAATGATTATTTAAACTGAGAATTTTACAGCTTTTGAGTAGATACAAAAAAACTAGAAATCATTTACAATACATGAGTTATTTTAGACAAAAAAAGTAAGCTAGACAATATGTCTAACTTACTAGAAATTTCAAATCAATTAAAACCAGGTTTTTCATGATGACCAATAATAGACTCAAAATGAAATGTTATAGGAATAAACTATGCAATTTCAGAGTGAAAAAATTATGGGATTATTTATTAATCTCATCAAAATTTAAATAATTAGCCTTATATTCGTTTACTAAGTAAGAATATATAAATTCACCTAATTCTCTATTTTCAAATGAATAAGAGTCATTAATATTTTTCAAATCTTTTAAGTAACCTATAGCTGTTTCTACCTTAACTGTTTTATCATTTTTTGAAGATTTATATTTATTCAAATAAGAAAAAATATCAACTAAATGATTCAAATCATTGTTTGAAAAATCATCTAAAGAAAAATCATTTTCAGAGAATAATATATCGATTTTTGAAACTTCTGTTTTAAAATTTATATTAGAAAGTAATTCTGAAGTTTTATTTTCATAATTATAATTATCATGTTCAAATTTATATTTTGATATTAATGAAAAAATTTTCTCAAAATCTTTTGATTTTATTTGTTCAAGAAATGAATCTAATATTTTATTTAATTTTAAAATTTGATTTGTATCATTTTGAGTAAATGCATTCCTAATAATTTGAACTTTTGACAAAGTCTGATCAGTAACTTGTAACAGAATAGAATTAACTAATTGTGTTTGATCTAAACTTCTAGTTTCAAAACCAGTTTTTATATTACTTGCTATCATATTTTTGTTTTTATTTTTATAAAGTATTTTTTTTAACATCTATTTCCAATTTGTATCAAAAACCTCTTAATAAACTTCTTATATTACTTTTTATTTGAGTTTTTTGTGAATTTTTAACTACTTGATTTTTATCTTTTAATAAGTAAGTTAAATTATTTTCAAATATATCTTCTATATCTCCTTCTGTAATAAAAAGATTAATTACCTTTCAATCAATATTATTATTTCTTGGTATTCAATAATTATTTTTTATATATTCTAATAACAATAAAATTCTTCTAGTAGGCATTTTTACATATGTAATTCAAAGTTTTTCTTTGTATCAAAGAGCTACAACAGCATTATATAAATTTTCAAAATTCTCTACATTCAGACTTATTGATATACTTAGCAATATCTGATTTCAAATATGATTTTCATTATAATTCAATGACTTTAATTCTGTTATCAATGATTTAAATGTTCTCAAAGGTAAATTTATAGTAGTCCATTTTAAATCAGAATTAAATCACAAAATTTCAACTATATTCTTAATCTCTTGCATATGTGATAATCAAAATTTTTCCGCAAAATCAACTTGCTTATCATTTCAACTTTTTAAATCGTCTAAATTTTTTGATAGATATTCATACATATTCAATAAAGGATAAGAAACTATTTTTTCATCCATTTTCCTGTTGAATTGTAAGCTAAACTCTGTCTTTAAATTTTCTTTTCTATCATCTTTCAACAATGAAAATATTTTTTCTTTACTAAATTCAATTCAATTTACCACAGAATCATCTAATGGCCAATCATTTTGATCTAAATTATTTTTTCTATAATATGCAATATTCATCAATAAATAATGATATAAAATATAATTTATTCATTCATGATCATTATCCATTTGAATTTTTAAATCAGATTCTTGTAATTCAGTTTCTTTTAAAATTATTTTTACCAAATTTTCTTTCTCTTTTTCTGGCAATGTAACAATATTTTTCATATTTTAAATTATTAAGTAACTCTAAGTATTTCTTCTATAGTTGTATATCATTTTATAGCTTTCAGTATTCAATCTTCTTTCATAGTTATCAAATCTCAATCCCTAGCTTTTCTGATGATTTCTTCAGTTGTAGCTCATCATCTGATTAAATTTCTCAAATCTTCATTTAAAGAAATAATTTCATATATTCATATTCTACCAGAATATCAGCTATGATTACACTTTTCACATCATTCTCATTCATACAATTTTATATTTTCTGAAGATAGACTACTCATTCATATTTCTTTCATCATATTAGAGATTATACTTATTTCCAAAGCAGTTCTTTCTTTTTCTCTTTTACAATATGGACAAATCTTTCTCACAAGTCTCTGTGCAATAATTGTATCTAGTGCAGAAGCCAGTACATAAGGCTTCATCCCCATATTTATTATACGATCCAAAGTTTCAGCAGCAGATTTGGTATGCAATGTAGACAAAACCAAGTGTCATGTCAGACTAGCATTAGTTGCAGTTTCTAGAGTTTCTGCATCTCTGATTTCTCAAACCATGATTATATCAGGATCTTGTCTCAAAATAGCTCTTAAACCATTTGTAAATGTGAAACCATTTTTATCATTTACTTCTGCTTGTGTGATTCAATCCATATTGTATTCTATAGGATCTTCTAGTGTAATTACTTTTTTTTCTCTAGTATTTAATCTAGCCAATATAGTGTAAAGAGTAGTAGTTTTACCAGATCAAGTCGGTCAAGTAACCAAAATCATACCATTTTTTCTTGTAATAGCCTTTTCCACCATTCTTTTAGTTGTCCAAAAAAATCAAAGTTTTTCAAAATCTATTATTGCATTTGTATTATCAAGTATTCTACAAACTACATTTTCAAAACCTCAAACTGGCAAAGTCGAAACTCTGACATCTATATTTCTATTCTCTATTATTAGAGAATATTTTCAATCCTGTGGAATAGTAGTAATATTTAATTTAAGTGAAGAAGCATATTTCAATCTTTCCAATATAGGTTTATATTCTTTCAATGTCAATCTAAAAATATCTACCAAAACTCAATCAATTCTAAATCTCACAACTACATAATCATCAAAAGTTTCATAATGCACATCACTACTTCATAAAACCAAAGCTCAAACAGTAATATCATTGAGTGCTTCGTCAGTTTTCTGATCCTTTAGAGATTTTTTTACTTTATCTTCGATTTTTTGAAATCTTTCAGAAAAATATCATCTTTTTTCTTCATTTTCCAAAAGCTCTTTTTTAAGTAATTCTCATATATTTTGTTTTTTTGGAACAACCATAACTTGTAATTTATGAGTTATTAATATAATTAAATATATTTTATCATATTTTTACTTTTCATGCAAAAAAACAAACAAAAAGCTTATATACTGATTTGGGCAATATTTCTAAGCTTGATTATTTCAGTCACTTTCATAGAAATAAGTACAAAAATAAATAAAAATCTAAAAAATAATCAAAATATAGTAAACGATATTTGATTAGATACAAAAGTAAAAAATGTGATAAATGATGCTCAAATAAATAGAGATTTTACTGATAAGATATTGGAAAACGGAGATAAATTGATTTTTGATAAAACAAATGAATTAACTGTATCAGTAAAACAAAATAATCTACATATAATAAAAATAAACACTCCATCAAACATACAAATAACTATACTAGAATGATGACCAGTTTCATACAAAAACAATAGTTTATCATGAACTATAAATACTTCAAAAAACATTATATGAGCCACAAATTGAGATCTAGTCATAAATAATCTATGATGATATACAAAAGTAAAAATAACATCCAGCACAAATCAAAACTATTTATCTCAATACATAAATTATTACCATACAAAAAAAATCTGAAACAAAAATGTAATAAAAACAAAATGAAAAATTAAAAACTTTTAATTTTTTAAATATATATATAATTATATCAATAAATCATTTAACTAAAAAATAATGAAAAAATTTACTATTATATTACTATTTTTTGCTTTAATTATATGAACTTTTATTCATATAACTTACGCAGCAAAAGATGAATCTACTCCTTATTCTACAAATCAATGATTTGATTTATACAAAGAAAGAGTAAAAAGCATTTGTGAAGAATATAAAACCAAAAAAGAATTGATAAATATAGAAGATAAATACACAGAAATCGACTGAAATTATTCACTTGATTCTGTTGTAAAAGATTACAAAACAGATATGAATAATATCTACAAATGCGCACTGATAACAATTCAAAAAAAATCATTATTGCTTATTAAAGATGATTTAGCCAAGAAAAATCCTATTATACTAGAAAAAGTATGACAAAAAATAGATAGTCAAATATCAAAATTGGATGCAACAAATAGCTCACTTTGATGCAAAAATAATGATGATAAATCTTCAATAGTTAAACTAAATGTACTACAACAAAGCACATACGAAACATGTAAATATGTTAATTATCTACAATATTTAAATGAATACACTGATAATATACCTTGATGACTAGGTTCAGTAAAAGAAGAATATAGTACAAGTGAAATAATACTTTTAAATAATCAAAGAAAAAATCAAATCCAGTATGAAATAGATCATGCCTACAAAGTATTTCCAATGGCATTTCACGCTCTAACTGAATATGAAAACAATATAACTATACATTTTCTATTAGAATTGATAAAAGATGATTACGTATTATTCAGAGAAAAATTACATGAAGTTTTGAATCCAATAAATCAAGTAGTTTACAAAATAAGTAATGCAATGAGAAAATAAAACTTACTAGAAAATCTAGTAAGTTTTTTTGAAAAAAATTATACTAAAAAAAGATAAATCATCAGATTTATCTTTATTTTACGTAAATATATCATTGTATTGATCTATCATTTATAGAAACTTTACGATATGTAACTTCGTTTAATCTTCTATAGTTCATATCACTTACAATTATTTCTCAATCAAGTACTTCTGTTACAATTCATACATGACCATATACAGGATTGTATCATCTACCATTAAATTGCACTATTGCTCACACAGACGGATTATATCAAGTAGATACTCATTGAGCTCTTGCATTTTTCATCCATTGATTTGCATTACCTCTCCATGTTACATTTTTATACTGTGCAACATACCAAGTACAATTTCACCAAGCAAATCAAGAACCTCAATTTTTCTTAACTAGATTATAACTACCTGATTTTGCTACATATTTGCTAGTAGATCATTTTGTAGATCATTTATTTGAAGATTTTGATGAATTTTTAGGAGCTACATAAACAGGTTTAGGTGGAGCTTTTTTAATAGCACCAGGTATAACCAAAACTTCTCATGCAATCAATTTTGATCATGGTTCCATTCAATTTTGTTCAAAAATCTTACTTTCTCCTACTTCATATTTTTTAGCTATCGAAGATATTGTATCTCCAGATTTTACTTGATGAATAAGTCATGAAACAGGAGGTACTTTTATTATATCTCATGGGTGTAAAATATGATTTTTTGTGAAATCATTAGCCCAATAAATAGAATTGGTAGATACTTTAAATTTATAAGAAATAGAATTAAATGAATCTCAAGATTTTACTTCATAATTAACTATTTCATTCGTTCAAGCTACATCTCTTTCATCATCCAATATAGTATTTACAGAAATATATGAATCATTTGATTCCATAATTGGACTTATTCAATCGCTTCATTCTTGTCATCCAAAATATGATTCCAAGATACTAGACTCATCAATATCTCATCTATAAAAATCATAAGTAGATGTATTATACATAAAAGATGCCAAACTAGGATAAACAGGCATAAATAATA
>JAQTXG010000025.1 GCA_028688895.1 Candidatus Altimarinota bacterium | reverse complement strand
GAATAACTGCATTATTTTTGGAAAAAAATGGTAAAATAATTGTTTTTTTAATAATTGTTGTAGTAGTAGTTTTTTTGAATAAAATAGCTGAAATAGTTAAAAAGAAAAAATTTAAATAATAAATGGAACTCTGCAAAATTCACTTATAAAAAAAATATGAATAAAAAACTTAAATTTGCCACAGCTAGAAATCCCAACTTTTGCGGGAAAACTTGACACATAAAGCTAGCCACTGCTAAAGCCGGACCAGTCAAGCTGGCATTTACATATATCGAGTTGTTAGTTGTTATAACAATAATAACACTTTTATCTAGTTCTTGAGTTTTTTACTTTCTAGATTTTCTAAAAAATCAAGAACTAAGTCAAAAAGTAAATACAATTGATGATAATTTTAAGGATTTAGATAAAAGAATTAAAAACTATTCTATATTTGATTATGAAATGCAATTTAGTGTATGAACTTGATCACTATGATATGTTTATTATATAAATAATTTTGATATACCTTATCGTCAATTTGTAGATTTTGATTCAAGCACTTGAAGTGGGACATTGTGGACAAATTGAAATAGTAGTCAACAATGGAAATTTAAAATGTATAAAAAAATCAAATTATATCTAAATACAGTTATACAATCTGACTTAAATTTCGATTTTTCTTTCAATGATGAACCTTATTATAAAATAATATGAACATTGTCATGAGAGACTTTAAATGAGATAAATATAAATTATTTTACTGAAGATAATTTGTATCCAATTAATAATAATTTACTCATTTTATCAAATATAAATACCAAACAAGATAAATCTGGTATAAATATTTCCAATTTATCAATCAAAAACATATGATGAAAAAAAAGTATTATTTGAGACTGAAATGTATTTGATGAAGCATATTTGTTTTTTGATAGTAATTGAAAAGAAGAATTTATAAGAATAAAAAAATAATAATGAAAATAGCATTTTTTTGAACATGAGATTTTTCTAAAAATATTTTGAAATGAATATTGGAAAAGTCTGATATAGAAGTAAAATTGGTTGTTTCTCAACCAGATAAACCAGTATGAAGAAAGCATATATTGGAACCTACGCAAGTAAAAGTATTGGCACAGGAAAATAATATAAAAGTATTACAACCTGAAATACTGAAAAATAATACAGAATTTTTTGATGTGTTAAATAAACTAGAGCTTGATTTTATAGTTGTTGTTGCTTACTGAAAAATAGTACCAAAAGAAGTTTTGGAGTCACCTAAGTATTGATGTATAAATATTCATGGTTCTATATTACCTATGTATAGATGAGCAAGTCCTATACAAGAAGCTATAAAAAATGGTGACAAAGAGACATGATTGACAATAATGTATATGTCTAAATGAATGGATGAATGAGATATATTAGCCATAGAAAAAGTTATTGTAGACAAGTTGGACACGACAGAAGACATATTTAAAAAATTTGAATTGATTGGTCCTGATTTATTGATTCATACTCTAAAGTGAATTTTGGATTGAACTATAGAATGAAAAAAACAAAATGATGATATGGCAACTTTTTGTCGTAAAATATCAAAGGAAGATTGACAAATAGATTTTGAAAGTGAATCTTGAGAATGTATTTTCAACAAATTTAGAGCGTATTCTGTTTGGCCTGGTATTTATAGTTATTTTAAAGATAAAAAATTTGATATAGAAGATTGTGAACTCATAGATTTTGAGTGAAGTGAAAAAGCTGGAAAAGTGCTTAAATTAAACAAAAAACAAATATGAGTAGTGTGCAATAATAAAAAATTGTTACTTTTTAAGCAAGTAAAACTTGAATGAAAGAAAAGTATGGATATACTCTCGTTTGCAAATGGAAATAAAGACTTTTTAGAATATAATTTTTAAAAGTTTTAAAATCCCTATCCTGAATCCCCCGCTAAAGACGGGATAAACTTTCCCTTTAGCCAAAGAGAAAGGGGCTAAATATATGATTAAAAATTAGTAACATACTAAATTTTACTTATTTAAAATTTGAAAATTCAAGATAGATATTTATTATTATATAATTTTTCCCATGATTAATATAGCATTAAACACATTTAAAGAAATAGTTAGAAACAAGTTTTTGTACTTGATATTATTTTTTGCTTTTGTATTCATAGTTTTTTCTATGGCATTAGGTAAACTTACTATTTGAGATGATACAAAAGTAATTGTAGATTTTTGATTAGCTATGATTGAAATATTTTGACTTGTATGAGTACTTTTTGTCTGATCACAATTACTATTCAAAGAAATAGAATGAAAAACAATATTTCTGATATTGAGTAAACCAATAAAGAGATACGAATTTATACTTGGTAAATTTTTCTGATTTTCAGCTACTATATTTTTGATAATATTATTACAATCTATACTTTTTTTGATTGTTTTGTTATTCAAAGATATTGAAATATCTAATCTGATTGCATTTTCACTTTTGTTTACATTTTTCAAGCTTGAAATATTGCTTTGACTTGTATTTTTCTTTTCTACTTTTATGTCAAATATGTTGACTATACTAGTTACTCTTATGATATACTTTTTGAGTCATAGTTTTTCTATTATATTAGATATTGCGAACAGAGCTTGAAATGCTATTGCTTTTTATTTCGCTCAATGATTACAGTTATTATTTCCTCCTTTTGAAGCACTGAATATAAAGGATGTTATATGAAGTTTTAAGGACTTTGATGCTAGTTATTTTTTGTTTAATAGTTTTTACTCTGTTATATATTTAAGTATTATTTTATTTTTTACTGTACTAATATTTAATAGAAAAAAATTTGAGAATTAAGAGAATGTCTATATTAATTAAAGAATTAAGTACTTAGATTTTAATCCCTCCCCCTACGGGTACTCCCTTTGAAAAGGGAGAAAGAAAGTTAATGAATAAAAATATTTAATATTTTTAACTATAATAATTGCTAAATTAGAGATTGTTAAAAATTGTCTAAAATATTTTTATTACTATAAAAAGAATATGAAAAAAATTGAAATATATAAAATCTGAAATGATATTTGAGTAAATAATAACAAAATAGATAAAATATTATTAAAAGTAACTGGCCTAAGTAAAAGTCAGTTATTTTTATGTGATGAAATCGATGAAAAATATGTAGAGGAATTGAAAAATTGTTTTATCAGATATACAAAATGAGAACCTATAGAATTTATTATAAACAATGCTGAATTTTACTGACTGGACTTTTATGTAGATAACAGAGTTTTGATACCACGAAATGATACTGAAATAATGGTTGACAAAGCTATAGAAACTATAAAAAACTGTGACGATAAAATAACTCTGATTGATGTGTGAACTTGAAGTTCAAATATAGTAATTTCAGTGATGAAAAATGTAACAGATATCAATAACGAGTTAAATTGTTACGCTATTGAATTATCAAAAGAAGCTTTGGAGGTAAGTAAAATAAATATAGAAAAACACCTATTAACTGAAAAAATTAATATCTTTTGTTGAGATTTACTAGAGCCGATAATTGAAAACAAATTTGAGTTAAATAAAAATCTAGTAGTAACTGCAAATTTGCCATATATAAAAGATGGTGATTATCAAAATATGGATATAGAAACAGTTTTTTACGAACCTGATATAGCTTTGTATTGATGAAAATTGACTGGCTTTGAATTGTATGAAAGAATAATTGTTCAAGTATTGGAATTAAAAAAATTGTATGATTTATCAAAAATTGTTTTATTTATAGAAATAGGTTTTGATCAGAAAGAAATAAGTAAAGATTATCTAAATAATAAATGATTGAAATTTGAAGTATTTAATGATAATTATTGAATAGAGAGATGTGTTAGAATAGAAATGTAGAAAAAATTTGACATATATAAATATAACATTTAAATAATGAATAAATAAGAACTTCAAAATTCACACATAGAAAAAATAATATTATTTGTAATTTAGATGTTTTTTGGAGAAATCCATAAATAATAGATTTATATAAAGAAAATTTGATGTATAAAAATGATTTAGATATAAGTATCACTCCAGGATTTTGAATTGATACAATTACATGAGAAACTGAGAAAATAGAAATCTTGCAGTGTAATTGATTGGCTAGGGAAAAAGTACTTGAAATAGTAGATAACCCACATTCAAACAATGTAAAAAAGGTGACTTCAAAACTTGCAGAAGATTTAGCATGCAAACTGATTTGATGTAAAAAAGTGAGCAAAAAAAATAATAAGTGATTTGATGCTTTGCTTTGTAGTTGAGAACAAGTAGAAATAAAAATATGAAGGATATGAAATGCTGCTGTAATTAAAAAAAATCAGTTGGAAATTTTGGAAAGTAATTGATATTATGTACTAATATTTTATAGAACTATAAATAATCTACCACCTACACATATTATACAAAAAGCAATTGACGAGAAAATGTTAATTTCACCAGAAACTTATCTAAAAAGAAATATTTTAGTTGAATCTATTTTTGTGATGCCTAGATCTTATATAGTATATTATTACAATAGTAAATACGTAAAAGAACGATTGATAAAGTCTGATTTAAGAAAAATAAAACCTATTTGTCAAACTAATGCTCTTCATTTATTCAAAGAAGTAGATTTATGAACACATGAAAAAATGTTTACTCAAAAACAAGACTGAAAAAACATTATTAATATTTACTCGATTTGATTAGATATTACATAATTTTGTTTTTAATGAAAAATATGTTAATATATATTGGTATTAAAATAATAATATCTTAAAATATGTGATTAGAAGATTATTCTCCAGAAATAGAATCATCTGAATGACAATGACAATCTGCTGAGTCAAGCAAGGAATCTAGTGAAAAGTACAAAGAATCCCAAAAAAAAGCATGAGCAAAGGTTGCAAAAGTAAGTAAAGATGAAAAAAAAGCCAAAAAATATGATTTTTTATTGGCTTGATTTATGGTGAAAATAATCGTTGATAAAAAGTATGATTTTATTTTGGAATCGCTTTTCAATTCTATACATATATGATACCCTTCAAATTTTGTATTATGAATATTATCTCTGATTAATATTGAGATAAGTAATGAAATCAGATCTGTTTCTAATAAAAAAATGATAAACTTTTATTATGAGATAACAAGTGAAGTAATAGAATTTGATGATAATCATATAAACGCAAAAATAAAAAATAGAATAAATTTTTGGGTCGAAGATATCATGGATAGTGTAACTCTTGAATACTCACATCTACAAACTGAAAAAATAAAAGAATTATTTAGAAATGATAAAAGTATATTGTTAGATTATACTAGTAATATATTTACATTTTTCCTAAAAGAAATAAATATAAGCGTGTCTAAGGAAAAATCAGATGGTATTTCAGAATTTATATTGTGAGAGGTAAAAAAATCTATAGATAAATTGGAGGTAGAGGAAATATAAAAAGCAATGCCATTAAGTTAAGAATTTATGTAGTCACAGAAAGCTAAAGCATTCTGTTGATATGTAGGAAAATACATATATTCAACAGATGGCTTCAGCCATTTGTGTCTTAACTTAATGGTATTGATAAAAAAGATGGATTACTTTCATAATCCATCTTTTTTCATTTTATTAATTAATTGTACCAAGCACCTCTCATGTTGTAATACGGAGCATAATAATCCATTACATTAACAGCACTAGAATTACTATCACCACAAGGTTGATTTCCTGTCACACCACAAACAGACTTAGCTACATCTGAAAAACGGTTATGTTTATGTGCATCATCATCAGTAACATTTAATCCACTCTTAGCCATTATTGTAGTATAATTACCACTCCAGTAAGTTTTACCATATCCACCAGCTAATGAACTTAATATGTTATTTATATCATAATCAGCTAGATTACCTGAATAATTATATACGGCTTTCCCATGTTGTAAACCAAAAGTATGGCCTACTTCATGAGATACAACTTTTTCATCATCCAAACATACAGCTTTATTTTCAATAAACAATATACCACTATCAGCTTGTTTTACTTGAGACATGTTAATAGGTATATTTAATGCCATACCACAAATACCATCAAATGATGAATATCTAGGGTTTACAATACCGATAACAATATCAGCAGTATTTTGTTTTTGAATATAATGCAAGTTTAGTATTGGTACTTTTCCATATGTTCTATTTGCATTATATCTATCTTTTAACTGATAAATAGTTTCATTGTAATTTGTAAATGCAACAGCATCATAATATACCCTAGTAAAGTTAATTCTTGATGATAAGCCTGAATTTGAAAAAGACTTATTTAAGTCACTAATTAGTTTATTGGACATTGTATCTCTAGTTGCTAATGAGTAACTTGTCGTATTTAAATCAAATACTACTGCAACTCTTAATGTTTCAACAGCATAAGCTGAAGAAAAAATCAAGTTAAAAATTATAAAAACATACTTTAAAAGTTTCACGATTGTACCTCAAATTTAGTCAAAGTTAAAATTTTTTATAGCATTTAATTACTTTTTCATAATACACCTCCTCTAATCATAACCAATATCATAATTACTATGTATAAAATTATCAAATTTTGTATCTGGTAGCATTACTCCTATTTTGTTATTTATTTGAAATCTTTGTTCTTCAAATCCAAGATAAAAAACATGACCAGTAAATTCATATGTATTATTACTATCAATACGACCTAAAATACTAATTACATGGTAAACATAATCATTCTTTGGATTTCCACCATTTGCAATTCTATTTTCTTCAATGTATTCTTCATAAGGTCTAATGTGAAAATTATAAGAGATTCCTATACCTTCATTTTTTTCTTTCATTGTAGGATATAATATATCTGCTTTGGTAACTACTCCTAGAAATTCCTCTCCACCTAATTTCACTGAAACTTCATCGCCTATTTTTCTTTCGAGTATAGGTGTAAAATCAGCTTTGAAAAAGATTGCATCATTTTCTTTAATAACATAGGCTAAAAAAATATCATTTAATTCACCTATATCTTTTTCATTAATGTTATCTCTTATTTCTTCGAAAGATATGGAAGCTTGAATATTATTGTATTCATGCTTATCTTCAACTTTTTTATAAGTTGGTGTAAGTGGTATATTGGTAGATAAAACATTATTTACTAATACTTTCCGTGAATCTTTGATACTAATAATTTTAGATTCTGGGATTACTTTATATACTTTATTTTCTATTTCCTTTTTAACTATAGTTTTTTCTACAGCAAAATAATAGTCAAATAATGCCCAAACAAATGTAAACAACAAAATACCTACAACAATAGTGATTTTCTTTTTTTTACTCATAGTATTACCTGTACAAATAATTAACAAAATTTCCCATTTTTTTATACTATATAATATAAAACATAATAATAGTACTATATCTTTTTATCTTTTTAACTTTTTATGTCAATTGTTTATTTATTTTTATTAGATATTCTAAGGTAAAATCTTTTGAATTATTTTTAGCAAATAGGTTATTTTTAGAAGTGAGTTTTTCATAAATTCCTTAAATTAATTATTCAATTTATCTTCTATTTTTTCTAAAATATTCTCTATTTTTATATTCAATTTATCAATCCATTCTCTTTCACTTGAAATTCATGAATAACGATATGCTCATAAAAAATTGTAAATATATGTTCTTTTACAATAATTCTTTTCATATTCAGATTGTTCTTCTCAATTAATAACTTTTAGCCATATATTTCTTTTTATATTAAGTAGCTCATTTTTGTTAAATAACATATTTGAATTAGTATCTCTATCTATAAAATACTTAGATGAATTATATTCTACTTTAATTGAATTAATAAGTATATTTTCTGTATTATAGTTTTGATCTAATTCCCTTTTTAATAAATTTAAAGTATCATTACTTAAATCATAATTATTTAATATATAATCAATATTATTTAATGAATTTTCTAAAATACTTATCAGTCTTTGTATTCAATAAATTGATATATCTCAATTTATTAATTTATCTCATATTTTTTTATATAATAAAATTCATTCTAAATCTTCATTTCAATCTTCTAATTTAGATATTGTTGAAAATAAACTTATTTTTGTTAAAATTGATAAAAATGATGGAAAACTAGTATAATTATATACTTCTTTAAAATATTCAAATTTAACTATGTTCCCTACTTTATTATTAAGTATATCAATTTCATCCCATCAAGTGTACATACTAATTAATTCTTGGATATTTTCATCACTACATTTATTATCATCTCTTCAAATAATACAATCATAACTTTTTCTTGATTTAATACCTAATTCCTCTAATTTTGCTTCTAATTTTTCATTATCATCTTCATATATATTTCATAATTGTACTAATCAATTCTCTTCATCACTTACTTCAATATTTTGTAGTCTAGTTTCAAATGTACTTTCTGGAATAAATTCTCATTTATCATATTGAATATAATATCAAAAATAAAAAACTAAAAATATTGGAAAAAATGCTAGATAAGAATACATATAATTTTTATGTATTCTTTTTTTATTAACTCCCTTAAATAGCATATATATTAAACAAAGCCATAATATTATTATTCAATAAACTGTAACAAAAAATATAGGGTCAGTAATATATTCTCAAAACTCTGACCATAACATATTAATTAAATTGATAACAAATATTAGATAAAGAGTAAGTATATATAGTAAAATTATATGTAGTGTATTTAAAATCATATTTATTTATTAAGTTGTAAATCTATCTTTTCAATAACTTTTTTTCTTTCAATATTAATATTTTCAATATCTTCTTTGTATCATTCAGTTCAAAAATAAGCCATTGAACCAAACATTCTATATATAAATTCTCTTTTAAAATAATTTTTCGGTTTATTTTCATAATAATATCATTCTCAATTTATATTACTTAATCTAAGTTTTCTAAAATTATTATATAATTCTTCTTTATTTAAAAACATATTTGATTTAATTGCTCCATTTTCAAATCATTCTTCAAATCAGTATTTATTTAACCAATATTCAAATTTTAAAGTATTGGCAAAAATATCTTGAGAATCATACATTTTACTTAATTCTATTTTTAATAGATTTAGATTCTTTTCTTTTAAATTATAATTATCGAGTATATAATTAATATTATTGATAATGTTTGTTTCAATAGTAACTCATGTAATAGTTCAAACTAATGAATTATCTCAGAGTAATAATTTTTCTCAAAGTTTATTATATATTAATAAAATTTCTATAGCTTTATCTTCATTACCTTTTTCTAATTCATTTATTGCTGAAAATAAACTGATTCTAGATATAGTCGATAATCATTGTAAACTTATAAGATCTCATTTTATTTCTTGTTTAAAATATTTATAATCTACTATTTTTGAAAAATTATTATGAACAATATCAATGATACCTATATCTAAATTATATAGTTCTAAAGTCTTTTCTAAATTTTCTTCTTCGCATTTTTTTCAATTTTGTCATGTGATACAATAATAATGATTTCTAATTTTGCTATCTAAATTTCTGATAGTTGGAGATAATACATCATTTTCTGTATATAATTTTCATATCTGAACAATTCAATTTTCATCTTCACTTACTTCTATATTCTGCAATTTAGTTTCAAATGTACTTTCTGGAATATATTCTCATCTATCATATTGAATATAATATCCAAAATAAAACACTATAAATATTGGGAAAAATGCTAGATAAGAGTACATATAATTTTTATGTATTCTTTTTTTGTACACTCAATGAAATAATACATATAATAAATAAGCAAATAATATGAATATTCAATATATAAGTACTATAAAAATAGGATTAGTAGCTTCTTTAGAAAATTCTAAAGGCATCATATATATAAAATTTGCTACTACTATGAAATATAATGTAAAAATATACATTAAAATTATCATTATTATGTTTAAAATCATTTAATTTAGTTATTAAAATATTAAGTACTTATATTATATTATAAAATGTATTATTATACAAAATTATCTGTTTTTATAAATCATGTATTTATTTTTGAACAAAAATTAAATGTTCTACTAATTACAATGTGTATTTTAGCATATAAAAAACATTTGACTTATATCAACATTTGAGTAAAATCCCGGCACAAAATAGAGTTTAATCCGTCTAAAATTATTACTTTTTAGTTAAAGAAATAAATAAGGATGGATTATCTTTGTATTTTTAAAATATTTTTAAATTTTAATATTTATTACAGATGAGTAAAGTTACTCCTTTAGACAAGATTAGAAATATAGGTATTATTGCCCATATTGATGCTGGTAAAACTACAGCAACGGAAAGAATTTTATACTATACTGGTAGAATTCATAAAATTGGTGAAACTCACAATGGTGAAGGTACTATGGACTGGATGGAACAAGAAAAAGAAAGAGGTATTACAATTACTTCTGCTGCAACTACTTGTTTTTGGAAAGATCATCAAATAAATATTATTGATACTCCAGGTCACGTTGACTTTACTATTGAAGTAGAAAGATCTCTAAGAGTACTTGATGGTTGAGTAGCTGTATTTGATGGTTCACAATGAGTAGAACCTCAATCTGAAACAGTTTGGAAACAAGCAGATAAATATAGCGTACCTAGAATCGCATTTGTAAACAAAATGGATAAAATGGGGGGTGATTTTGAGATGTCTATAGATACTATCAAAAAAAGATTAGCATGAGATAAAGTTGTAGCTATTCAATATCCTATTGGTCAAGCAGAAACTTTTGAAGGTATAGTAGATTTGATTACGATGAAAGCTTATCATTTTGAAGGTGATAGTGGTCAAAATATTACTGAAATAGATATTCCAGCTGATATATTGGATAGATGTAAAGAATTGAGAGAAGAAATGGTAGAAAAAGTTGCTTCTCAAGATGATGAATTGATGGATAAATATTTTGAAAATGGTGATTTAGAAGTTGCAGATATCAAAAAAGGTCTTAGAAAAGCTGTAAGTAATAACTTGTTATATGCTGTAGTATGTGGATCAGCTCTACAAAATATAGGTGTACAAATGGTTATAGATGCTGCTGTTGATTATTTACCTAGTCCTATAGATGTAAATGAAGCAAAAATAGACTGTAAAGATATAGATAGTGGTGAAACATTTAAACAAATAGCTGTTGCTAATGATTCTTCTCTAGCTGCTATTGCATTTAAAATCGCAACTGATCCATTCGTAGGTAGACTTACATTTACAAGAGTTTATGCAGGTACTTTAAAATCAGGTACATATATTTACAATGCTACTTCTGGTGAAAAAGAAAGAGTAGGTAGATTACTTCAAATGCATGCTAATGATAGAGTAGAAATTCAAGAAATAACTGCTGGTAATATCTGAGCAATTGTTTGATTAAAAGCTACTAAAACTGGTGATACTTTATGTGATTTAAATGATAAATTTTTAGTTGAATCAATAGAATTTCCAGAACCAGTTATCTCTATATCTGTAGAACCTAAAACTAAAGCAGATCAAGAAAAAATGGGTATGGCATTATCTAAATTGGCTGAAGAAGATCCATCATTTAGAGTAAAAACTGATGAAGAAACTGCTCAAACTATTATATCTGGTATGGGAGAATTACACCTTGATATCATTGTAGATAGAATGAAGAGAGAATTTAAAGTAGAATGTAATGTAGGTGCTCCACAAGTATCATACAGAGAAACAATTAAAAATGTTGCTAAAGATGTAGAACATAAATACTCTAAACAAACTTGAGGTAGAGGTCAATATGGTCACGTTGTTATCACATTTGAACCATATAAAGAAATGGATGAAGAAGATAAAAAAGCTGAATTAAAAGAAAAACCTACTAATAAATTTGTTAATGCAATTATTGGTGGTACTATCCCTAAAGAATATATTCCAGGTGTACAAAAAGGGTTAACTGAAGCATATAACAGAGGTTTTGTTGCTGGTTACCCTATGGTAGATATTAAAGCTACTTTGACATTCTGATCGTTTCATGAAGTGGATTCTAGTGAATTATCATTTAAATTGGCTGCAAGTAAAGCATTTAAAGAAGCATGTAGAAAAGCTCAAGCATCTTTACTTGAACCTATCATGAAAGTAGAAGTAAATACTCCTGAAGAATACATGGGTGATGTTATCGGACAACTTAACTCAAAAAGAGGTAGAATTGAAGAAATGGGTAACAGAGGTATGGCAAAAATAATATCTGCTTATGTTCCATTATCTGAAATGTTTGGTTACATGACTGATTTAAGATCAGCTTCTCAATGAAGAGCTACATATGCTATGGAATTTGATCACTATGAAGAAGTTCCATCTAATGTTGCTACTAAAGTAAGAGAAGATAGAGGTTTTGTATTATCTGATGAAGATTAATAAACTGCTTAAAACAAAAAACAATCATTCAAATTTGAGTGATTGTTTTTTTAGTATGATTCATAAATACTAATTTCATCATAATTTAATATAAATTTCTTATAATTAATATCAATTTCACTATTTCATTTAGGTAAATCTATGTTAAACTCATAATAAGGTATTATTACATATGATACCTTTGTACTATTTATCATTTTATTTGGATAATAAAATGGAGTATTTATTTTATATCATTGAATTACATATTTAATTGTTGGATAATATTTTTTCAAATTTGTATATATATAAATATCTTGTGGTAATATTGTATTGTCAAAAAATGAAATTGTTGGATATGGTCATCTAGCTCATATACGGTATCAATTAAAAACATTAATATCAACTGGAGAAAACTCTAATTTTATTAGACCTCAGCTACTTGTATTTTCTATATTATATTTATTCCAAACATCTAAATAGTTTCATTCAACTTTATCTGTATTTGATGATAAATAATATTTTGATGTAATTTTATAATTATGGTCTCATGTTTTATTATAATCTCAAATAATATGTAAAATTCAAGTATCTAAGTACTTTTTTATTTTATCAATTCATATTTTATCTATAAAGAAATCCAATAACTTAGGATTTTTTTCAAGAAAAAATCTTTCATGATTAGATTTGTCTTTTTGGTAAATTCAGGTTCTAGACTCATGCCAATTTATATTAATGAAATTAGGGAATTTTATACTAAACAAGTCAAATTTTCATTCAAGATGAGTATTAAATTCTTCATTTGAATTATCAATTATATTTTTATTTAAGGATAAATTAATATTATCTCATTCTGCAAATGAAGTATTTAGTAAACAAAATAGCATGATTATATATATTATTTTTTTCATTAGTTATCTTTTATATTATAAAGCAAAGTTTTTAACAAACAATTAAACTTTGGCTTGAATATATTATTATTATTATTATTTGCAAGCTTTTTTTAAAAGCATTTTTCAATTTTCCAAATACATAGAGGTTCTAAATGAATAAAACAATTCTGAAAGTAATCTTAACTGCAGTAATGTTTTTTAGTTTCACAAATGCATATGCGGTTAAGGCTAAAATGACTACTAGTTTCAATAATGCTTTAAATACAGCTGTTGGAAATAGTGATAACCTATTGAAAGTAACTATCCAAGGAAGGGATGCATGGAAATTTTTCTACAATGATTCAAATTCTCAATTTGATATATTTGGTGTCACTGAAGAAGATATGGGAGGCATAATTTCACTTACAAGTGAAAATGAATACATAAACCATAATTATAGACAATGCGTTGGCTTTGTAAAAGCTGTTACTGATTTAGGAGATGGATCTACACAAAATTGGATAAAAGGTGCTGCTATCACCGCCTATAATTTACCTGTTAGAGGTGATGTAATTGTAACTTTTAATAGTAATGGTAAATATGATTATCGGCATGTAGCTATTGTATTGTCTGCAAGTAATACTTTTATCTATGTAATTGATCAAAATTGGGAAAAAACTGTATCTAACCCAGATACCGGTAGAATTATTATTCATGCTATACCTTTCAATGGAACCGGTGTTGGTGACGCTGACAGTTATAACATTGTTGAAAAATAATCTTCCAAAGTAATACTAAATACCAGACCTAGGTCTGGTATTTTTTTATTGTGTATTATTTCCTGAAAAGTCACTAAATTTTAGTTTTTTGAGATTTGATAATTCTTTTGGTAATTCTCTTGAAAAATTATTATTTGAAAGGTTTATATATTGTAATTTAGATAAATTTCATAATTCTTTTGGTATTACTCATAATAAATTATTATTACTTAAGTTTATATAAAATAGTTTTGATAACATTCATATATTATTTGGTATTGTTCAAGATAAAGAATTATTTCATAAATCAAGATCTTGTAAATTTTTTAAATTTGTTAATTCTAATGGTATGTCTCAAACTAAGCTATTGTTATTCAATATTAAAAATTCTAATCTCTTTAATTTTCATAATTCTGGAGGTATTTCTCATTTAAGCGATTTTTCACTTAAATCTAAAAATTTTAAGTTTGTTAATTTACTTATTTCTACTGGTATATTTTCTCATCATAATCATAGATTTGTAGTTATTTTTGTTACATCACACCAATATTTTATATCTCATTTATATTCGGTATATCTAAAAAAATTATTTAATTTATCCACATCTATTTGATTTAATTCACTACATTTTTCATGAGTTAGTTTTTCAAAAAAGCTTGCGTTTTTTAATAAAAAAAGACTTCAATATAATAAAAAAATTAATGATATTGCTATTTTTAACATTAATTTCCATCTTACTATTTTTTCCATATATAATTAGTTATTTTTAAGATGAAAGGGGAGAATTCCCCCCTTTCTTTTTAAATACTAGCTACAAATAGCATCTAGGCTATCGTAACCTTCGTCGGTGTTATACCACAGAAGCAAAACATGATCGTTCTTATTGAGAGTGGTTGTAAAATTTCCTAAACCACTTGAAATAGTCCAGAAATCACCGCGAAAACCTCCGTTAACATATACCCATGCATGGTTATACAAACCTGAATAGGTATAGTCAATCCGGTCATTATTAGATGTACAAGCCACTTGTGAAAATGCTGCATTTGCATGACCTGCAAAGCAAATCATTGCAAATAAAATCATTGTATGCATGATTTTTTTTCATAAGGTAAACCTCTTTTGTTTTTGTTTTCGTTACCAAAATTAGTAACCTCAATAGTATATATATATATATCAAATTAATCTATGTACTTTGGTTTGACTAGTTAAAATATTAATTTTTGATGTAAATACAAAAACCAATCACTCAAATTTGAGTGATTGGTTTTTTATAAAAATATACTACTGTCAAAATCTATTAGCTCAAGTTTAAAGTCTGGATAATTCTCCAAAAATAACTTATATTTTTTAATATCAAATTTTGCTTTGTTAACTTTTACTTCATAAGCTTTTTTGTCTTTTTCTATTATGAAATCTACCTCGTTTTTATTTTGAGTTCTCCAAAATTTTAAATCTGTAACTTTATATTTATTAAGAAAATTTCTGAATACAATATTTTCAAATAAAGCTCATTTATCTATCCTATAATCAAATGAATCGAAATTATTTAAAAAATAATTTCTAAGTCACAAATCATAAAAATACACTTTTTGCATTTTTGTTAATTCTTTTCTAATATTTTGATAGAATGGAGTAATTGTAGCAATATGAAAGGACTTTTTCATTATATATATGTACTTTTCAACAGTTACTACATTTAAGTTTATTGTATTAGATATTTCATTTAGATTTAATAAACTTCATACTTGACTAGATAATATTTTTAATATAAAATAATACTTATCTTCATACTCTACTCATGCTTCTAATATATCTTTTTTTATGTATGATAATCATATTTCTTCTAATAAATTTCTCTTTTCTTCAAAATCATCTTCTAATACTACATCAGGATAACCTCAATAAGTTATATATTCATAATAATAATAATATAAATCATTTTTGTCTATTAATAGTACATTTTTTTCTTTTAAATACTTAATTAAATGTTCTTGTCATTTAAATATTAAAAATTCCTCAAAATTTAAAGTATTTATATAAAATATTTTTTTTCTTCCAGCAAGTGAATCTTTGAAATTTTTATCAATGTAAAAAGCTGAACTTCAAGATACAATTAATTTAATATTTCATTTATATTCATCATAAATATATTTTAAAAAGTTGCTAGGATTCTTTAAATATTGAACTTCATCAATAAATATAATTTTTTTAGACTCACTTTTTCAAACAATTTTAAATAAATTTTCTGGATGTTCATTTAATAAATTTAAAAAATCTGGATTTTCTAAATTAATATAATTACTGACTATTCATTCTTTTTCTAAATATGATTTTAAATTTTTTATTATTGATGTTTTTCAAACTTGCCTAGCTCATAGTAATAATAAAATTTTATCATTATCAATATATTTTATTATTTCCTGTTCTATTAATCTATTAAACATTTTAGATATTTTTAAAATATAAATTTAATATTATCTAAAATATTATATTATATTTTTTATTTTATGCAAAATATTTGCTGAAGTAAGTGAAGATATAGAATTGTTGAAGCTTAAGAATTATACTTTAGTTTAGATTAAAAGTTAAATTATCAATAAAAATTTTTATTAGTTCCCTATTAATTTCTGATAAATTAGATTTTTCTAAAGATTTCTTAAATTTATTAACTAAAGTATCTTTTTTAGTATAATTTAACTTTTTTGTTTTTAAAATCAATTGTTCTAAGTATTCTCTATCATATCACAAATTTGTATATGTAGAAGTAATATCTTTACAACTAATTAGCTTACTGTCCATTGAAAAGAAACTAAAATCATCTAAGCCATTTTCTAATTTCAAATAATCGTACATATTAGGTATTAAATAACCATTAACAAAAAGATAATTATAATCATTTATAGTTGCGTATGTATAATATTGATTTGATTTAAGTCTGTTTGGATAAATAGAAAAAGTTCATTTTCATTCATTTAAATACCTTTCGTCTATTTTATCAGCTTCTAAAACTTTCTTTCAATTTATATAAAAAATATCTTTTCACAATTTTTTATATCTTTTTACAAGAAATATATCTCAATTTTCTTTTTTTAATATAAGTTTTATCTGAATATCTGAATCAAATGATATAATTGTTTTTCAATTTTTTATCAAAGCATAATCAGTCCAATTAGTTAAAATAATATAAAAATTATTATCATCAATAAAATTAAAATCTAGATTATTATATATTTCTATTTTAAACTCTCATAGTTTTTCTTCATTTTTATAAAATTTATAATTATTATCAATTTTAGTAACATAATACAAGTCATTTCAGTTTGGTCAATATACAATTTTTACTACATTTTCTATGTTAGAAATTATTCAATTTATTAGGAAGATATATTTTTTATTTGTATTATCATATCAAATTAAAGAATAATCATTATCCTTAGAAATAGCTATTTCTTTAATATAATAATTTCATTTTTCTTCTAAAATAACTTTTCAGTCTTTTTCTAATCTAAATCAACTATCATTGTTATATAGATCAATATATACTTTTCTATTTTCTGAAAAATAACGAGTTTGAAAATAAAAACTATCATAATCTATAAGTTCTCAATTTGAATAAATATAACGTTTTGAGTTATTATTGATTTCAAACTGATATTTATCAGTATATTCATCATAATATAATGTTGAAGTATCAATTTCATCAACAGAAATACTCTTTTTATCATTTATATAAATATCTATTTTCCCATAGTTTTTTACTCAATAAATTACATTTCAATTGATTTCAAATAATAAATAGTCCACTCATTTTTTGTATAAATTTCAATTTTTATATAAATTTCAATTTTTATATAAATCTCAATTTATAATATAATAATTTGCATCTTTTAAATCGTGATAATAAGCAAATATTTTTCTATTCTCTTCGGTATTTCTTTTTTCTAATGTTATCTCACATTTTTTTGTTCAATAATATATTGGATAATTATAATCTTCTGCAAAGGTAGTTCAAACTGAAACAGGTATCATGATTAAGAGTAGTAATTTTTTCATTGAAAATTTGTTATATTATAAATCAAAGTTTTTAACATACAATTAAACTTTGGCTTGAATATATTATTATTATTATTATTTGCAAGCTTTTTTAAAGCATATTTTTTTCAATCCATATAAGGAGCTTGTTGTGAATATAAAAACATTAAAAACTATTGTTTTGTTGCTTGCTGTTTTTGGTTTTAATTCAGCATATGCATATCGTGCAGTGATGAAAACTACGTTTAATGCTGCATTAAATTCTGTATTATCAAATCCAGATAACATTTTGCAAACTACTGAAAATGGTATGAATGCTTGGAAGTTCTGGTATAACGATTCTAACTCAGAGTTTTCTGCATTTGGAGATACTTACGAGGATTTCGATGGCTACATTTCTCTTGCAAAACCTACCGAAGTATCAGCTAACGGTTATCAATGTGTAGGTTTTGTGAAAGAGGTAACAAATCTGTACAATACATCTACAGGGCAATGGAGACCTGGTAATGCCGTTACAACAACAAATTTACCTAGCAGGGGAGATGTTATAGCAACATTTAATGGACAGTCATACTCTGGGCATGTTGCAATAGTTTTATCAGCAACTAGCAGTTATGTATATGTGATTGATCAAAATTGGGATATTGGCAATGGAAGGATTTACATTCATGCCCTTAAATTTAGTGGTACTAGTGTAAATAATGCCGGAAATTATAAATTAGTTAATTTCTGATTGCCATCTATACAGATACCAGACTTAGGTCTGGTATTTTTTTATTTATTTAAAATATCAATTATTATAAAACTTGACTTTATAAAATATACATATAATATTTATTTATATTTTATAAATAAATATTGCAAATATGAACCATACAATAACAACTAATATAGATCATTCTATTTATTTATTTTTAGAACAACAATCAAAAGCTACAAAAAGAACAAAAAAATCAATTATAGAAGAAGCATTAAAATTGTATCAAAAATATCAATTAAAAGCACAAATTGAATCTGGATTAAAAGAAAGGTATAATGAATATAAAAATATTAATAATGAGTATTTAAATACTCAATTTAATTCTATAAAAGATTAATATGTATAAAAAATATGATATAGTTTTTGCAAATTTTAATCCGAAAAAATGACATACACAGGCTTGAATTAGACCATGTATAATTATACAAAACAATATTTTTAATACAAATGCTCCTACTTTGATAGTTGTGCCACTGACTACAAATTTAAAAATACCATTTCCATCAGAGTTTATAATAAAAGCAAGTATAGAAAATTGACTAAAAGAAGATTCTAGATATTTAGGTAGTCAGATTATAACTATAGATAAAATTTATATTTTAGAAAAAATTTGAAGTTTGGAAAAAAATTATTATGAAGAGATAAAAAAAGCTATTTTTATTGCTTTGGATTGTAATGATGATTTTTAAAAAAAACTAATCACTCAAATTTGAGTGATTAGTTTTTATAAAATTCTAAGTCATAAATTTTCAAATATACTTGGTAAATCCTTTAGTTTATGTGATGATTCTATAAAATAATCAATATCACAATCATTAAAAACTTCAAAAATTTCATTTGCTTGTGATGTAGTATGTATTACATCAGGTATTTTGGATTCTAATATAAAAGATAAAAATGATAAATCTGATTCATTTATATATCTTACTACTTTATAATTCTCTACATAATCCAAAAAATATCTTACTTTTTCAATATCTATTAAATCTATTAACTCAATAAATCTATCTGTATCTAGGTTTTCAATTTCATCTCTAAGTCATAAAATAGTAGAATGATAATAGATATTTATTTCTGATAAATTATTGAATAATTTTATAAATTTAAAATAAGATTTACTGCTAATATCTCATGAGACGAATAAATTTTGTAAATTTTCTATTGTTTCTTTATTTACATTTAGATTGGTAAATGATTTATTTAATATATTATCTAATCTATTTTTGTATTCTAATTCGTATTCTAATCTAATTTCAGACTTTTCTTCATAACTAAGCATTGATAAATCACTAAGTATTCATTCCCAAAAAAGCATTTTATTTTTATCACCATATTCTAAGTAATTATCTGCAGTAATAACTTTTCAATTAAAAAGAGGTATTGAAATAGCATCAGTATTTTCAAATAAGTATTTATGAAGTTGTTTAAAACTAGTAATTGAGCCAGGATTTTCTCATATAATTATTAGTATTTTATCTATTAGTTCTTGTTTTTCACTTTTTGAATTAATTTTGTTTAATGTATTCATTATTTTAAATTATTATTGTATTATTAATTAATAATAAACATATAAATAGTTTTGTCAATACTTTACTTTTTTAAAAAAATATTTCTAATTTTTAAATAGTTTTTTTTATTGCTTTATTTCAAAAATAAGTAGTATGTTATTACTTGTAAAATATATTACAAGTATACTTAAATAAAAATTTAAAAGTATAATCCGAAATAAAAATTGAGTCTTTAAAAATCAATCAATTATCATTAATTTATTTTGAAAGAATAAAAAATAAATCATAAAAACAAGTTTTGTATTCAATAAAATATCAATAAAATATAAGAGATAAATGTAATTATATATATGTACAATATGCATTGACAACGAATGTATAACTGTTTTATATATTAAAATTACATGATTTTTAGAGAAACTAATTTTATAATAAAAGTTCTTTTTAGAACATATTATAACTTAACATCTTTAAAATGACATACATAATGTTACTCGTATGAGTAGTTGTATGAATTGCACTATCAGTGGTTGTGCATTACATATGGCAAAATAAAAAAACAGCTAAAGCTACTACTAAGGCTGACAAAATTATTCATGCTGCTGAAGAAAAAGTAAAAGAAGCAGAAAAAAGAAAAAACCAAATTCTCGAAGAAGCGAAAAAAGAAAGCTTGGATATAATTCAAAAATCTGAAAAAATAGAAGAAAGAATTCTTGAAAGAGAAGAAAAAATAGAAAGTAAACTTGAAATAATAGAGGAAAAACAAGAAAAAATAATTCAAAGAGAAGAAGAATTGAGAGAAAGAAAAGAAGAACTTGAGGCTAAAAAGATAGAATTGGAATGAAAATTGTCAGAAATGGCTAAACTTACAGAAGAAGAAGCTAAAAATCTATTCTTGAATGATATAAAAGAAAAATTTGAAAAGGACTGAATAAGTGTTTTGACTAAATATAAAAAGAAAATAGAAGATGATAAAAAAGAGATCGCAAAGGATATTATTTTAAAATCTATTCAACAATATGCAGGTGATGTAACTAGTGAAGTTACAACTACCCTAATCCCTATTCCTAGTGACGATATTAAATGAAAATTGATAGGTAAAGAAGGTAGAAATATAACTACTTTTGAAAGAGCAGCATGAGTTTCGCTTATTATAGACGATACTCCAGATACTGTGTTTATTTCTGCGTTTGATTTATATAGGAGATATATAGCTAAAAAATCGCTTGAAAAACTGATAGAAGATGGTAGAATCCAACCTGCTAGAATAGAAGAAATAATAGCTAAAACAGAAGAAGAAGCTGATATCTTATTAAAAGAATTATGAAATAAGGTGGTAGATGAGCTTTGAATCAGAAACTTACCTGATGAAATAATTCCGATAATTGGTAAATTGAGATTTAGGACTAGTTATGGTCAAAATATTTTGAAACATTCTAAAGAAGTAGCTATAATAGCTGAGAATATAGCAAAAGAATTGTGAGCTGATCAAAATCTAGTTAAAATAGGTTGATTGTTACATGATATAGGTAAAGCTTTGGATCAAGAATATGAATGAACACATCCTGAGATTTGAGGTATATTGGGAAGAAAATACAAACTGAATCCAAAAGTAGTTGATATGATAGAGAATCATCACTGAGAACAATTTAATATATCTCTAGAAGCTGCCATAGTACAAGTAGCTGATGCTATATCAAGCGTGAGACCATGAGCTAGAAGAGAAGTAATAGAAGATTATATGAAAAGAGTGCAAGAAATGGAAGCATTGGTACAAAGTTTTTCTGGAGTAAATAAGGCTTATGCACTTTCTGCTGGTAGAGAAATAAGAGTATTTGTAGATGCTAAAACTGTTTCAGATATACATGCTGTAGAATTGGCAAAAGAAATAGCTGATAATATACAAGAAAAATTGTCTTATCCTGGTGAAGTAAGGGTTAATTTGATAAGAGAGATGAGAGTAATAGAAATTGCGAAATAAAGATAGTAAAAGGCCTCAATTATAAAATTGAGACCTTTTTTAAAGCAATAAACTCTCCTTTTTTGCTTTTAGTTTATTTTTCAGTAGAAGAAATCTGACCGTTTAGCATATCTGTTTGAAAATGCTTGGATAATACCTACTGCGTTTGCTGTATTATTACCGCATTTATATACTGCTGGATAACCACATGCAAACTTACTAGAGTTTGAGAAAAATGGATGATGAATACCTGGCTCATCTGGTGAAATTACCCCCATAACTGTATGATAATCTAGTAGTGTCCCTGGAGCTGTATAGTCAGCATATCCAGATGCACCAGATGAAATAATTTCTGACGCAACATAATGCCCCCCTCCATACTGGTTTTGAACAGCTTGACCATGTTGTAGACCAAATGAATGACCTACTTCATGTACAACAACTTTAGGATTAGTTATACATATTGATTGTCCTGTAACAAATACTATGCTATAAATAGGTTCTTCTAGTAAATCACCTACTGTAGCATGAGAACTATCCATATGACTTTTTATTGGAACATATGAGCTACCGCATGCTGATGTACTAGAACCATGTGGATTTGATACAACAATTACCACATCTGCATTGTAGTACTTTTGAAATGATGTAAGTGTAGTTTTAGGAGTTTGACCTCTATTAGTTTGATTACTTAAATAGTAATTTTTTAGCTGGTCATAATTCCATGTAGGGTAAGGTAATACTGGGATTTTTGCATTATATGCTAGTGAAAATCCTATAGTGGAACCTAAATTTGAATTAACTATGTACTGATTCAAGTATGAGACAAAATTATTAGAATAATTCCCCATCTGAGTAGTTGTGAAATTTGTAGAATTTGTATCAAAAGCAACTAATACCTTAAGATTGTATGTTGCAGCATTTGAAAAAATGCTAGTGGTAAGCAATATTATAGCTAAAATTATTTTTTTCACTTTTATAACCTCATATTTTTTTGTTAAAAATTACTGTTCATAACTGAATTAATATCTTCTAATTCATATTTTTCTCCCCATGATTTATTATAATCATTCATAGTCATAAAAACTCCTATACCATTGTTATAATCAAACTTATAACCATAGCCACTAATTGGAATATATTCTATCTCTCCATTTATTTCTCCTTCGGATGTTGAACTAATCATCATGTAACTCATCAGATCATCTTTTGATAGAGCTACTTTTAAATTAACTGAATATCCATAATCATACTCTTTATTTTCATCAATAGGAACTCCATGTTCTTTTAAAATAGCTTTTTGGTCATATATGTGTTTATCAGCTGTTACCACTTCACCTTTGAATTCATAACCATCTAACACTATAGAGAAAGTATCACCTACTTTTGATTCCAAAAATGGTTTTAAATTCTCAATTTCAAAGTATCTCCCCCCATCATTTAAGGCATTATCTAGTTTAGTAATATCATATCCTGAAATATCAGTAATTTCATTGAATGCTACATACCGATCTTCATGCTGAAATTCATCTAGATTTGTACCTGTTGAAGTTTGAATTATATTTTGTGGTTGATTTTGAACTACTCTTAAACCTGTGTTTTCAGTTGATATTGTTGTTTGTTTTGGTTTTTCTGCTGGTTTTACAAACCGTTGTGTAAAAAATGATTTTGGTGGTATTTTTACTATATTATCATTTTCTAAATAATATTTCTTGTACAAAAAAATAATAAAAAAAATTATTACGATAATATAAATAGTATATTTTAAATTTTTTTTCATAGTTAATCCGATTTTTTAAATAAATGCCATTAATTCATTTTTGCTATTTTGTTTTTGTTTTGAGTACTCTATCTTTTTGTTTAAACGTTTAGAATAGTATAAAAAAAAAAAGCCTTTGTCAAAATTATACATAAAGATTTTTTTCATTGTTTAAGATTGTATTGTCAAAAGTGAATATTTGTTTATAATATGTAATATAATGAACAATTTATTCATTATTAATATTAATAATTAATTATATACGATGTACAACGCAAGTGAATTAAAAGTAGGTAAGAAATTTATAATGGATGAACAACCATATGAGGTTTTAACTTATTCTCAAAAAGTAGTAGGTAGATGAGGTTCAATAATCAATGTAAAAGCTAGAAATTTGTTGACTGGTTCAAGTGTACCAAAAACATTTTCTGATAAAGACAATTTTGCACCAGCTGATATAACTACTAATAGCTATGATTATTTGTATAATGATGGAGAAAATTATTATTTCATGAATCAAGATACTTATGAACAAGTAAGTTTGGTAAAAGAAACTTTGGATTGAGCAGAATTGTTTATGCAAGATTGAGACAAAGTATTGTTACAAGAATACAATTGAGAACCAATAAATATTAGTTTGGAGCCTACTTGTATACTGGAAGTAATGGAAACTCCACCAGGAGAAAAATGAGATACAGCAACAGGTGGGAAAAAACCTGCAACTATGAATACAGGTTTAGTTATACAAGTACCTTTGTTTATAAATGTTGGTGATAAGCTTATTATAGACACCAGAACAAAAGAATACAGGAGTAGAGCATAAAAAAAGCTTTTAAACTTCGAATTTCTTCGTCAGAAAAAATTTTGCTTAATCGCTTACAATTTGTAAGCTCATTGCTCAAAATTTTTTCTTCCTTGAAATTCTCGTTTTAAAGCTTTTTTCTTTTCTATATGTTTCTTTATCTCTACATTTCCCTAAGCTCATTGCTCAAAATTTTTTCTTTCTTGAAATTCTCGTTTTGAAGCTTTTTGGCATAATCTAAATTTTGGTGGAGAATTTTTCTAATCCCTCCCCCTGCGGGTACTCCCTTTTAAAAAGGGAGAAATTTTATAAGTGCAATTTTATAGTTTTTAAAACGTCATTAACATTATTTTTAA
>JAQTXG010000004.1:32437-112375 GCA_028688895.1 Candidatus Altimarinota bacterium | reverse complement strand
ATATCCTTTTACATATCAAGCAAATACATCATAAGTAACATTTAATAACAAGAAAATTGATAACAATATAAATGATATAATTTTGTAAAAATATTTCATAATTTCAAAATTAGAATATATAATTATTAAATGAAAATTTATTAAATTATTAATTATTTGTTACTTTTTTTATAATCATAATATAAAGTTGCTAAAGTACATGATAAAAAGGTAATTCATAAATTAGAATTTATTATATCCTTTGAATCAATTGTCATAGTTATTATAAACAGTGTAAATATTGATATTATTAAATATATGTATTTCATAGTTAAAGTAATGTTAAAAAATTAAAATTTAATATTTTACTAATTACAATATCAAATCATTTGATATCAAAATGCTCATACTAAATCATACTGTTTACTCATTATTAAAATTCATTTATCTTTGAATAAAGTATATATTACTATATTTCATAATCCAGTTTTTTCAATTAAATATAATTGTAATCAATTATCAATTTTTGTTAAATCAGCCTTTCATCAATTTGATTCCATATAAGGTTTATCAGTATTCAAATCATAAAAATTTATATTTAAAGAGTTTTTATTTATTCAATTTTTTACTTCTAGTATGTTATTATTTGTAGTATTCTGAGAAGCTTGAGTATAAAGCTTTAGACTACAACTTGCATAATTTCCGATTTTAATAATATTTCAATCTCTATTTATTGAAATAATATTTTCTTTATTATTTGATGAACATGAAAGAAGATATAATAATATAGTAATAATTAATATTTTTTTCATAAATATTTTATTAAATAATATAAATCTAGTTTATAAATAATTATTTATTTGTAAAATATTTATTTATTAAAACTATATTTGATTAGTTATGTATAAATTATACTATTATATAAATATTATAATTATAATTTAGTTATATGAAAAAATATATTATTACTATTATTATTTTAACTTTACTTGAAAGTTGTAGCTTTGATTAGTAAATTAATAGAGTTTATAAAATAAATAAACAAATAGTTAATAATATTCATATAATTAAACAATTAATACACAGTATTAAAAGTATTATTAATTTAATTATTCCTATTGAAGAACTTGTTAGAAGTGAATTTAAGAATATTACTCAAGTTGATAAAAAAAATATTGCAAATGCTAATAATATTGAATTAGACGGATTATTTTCAAATGGTTCTAACACTATTGAATTTCTTTGATTTAATTCAATAAATTCATAATTATTATGATTTATTATAGTTTTTCATGAACTATCTAAATAATTTAGATTATTATTTTTCTCAATTAAAAAAGTAGAAGGCATAACAAAAAAAGGTTATACTTCCTACCAATAAACGTCTATTTTTTATCCCGATCGCTGGAAATAGGTAGTTTTCATATCAATACATGTTATTTTTCCAGCATTTCAGCTTTCAAGGTGTTACAACCTCTCTTATATATCAATGATAGTTTATATAAATGTATTATAATAATAATAATATTATCTTAAATGTAAAGGTTAATTTTTTCAACCTCTTCCAATAACTCCAATAGTTCCCCCTCACTAATCTCTTTGGGCTACCATATAAGATTTTGAGGAAATTCATCGCTAGATAGATTTTTTTACTTTTATATAATAAATTGCATTAAATATTGTATGAATATAATGTATATAGTAATTTATATTTATAATATACACGAGTTATGTCAACAATAAAAGATTGAAAGATTTATTATACATCATCAGAAGTAACAGACAAATTAAAAGAAAGTGTTAGAATTAAAGCGAAAAATATTGCTAAAAAAATTAAATCTGAAATACAATCTAAAGAAACATTTCATGTATAATATAAACATATCAGAAAATTCTTATAATAAATTAGATAGTTTCATTTGAAAAATTATTATGTACGACTATTTCAATAAATAACTTTAGATTATTTATATATTATAGTGAAGATAAAAAATTAAATAATAGGTTTATAGAAGATATAGAATTCTTTAAAAGATAAATTATGCTTTATTCTTCTCTATTATCTAATAAATTGAGTATCATTAATAATAATCTTGTCTTGAATATTCTCTACAATCTTCTTCTTAAAGATTTACATTCATCGTGAATATCTTTGAAATAGCTTATAATTCAAGTAAGTTTGAATAGAGTTTATGATAGTTAAATTATCATTTTTGCAATTATTTATTAATAATAAACTTATTATAAATAACATTTAACTTATGAAAACAAATAAAGAAATAATATCTATATGGTTATTACTGTTTACATTATTTTCTACTATATTTCTTACAATATTATATTTTTTAACTAATATAGATTATTTATTAAATATAATGTGATTTATGTGGATAATATTATATATAATATTTTTTATTTTTGGTAGTATGAAATAAAATAAATATTTATTTATAAATAATCACTCTTTATTATCACTAACTATTCATCATAATCTCGTTTCGAATATTCTCTACAATCTTCTGCCATAAAATAATAAAACATACCCTAAGCTATAGCGATGGGTATTTTTTCATACAAAAACTTAAACCAAAAATATTAATGAATAATTTATTTTTTTGATTTCATACTATAATCTATATAATAACTCAAAATATACAGTTATAAATACATTTATGATACACACAAGCTTATTTTCCCCTAAAAAACTATATGCCTACAAAAACAATCAGAACATGAGTCTATGCATTATTAAAATATAAAAACAAAATTGTAGTTATAAAGAAGTGAAGATGACCTTTCACATGACTCTATGATTTACCAGGATGAAAAATTGAACACGGAGAAAATAATATCGACTCTTTGAAAAGGGAAATAATAGAAGAAGTTTGAATATCTGAATGAGATTTCAAGATTGATAAAATATTAACAGTAGAAGAGGATTTTGTGCAATATAATTGGAAATGACAAGAAAAAGACGAACATATAGGAACATCTGCAAAATACCATCGTAAGAACAAAAATTTATATTTTTTAGATAAAATTTATGAAAACAATTTTTTGATTAGCTATTCTAAGCAAAAAATTTTTGAGTAAATTTTAGCAAAAAAGATAATTTTTTTCTAGATGTGTATTTTGCAGATGTTCCTATAGCAATAATTTATGTAGTGGATATTTTAAATGACAATCTAGACTTAAATTTTGTAGAAGTATGATGAGATGCAAATTGACTAATTTTAATGTCTTTAAATGATAAAGAAACACCCAAGACAAATGTATTAAAAAAAGCATTAGGTAAATTTACTAATATCTAAAAAATTTATTAATCTTATATTATTTTTTATATTAAATAATCTCGTTTCTATATCGATAATTTTATAATACTCAATAAATATTCTAAAAATGTATGAAGATTTTTTAAATACAATAGAAAAATCTATTATTTCTTGTTAGAACTTAAAATAAGTCACAAAATCATAATTTTTATTTTTGCAAAAATATATATAAAGTTATACTCCAAACACATTACATCCTAAATCACAAATTATGGAAATAAAACAAGCATGGTACAGAATCAGTGTAAAAGCATTGATTTACAACGATAAATGAGAATTTTTGTTATGCAAAGAAGATAATTGAGTGTGGGATTTACCAGGTGGATGATTAGACCACTGAGAAAATCCTATAGAATGCATAAAAAGGGAATTACTAGAAGAGATGTGACTAGAAGTTACACACACCTCAGAGCAACCAAAGTATTTCATAACAGCACATGAACCAGAAAGCAAATCTAGACCCTGGAGAGCCAATGTATTTTACGAAGTAAAAGTAAAAAATCTAGATTTTATACCTAGTGAAGAATGCATGGAAATATGATTTTTTAACACTGAAACTATAAAAGATATAGATGTATTTGTAAATGTATCAGAACTTGTGAAACAATTAAAAGAGGTAGAATAATATCCTACCTCTTCCATTCATAATCAACAGCTTTACTATAAATAATAGGGAAATCTTTTACAGTATCTACTCATTTTACAAGCTTCCAATCCTTTTCTTTTTCAAAAATAGCACTTGGACTACATGAGAATTCTCAATCTGTATTATTACAGTTCAATAATGCTCTGTACATAAAATGACCATCTTCAAAATCTACATATACATCATTTATAGAAGTAAAACCATATCAATCAGCAAACCATTTACCATTTGCAGGTTTTTGCTCAGGATAATCTCATAATATTTCTGTAATATTTTTATCTATATAATCCATCAAATCTTGATAATTGTATTCATTAACACAATCATACAACATATCATCACTAAATCCATATTCTTTTAAACTACATGATATAGCTCAGTTTCATTCATGTACTATTTTCCATTTTCCATCTATTTTTGTAGCAAAAAATATTCCTCCAGGAGCTCCAGTTTCTAATATTATATCTCAGCGTACTAAATTTTCTGCCTCCATTTTAATAATTACTTTTAGAGTCTCACTATACTTCGGGTATTTTTCTTTAAATACACTTGTCAATTCATCCAAACTATTGTTTTCAGGAACAATCAGTCCAGTACATCTCCAGTTTATTTCTGCTGTTTTAGTAGTTTCAGAAACTACACATGCAGGATTACATCCAGGTTTTGTTGCATTTAAGTTTGCATCAAACCACCATGTTTTAGTATTTTCGTTATAATATCATGGCGAAATACTTTCTCATCATTTTATACAAATTTTTTCTGCTATAGCTTTGGCTTCTGCTTCGGTCATTTTAGATATACTAGTTTCATTATTATTACATCAAAATAAAAAACTAGAAATGATTGTGATTAAACTGATTAAAATTATTTTTTTCATATATTTATAATTAAAAAATAAAGGGAACTCAGCTAAATAAATAATTAAAATAAATAACATTTCAAGATAATATTATAATACAATCATTTTTTTTATCAATTTATTTTTCCTAATCGCATTTATTCAAAAATAATACTAAAATTTAACTATTTACTTGACAATATAAAAACAATCTTTATACATATAAGGAGATATTTTTTAAAATGAAAACTATGTGAAAAGTAATAGATATATCAACATGAAATACAATAATAACAAATCAAGAACAACAATTAAATGAGCTTATAGCTAAGTGACTAGAAATCACACCAGAGCTAGTAAAAGACATTTTGGGAACTTGAATAAGAGATATAGTACAAGTTTGAACAAATGAATTTAAACAACTAATCTTAGATTATATAATATTTAAATTAAGAAATGGAAAGGTAGAAATTACAAAATGAATAAATATGTGAATCAATTATTTATCAGAACTTTTATTTAAATTTTTATATATAAAAGAAGATGATGAATTAAAGCAAATAATATCTAATCCATATTTTATACATTGGGCATGATTATGAGAGTACAAGAAAGCATGAGATGCATCTGTGTACAAATACATTTTTTGGGAACCAAATAGGAAAGAAATGATGTCTAGAAAAGCATATATTGATTTTGCAATGGCATGATATATGAATTATTTTTGAGATGAAGAGTTTGCAAACTCAGTTTGAATATTACTTCCAGTAGTATGATCAATAAGTAAAGAAAAAGATTTTTTTAGAAGAGATTTTTGAGTAGTGAGATAATAAATTTCATTTATAAATTAATAATATTTTATTAATATGTGAATTTTAGATAGATAATATAATAATTTTTCAAAAAATAATAATCTTTGTTAATATTTAAATTAAAATACTTTAGAATCTAAAGTAAAATACAACTTTTAGATTTGTTATAAATTACATCATAATACACTACTATGCAACAGCCAGACATATATTCTTTGGACAATGTTTTAAGTGCTTTCGAATCACTTAGCGAGAAATGAATAGATAAACTATTAAACAAAGCAAAGGAAAAGATTTTTTGATGAGAACTAAATAGTGAAAATATAAATGAATTCAAAGATTTTGTCAGGAAATTTTATTCTCTTTATTATTTGATGAAGGATAAGTTTTCTGAAGAGTATAGAAGTACATGAGAAAGATACTTTGAACATCTTAGAAAAGTAGTGGACAATGTACTAGATTTACCAAATCCAAATATAGAAAAAGTACTTATAGCAATAGCTCATGATAGTATAGAGGATACAAATAAAACATACGAATGATTAGCAGAAGATTATTTATATAGAATTGCTCTTGCTGTTCAAGCTATTAGTAAAAATCCATGGAATTTATATATAGAAAAAGTTGATAAATCTATAACGGATGAAAAAAACATTAGAAAAAAAGCAATAGACTTAAGAAATGAAGATTATTTTTGACACCTAGAATCATTTGATAATATGTTAGAACATATTAGGGAACTAGCACTATCAAAAAATATCATATTATCACAAGATGAATTAAAAGAAATCACACTAAATGCTCTAGATGTTAAATTTGCTGACAGAATACACAATCTATCTACTCAATGGGATCCAGAAGATTCAGAAACAGTTAGGAGAAAAGTAGACGAGACCAAGAAATATTTTTTAGAAATAGCAAAAGAGGTAAATATAGACGCATACAACAAACTACAATCTGAAATCCTAAAACTAGAGATAAGATTAAATCAATTAAATAAAAAAGTGGTATCTATAGTGGAAAAAAATTAAAATTATGAAAAACTCTTTATACAATAAAGAGTTTTTTTATATTTTCCACTACTTTTTCACAAAAAAATCTCAAAATAATTGACACTAATATTCTATTATTTATAATACAATTATTATTATATTATAAATAAATTATGAGATTTAACAATTCAGAAAATTACTTAGAAGAGCTTACTTTTGATGATGTATTTTTATATCAACAACTATCAAGTATTGAATCTAGAACCCAAATAGATATCAAACCAAAGTCACCATTATCAACTACATTACCAATCATATCATCAAATATGAATGCAGTAACAGGGAAGAGAATGGCAGAAAAATTGGCTAGATTGTGATGAATCTGAGTACTGCCTCAAGACATGGAAGTTGATAGAATGTTAAACATTATAAATTATGTTCATAGTTCTGATTTGAGATTAGATACACCTTTGACTGTAAATGAAAATAATAATATCAGAGATGCAATCTGAATAATTAATAAAAGATCTTCTCAAACAGTTATTATGGTAGATGCAAATAATGAACCTATATCAATATTTAAAGAACAAGATTTGATAGACAAAGATGAATACACAAAATTGAAAGATTTAGTTAAATCAAGAAAACTAATAGTATGAAATGAAAATATCAGTGATGAAGAAGCATTTAATATTATGGAAGATAATGGTATATCTAGTTTACCAATTGTAAATCATATATGACAATTAGTATGAGTATTATCAAAAAATGATTCAGTTAGAAATGAGATATATTCTCCAAGTTTGAACAAAAACTGACAACTAGACATAGCAGTTGCTCTATCAGTGAATGGCTACAAGAACTATATAGATGAGATCATCAAATCAGGAGTAAATACTATATTTTTGGATACAGCACATGGATATACTTCTAAAATGCTAGATGCAATAAAAGATGTCAGAGATAGATACAATGACATCATAATTGTTGCTTGAAATATCATGAGTGGTGAATGAGCAAGAGACTTGATACAAGCCTGATCAAACTGAGTAAAAGTATGAATATGACCTGGAGCTATGTGTACTACTAGGATGATGACTTGAGTAGGTAGACCGCAATTTACTGCAGTAAATGAATCATCAGTTGCAGCTAGAGAAAATGGATGATTTGCGATAGCTGATTGATGAATTAGACACCCTAGAGATTTAGCATTATCATTGGCAGCTTGAGCTACACATGTAATGCTCTGAACATTATTATCAGGTACATATGAATCTCCTGGTGATATAAAAACAGACAGTGATTGAAAACTGTATAAAGAAAATTATGGTATGGCATCTGGAAAAGCAGTATCATGAAGAACAAATAAATTGACTAAATTTGAACAAGCAAAAAGGGAAAGATACAAAGAATGAATTTCTAAATCAAAAATTTATAATGTAAAACCACTTTGAGATATAGTAGATAAATTTAGGACTGGATTAGAATCATCTATTTCGTATTCATGAGCTACTGATATAGAACAATTTCATGATAAAGCAATTATCTGAGTACAAACTCAAGCATGATTTGCAGAGTGAACTCCACATGGAAAAGAAAAAAGATAATTAAATTTATTGTTTTAACAACTCAAGTAATAAATATTTTTGAATTGATTTATTATATTAATGCATTATAATTATATTAATAATTATTAATATAAATTTATGAAATGAAAAACTAGTAAAGAATTAAAAAAAGAATTACATAAATATATTATTGAAACAGCCGATGAATTAATATATGAATTAAAAGAAAAAAGATGAAAATGAGAATTAATAAATAATCAAGATATATTATGTATGAGATAATTTATAAACAAAAATCAGAAAATAAGATAAAATTATTTATTAAATCTTACAAAAATATTTTTTTAAATACTTATACAGATACTGGATTATTCTATGAAGATATTATTAGACAAAATTATATAAACAATTAAGAAAAATTTTTCAATGAAATTATTGATAGTATAGATAAAATTTTTGTTACTAATAAAATATTATGATATAAAGTTATTAATAATAATATATTTTGAATTACATTCAATGTATGAAATTTTAAATTATTTATTGAGTATAGTGAAAATATAAAAACTAGAATTAGATATATAGAAAATATTGAATTTTATAAAAAATAACCCTATTCAAATCTAAATTTGAATAGGGTTATTTTTCCACACTATACTTTACCTGCACCAAACCGCTATCAAAAGACTTACATTCCAAAAGTTTCAATCCTGTTCTATATCAAGTATCACTAAACAACAATTTTCCACTTCACAAAATAATAGGATGAATAGAAATAATCAACTCATCTATTAGTTTTAAATCGAATAATGTGTTAAATAAACTAGCTCATCAAAATAACCATATATCTTTTCAATCATATTCAACTATTTTCATCACTTCATCATAAATATTTTCACTTATTACTTTTACATTTTCATCCTGAAAAGATTTTGAAAATACGAAGAATTTTTTATCAGAAAATAGGGAATTATCTTCTTTTATAAACAATTCATATGATTTTCTACCAAAAAATATAGTATCTATACTAGCTAAAAAATCAGTCATTCAATAATCCTGATCAGTAAAACACCAATCATATTCTCAAGCAGGTCATTCTATGAATCAATCCAAGCTAGTACACAGATTTAGTATTATTTTTCTTTTTTCCATGCTTTTCCTTAATTAAATATTTTGAAAATTATATTCACAATTATTTTAAAAACAATCAAAAAAAGCCAATTGAATTTTCAATCGACTCTTTTCTTTTCTCCTTTTTTTTGTTAATTTGTTTTTGTTTTACCTCTCATAAGCCATTTTGAGAACATTATCATTATGGTTATGAGTACAAGGTTGTCTGCAATCAGGTGGACAAGGTGGTTTACAAACTGGTACTTCATACCTAGGTTCATCACCACCTTTTTTTGTTCTGAAACCAGAACCAGGCTTTGCATTAGCCCCTTTAAAGTTTCCAATCCATATATAAGGATTAGTTACTTCAGCGTTTGTGAAGTCTACACTAGTAAAATCAGTGAGAAAACCATATATCCCATCGATAATTGAACCATCAAAAGTAGCATGAGCAAAGTTACTTTTCCAGACTTTTACATGTTTTAGATTGGCCTTGTTAAAGTTCGCATTTTTTAGATTACAAGTTACAAACCTTACTTTTTCCAAGATAGCATTTTCAAAAATTGCATGTGACAATATACAGTTTTCAAATATTACGTTCTCGATAAACATTTGACTGAAATCAAATCTTGAGAAATTTTTTTCTCTGAAAACTGTATAGGTTTTCTTTTCTCCAAATTCAAATACTTCACTCAATTTTCCCTGTGAAATTTTTACACTCCCATAATTTTCAGGAATATGAATGCATTCATCATGACTATCATTTTTATCAACAAATGTGCTTGAATTAAATACCAATTCACTATGTTGTTCCTGTGTACTTAAATGTACAATACCTTCCATTTTAACTCCTATGTTTACGTTTAAAAAAAATTATAAAAAATTATAAAAAATTGTGGAAAATTGGACTTGTATTTTTATTCATTTATATATTTTTGTCAAAAGTTATTTTTTTATTTTTTTAGAGTTAACTTAGATATTCGGCATAATCTAAATTTTGGTGGACTATTTTTCTAATCCCTCCCCCTGCGGGTACTCCCTTTTAAAAAGGGAGAAATTTTATAAGTGCAATTTTATAGTTTTTAAAACGTCATTAACATTATTTTTAATATCCTCATTTTTTATTCTTATAACTTTATATCACTTATTATTTAGTAATTCTTTTTTATATTTATCTAGTAAATAAATTTCTTTTAAATTATGTACACTTCAGTCTATTTCTAATATTATCTTCTTTTCATGACAATAAAAATCAGGAATTATAAACCTATCTTGTCAGTTATATTCTGTATAAACATACATAGGTTTTTGTCTCAAAAAATTTATTCATAATTTTCATCATTTTATAAAACTCCATAAAATAATTTCTGATTCAGTCATATTATTTCTTAATTTTTTTGAAGTTTCTTTTATTATATTAGGTATTTTCATTTTTGTTTATTTTATATTTCTCCCTTTTTAAAAGGGAGTACCCGCAGGGGGAGGGATTAGTTAATTAAAACTTAGTATATTTATTTTATTTTTTTAATCCACCAAAATTTAGATTATGCCAGATATTCTTTGTTTCAATTATTCATCTGAAAAGTTAGACATAAATTGCGAAATATAAAAATTAATACTAGATATATAGGATACATAGAATTTTACAAGAAATAATAAAATCAAAAAAAGCCAATTGTTTTGCAATTGGCCTTTTTTTTTCTCCTTTTTTACTCTATGCCTAGAAACTCATTCAAATTGTTGATATGAGCTTGCACTAAGTTTAGAGCATCTGCCGTATTCAAAGTCTGACATTGATTTTCAGTCAGACTATAGCATACACTATGGTCATTAGTGAAGTAATAAAGCAAGTCACCAGTATCTGCATCCATTTCAAATGAACCAGAAGTTTTTTTGTTAGATTTATCATTGTTATCAGAATAATAAACCCTTAAAACAGAAGTCACTACATCCTTTTCTACATCCCAAACGGTATACCTAATACCGTTTTTGATAAAAACGATTTCTTTTTTCACAGTTAGTGTATCACCATCAACTGAAACTTTATGCTCTACTTTATTAACAAGAAGATTGTCAAATTCAGCATACATTGCTTCCAGGATAGTTTCTACTACATTTCCTTCTTCAGCAAATAATTGCGAAGAGAAAGATAATACTACTGCTAATACAAGCAATTTTAATGTTTTCATTTTCTTTCCTTTTTGTTTTTGTTTGTACATAATTATAATAACTAAAAAATAATAAAAGTCAAGGAAAATAAACCCTAAATAAAAAAAGCTCTAACAATTATGTTAAAGCCTATAAATTACATTCCAAAACCTACACCAAAATAACTATAATTCATCAAGTACAATCCTAGTACGATATATATTATTCACACTGATTTTATAGATACTATATCATATTTTATTTTTTTTATAGCTTGAGTAAATGATTGTGGTAATGCAAGAATCAAACTAGATTTAAGTAAAACAATCCACCCTAAAATAGATATTATCACTGCAGGAGTACCTTCTGCGATATTGTGGTTAGCAACCATATAACTACCAGCAATTATTCCTAGTATTCAAGCAAGTATCAAAGTATGAGTTTTATCTGTAATGTGTTCTATAGTGTTTTTGTAGTAAGCGCTATTTATAAATAAACCTATTCATAAAAGCAACAAAAGTGGTCCCAAAATACTTGATGTCAAAACTACTGTATTCATAATAATAAATTTATAATTAATATATTGTAATAATATTGTACCATTTAAAAATATATAATGCAAATATTTAGCTTTTCATATAAAATATTGTAAAAATAAATTGACTAATATATAAAAAATGTTAAAAATAAGACAATAACAATAATTATATACATTTATGAAGTCAAGACTATCAGACCATCTAGATTCCAAGTTTATAGACAGTGAATATCTACCAACAGATTTTACGAAATATGCTAAAAATCAAGTAAATAATATATTGACTAGATGAATAAATGACCAAGCCATAACTAGAAAAGATGTAATTTGAATCAGTATTGATTGAGTAGAATCTCAGGATTTGGACGACGCGTTATGGGTAGAAAAAACCAAAAACTGATATTGTGTTTGGGTTCATATATCAGATGTAAGTGAAATTATACCTATATATTCACCTCTAGATTTAGAAGCTTTTAAAAGAACTACTAGTATTTATAGAAAAGATCATATTATAAATATGATTCCAGAAGAGATTTCAAACGATATAGCATCTTTAAATGAATTTTGAGAAAAATTGACTCTTACACTACAAATAGATTTAGATGAAGAGTGAAATATTTCCCACTACAATTTTTATGAGTCAAAATTCAAAAATCTCAAGAGATATGATTATGAAAGTTTTTGAATTGATTTTCAAAACAAGGACTGTCAAAACTACAAAACTCTTCACTTGTTAAAAGAAGTATCAAATAAATTGCTCATAAATAGATTGAAATCTGGATGAACAATATGATTTCAAGATGAAGACAGAAGAGCTTATATATGAGAAAAAGTAAATAAAAAAACTCAATGATATAGTGAAAGAATATCTCACAATATAATTGAATCATTAATGGTTTTAGCCAATTGTATTACCTGAAGATATTTTACAGAAAAAGATATAAATGCAATTTACAAACAACATTTATGACTAGATGAGAGAAGTTTTTATATAGCAGAACAATGATGACATATGTGACTTGGTATATCAAATTATACTCACTTTACATCACCTATTCGTAGGTATGTAGATATGACAAATCATAGAATAATAAAAGCAATAGATAGATGAGAAGAACTACCATATAGAAAAAATGATTTAGATTTCATAGCAGAACATTCGAACAACACTAGACTAAAAATAGAGGTTATATGAACACATATGTTTTTAGAAATAGACTGACAAAGTTTTTTAAACAAAACTAGAAACAGACTATGAAAAGATCCAGAAGTATATGATTTAAAAGATTATATAAGAGAAAAAGTGCATAGATGAAAAAAAATGCCAAATTGTATGAAAGACGCAATCAAACACAAAATAGATACTACTTCAATTTGAAATTGGTGATGGGTTGTATGAGTTATTCTATTTTGAAAAGATAGAGATTTAAAAGAGCATTTGAGAGACAAATTTTTGGAAAATAAATATCTAAAACCATGAAAAATACTCAATTTAATAGCCAAAACTCAGATTTTGAGATGATGAGAAACTATATTTGATATCAAAGAATTTGAAGATGATAGAAATTATAAAATAGAAGTAAATATGCACTGAAACAAAATCACGAGTTATTCATGTGGTGTATGAAGATTGTGAGATATGAATACTATAAAATGAAAAGTCAGAACAGAGATAATATCTAGAATATTTGATTATTTTATAAATTTGTAGAAAGATATGTTATAAATCAATTTTATAAAAAAAACAAATTGACATATTTTTTATATAAGTAATATGTACTTGCATATAATTGATGTTATAATTAATTTATATAAATTATTTTTTAAAAGAATAGAAAATGAAGAGTTTTGTATTGAAATTTTTACTTATTATAATGTGTACTATATCTGTATGAACGTATAATTTATCATATGCAGATGAAATAAATCAAAATATGATTTCCAATCCTTCAGTAGAAGATACTAAATCAAATTTTGCAAAAGATTGGTTTAAACTAAAAATATGAAAAAATAATGCATTTTTTTCGAATAGATTAGCTGGAAAAGATACTCAAAAAAGTATATCAGTAAATGTTACTAGATATACTAATTGATTAAATGGTTTTGTATTCAAACCAGTAGAAATAGAAGCAAATACTCATTATGATTATAGTGAATATTATAAATCAGGTGATACTACTTATGTATTTTTATTTTATATCACTGATTCAGGAAAAGTAAAAAGAGTAAATCTATGAAAAGTAGAAGCATCAAAAGAATGGAAAAAATTGGAATACAATTTTAAGTCGCCTATAGATGCAAAAAAACTAACAATTCTTCATTTTATCAAAACTAAATGAATATTAGTTTCAGACAATTTTTCATTAACAAAATCAACTGATACTACAGATAATACAATCAGTATCGAAAAAATAGAAACAGTGAATTGACCAACAGATTGTAATTATTTAAGTGTTTCTCAAAATCCATCAAACATATATAATTCTACATTTACTTGTGATTGAAAAGAGGATGCAAAAGATTACAAAATAGAGATTTTTGATTCAAAGTGAGTAGTTATAAATACTATATCTGACAAAAAAGGAACATACATTTTTAAAAATGATTGAAATTATACAGCTAGATGTTTAGTAAGTTGAGAAACTACTGCTGTGCCTATTTGTCAAAAATCATTTTCTATAAAAGCTCCAGCCTTAGTATGATTATGAAGTGGTTGAGGATGAGGTGGTTGAGGTGGATGAAATACTCCAGTATCTCCACTTTGTACAAATCTAGAATCTATTACTGGTTCTTGAATAAATTCATTGATTTGAAATTTTTCATGTACTTGAAATGCCTCAGTTAATGCTTACAAGATAGATATATTGGATGCTTCTTGATCAATATTAAAAACTGTAAATAGCAACAATTCTACATACGAATTTCCTACAGCTTGAACATATACAGCTAAATGTTATGTAAACTGACAAATAGCAACTGTAAACGCTTGTCAAAAAACTGTTACTGTTTCAGCTCCACCACCTGCACCTACTTGTAATGATTTAACATTTGATAAATATACATGAACAGGTTCGTTTACTTCAAATTTTGCATGTAATTGAAACAGTACTTCTACATCTTATAAAATAGATATTTTAGACTGATCATGATCAATAATTCACACAGCAAATACTCAAACAGGTAGTTATTTATTCGAAACGCAGTGAAATTATACAGCAAAATGTTATGTAAATGATAAACAAACTACATCATTGTCATGTGAAAAAACTATATCAGTAAACACACCACCACCAGCCCCTGAATGTACAGGATTGACTGCTTCTCCAGACTTTGGATTAAATACTCTTACTTCTACATTTAATTGTAGCTGAAATAGTACAGCTACAAGTTACAAGATAGATATTTTAAACAACTTGTGAAATATAGTAAATACTATTAATACTCAGTCTTGAACGTATTTTTTCAATACTCCATGAGTATATACAGCGAAATGTTATGTAAATAGTCAAACAACGACTCCAAGTATATGTCAAAAAACTGTTACTATAAATGAACCAACTCCACCACCTCCACCACCAACAGTAGACAATATAATACCAAATCCTTCATTGGAAACTGTATCTACTTCAAATAGCTCTTTACCTCAATCATGGAATTCTACCAAGATATGAGAAAGTGATGCACAATTTACTTACTTAGATTCAGGATTTACGTGAAACAAGAGCCTTCAAGTAAAAATCACTTCAAATTCTGGTTGAATAGCATTTTATTATTTTGATAAACAAGCAGTAGAAGCATGAGTAGATTATGATTTTTCTATGTATTATAAATCAGATGTAACTGTTCAAACAGATATGGAAGTAACAACAGCATCAGGTACAGTTTACAAATACATATGAACTCTACCATCTTCAGTAAATTGGACTCAATATACTACAAGCATAACTATGCCACCAGATGCGGTTTCTGTTACACTTTATACTATTTTAAATACTGCTGGTACATTAGTTACTGATGATTATTCATTATCAAAACAACCACCATCAGAACTAAACAAAGCTATTATTACTTTGACATTCGATGATTATTTTTCTCAGTCATTTTATGATACTGCTTACCAAAGCTTCAAAAATCACAATATGGCATGATCTATGTACTTGGTATGAGATTATATGGATCCATATTTCCCTTGACAGATGTCTAGAGAAAAATTAATTGAGATGAGAGACTATGGTATGGAAATCGGTTCTCATACTGTTACACATGCTCATTTACCACTTTTATCACAATCTCAAATAGACGCAGAATTGATAGATTCAAAAAATATCATAGAACAATTTTTATGAACTTGAAGTGTTGTTGACTCTATAGCTGTTCCATATTGAGAATACAATGATTTAGTAATTTCTCGTATAAAAAATGTTTATAGCTACAATCGTATCACAGAAGAATGATTTAATAACAAACACAATTTTGATAAATACCTAATCAAAGCCATTAATCCAGTAGTATCTACTACACCAGAAAGTATTTTAGCTTGGGTAGATGAAGCTATAGCAAAAAAAGCTTGGTTAGTGATAGTATATCATGATATATTAGATGGTTGAGAAATATATAGTAATACTCCTGCACATTTAGAAGCTGTTATGTCATGACTTGATTCTAGAAGAGCAGCATGATTACTAGATGTAAAAACAACAAAAGATGCACTTAGTGATGTATTGTGACAAATACAAAATTAATAAACTAAAAAAATGTAAATCTATTGATTTACATTTTTTTACAACCATTTTTTTCTTTTAAATATCAAAAGCATCACAATAATCAATACAAATACTATAATCCACCATACAGGATAAGCCCATCTTATAGCCAATTCAGGCATAAATTCAAAATTCATTCCATATACTCATGCTAAAAATGTAAGTGGTATAAATATAGCTGAAAATATAGTCAATACTTTCATTATTTCATTCATTTTATTACTCAAAGTTGATAAATACAAATCAAGCATTCCAGAAGTCAAATCCCTAAAAGTTTCAACTGTTTCTATTGCTTGAATAGTATGGTCATATAGGTCTCTCAGATATAGATGAGTATTTTTACTTATCATTTTATTTTCACTATGCTGAAGACTATTTATTACTTCACGAAGAGGCCATATAGATTTTTTCAGATAAACTATTTCCTTTTTTAAACCATATATTTTGTTTAATAAGCTTTTGTTTGCAGAAAACATCAATTCTTCTTCCAATTCTTCCATTTTTTCACTTATATCTTCCAAAACAGAGAAGTATTGATCCACAACAGAATCTATTATAGCATACATCAAATAATCAGTTCAAAGTTTTGTTATTTTTCATTTTCCACTTAAAATTCTAGCCTTTACTCCTGAGAAATCTTCATAATTATTTTCATCAAAAGTAATTACAAAATCCTTTCATACCAAAATACTAAATTGCTCAGTCAGAATTTCATGTTTTTCTTTAGAAAAATTGATTATTTTTAAAACTACAAAAGTATAATCACTATACTCTTCTATTTTTGGTCTTTGAGTTGTATTTGCTATATCTTCTAGCACCAATGGATGTATACCATACATCACTCAAATATCGTGAATCAATTTTTCATTGTGTACTCATTTTATATCTATCCATTTTATAGATTTTTGATCTACAAATTCACTTATTTGAGCTATATTTTTTATCTGTTTTTCACTAGATTCAGTTCCATTATAACTAATCAGATTTATCTTTACTTTTGAGTTTCTCTTTTTTCATATGTATTTTATAGTACCAGGACTACTAGCTATTTTATCTGTCTTTGGAAGTATTTTAGATAGACCACTAGTAAATGGTATTTTGATAAATTCTGACAATTTACTATTAGTTGAGAAATTTATTTTCATATTCTATTATTAAAGAATTATTTGAGACCTTAAGTTATTATATTTATTATTTATTTTATTGGAAATATTTTTTAATTAATATAATTTGTTATTTTACCCAAAAAATATATACTATGTCAACTAATAAAATATAACATTTATAAAATGAATTTCCTAGAACTAAATATCATCCCACCTATACTCAAAGCACTAGATAAATTGGGCTTTACTACTCCAACAGAGATACAAGAAAAAGTGATTCCTCTAGCTATCAAGTGAAAGGATATTTTATGATGTGCACAAACCGGTAGTGGTAAGACTTTTGCTTTTGCATTGCCTATTTTGCATACACTATACAACAGGAGACTAGAAGAATGACTTGTAGAATGAAAAATCAAGAGAAAAATCAAAGCTTTGATTATAGCACCTACTAGAGAATTAGCAATCCAAATAGGAGATACTTTTGCACCATATTGTACAAATACCAACTTCAAACATACAGTTATTTATGGATGAGTAAATCAATTCCACCAAGTAAAAGCAATAGAAAAATGAGTAGATATTTTGGTAGCTACTCCTGGTAGATTGGAAGATTTAATTAGCCAATGAATTATCAAGTTATCTTATGTAGAGATTTTGGTACTAGATGAAGCAGATAGGATGCTTGATTTATGATTTTTGTGAGATATAAAAAAAGTGATGAAGAGGATTCCAAAAGAGAGACAAACTCTATTTTTTTCAGCAACTATGCCAACAGCAATCAAAGAATTAGCATCAAGTTTACTTCATTGCCCAGAAGTAATTACAGTTCACAAAGTAGCATCAACTACAAGTACTATAAAACAACAAGTTTATCATGTAAAAGCAAGTCATAGGAGACAATTATTACAACATTTAGTGAAAAAGTCTGAGTATGATAGTATTTTAGTATTTGTAAAAACAAAAGATGATACAGAATACGTGATGGAATATATAAGCTCAGCACATATAAAATGCGACAATATTCACAGAAATAGATCACAAAACGCTAGACAAAGAGCTTTGAAATCTCTAAAAGACTGAGATATAAAAGTACTTGTAGCTACAGATATAGCATCTAGATGACTAGATGTAAATGATTTATCATGTGTGATAAATTACAATGTCCCAGGTGATCCTGAAACATATGTTCACCGTATAGGTAGAACTGCTAGAGCAGGGAAGAAATGAGTATCTATTACATTTTGTATAGATCAAGACAAAGAAAATCTAGCAAATATAGAAAAATTGATATGAAAAAAACTAGAAGTAGTAACGGATGAATCATACAAAAACGAAGAAATCCCAAAATGAAAAATACTAGGTTATGCAAATTTCGAAGAATGATTTAAAAAAGACAAGATAAAAAACAAAGCAAGAACAGCGAAGAAAAGACATTATAAATAAAACTCTAACCTGAATCCTTTCTCTAATTTTAGAGAAAGGGGCTACAAATGAGCCTACCTCTCTTAAATACAATGCCATTAAGTTAAGGAAATAATTGTAGCCTCCTTCCTCTTTGACTACCCGTTCTCCGTAGGTTTACTCCGAAGGGCGAAAAGGGGAAGGAATTTATACCCGAAGGGAGGTATCCTGTGGACAAGGGAGAGTTTTTGAATTAACATATTATAATATATTATACATCTTATGAAAAAATTACTCATAGCAACATGAAATCCTTGAAAAGAGGAAATGTTTAGAGAATTACTAAACTATGAATGATTTGATTTAGTATTTTTATCAGATTTGGATTATGAGTTTGAAAATCCGATAGAAGACTGACATACTGTTGAAGATAATGCGTTTATAAAAGCTAAATTTTTTTGTGAACTTACATGACTTCCTACTATATGAGATGATGCATGATTTGAAATAACCGAACTAAACTGAGCTCCATGAGTAAAAGCTCGTAGATGGGCAGGTGAATTACCAGATAGTACATCAGATGATGATTGGTTAGAGTTTTTTCTAGAAAAAATAAAGCATATAGAAAATGAGAAATTAGAAGCAAGTTTTCCATTTGCTAGGTGTCTTTATCTACCAAATGGTCAATATTTTTTCCAATCAGAAAAAATAGATATATTTATAAACAAAACTCCTAGAAGACCATTCATGAAAGGGTTACCAGTCAGTTCAGTATGTATATTTCATGATGGTAGACACCAACTAGATGTACCTTTAGATGACCCAATATACAAAGAACGCAACAAAAAAGAGTGACTTTTAGAGTTGTTAAAAAACATCTAGATAATAAAATCTCTATATTGTTCACTATATACCTCAATTTTCCTATTATCGGTGGAAAAATTGTACAAATTAAAGGTTCTATTATATACGCATTATATACTTATTTTATAAATAAATTTGCAATAATATTTTAAATTGTTATAATTATGTTAAATAAATTTTAATATAAAAATTATGCCAGTAAAAATAGAGAAAAAAGTAGATAATCTTCATGTTACATCTATAGAAGAAGTTATTTATTTATTGCAAGAATCTGAAGAAAGAGGTTGAGAAACTGATGCTAGAGAAGCATATGTAAAAGGATTAGAATATTTCGCTAATCTTAAATAATATGTTTTATAGGATTGTTATAAGAGATGAAGTTCATGATGATATTTTCGAATTATCAGATTATATTTATAGAATGTCTTATGATTCTTTTGTTTCTAAAAAGATATATGATGATTTATATAAAGCTATTTTTTCATTAGATTTTTTACCAAATAGACATGAAAAATATATTTGAGAATATAGGAGAATTATTGTAAACGGAAGTTATAGAGTATTTTATAGAGTGGATGAAGAAAATAAAAAAGTAATTATAATCAGAGTTATTAGAGCTGAAAAAGTTGATTTTGATTTATAAAAAACATCTAAAACCAAAGGTTTTAGATGTTTTGTTCTTTCCACTTGTAGTTCATCAAACGATTTATCTTTTTTACAACTCTTCTTCATGTATATTTTTATTTAATTCTACTTCATTTTTTATATAATCTTTCTTTAGTGACTCCACAAAAGAAGTCAGTTTTGATTGAATAATTATTATATTTCTATATTTTTCGATTAAATTTATCCTTATAATCAAATACTCTTTTTCATATTTGAATCTCAGCTTGTATTTATATCAGATATATGTTTTATAATTTCATATATTATTTATATTTTTTCTAGTCAGTTCTTTGTCTAGAAAATTTCTCAGTTCACTTAAAAATTCGTCAAAATTTACTCTAAACATATCATTTTTAAAATATATTTCAAACTCTTCTTTTCTATATTTGTTTACACTCAATTCTTCTCTTTTTACATTTTCTACTACCAGTTTATGATTAGGTACCGTATAAAATTGTCAATTATGTTCTCAGTTTTCGCTCTTTCATATGATTCATACATTTAGTATATTTATATATACTATTTCTCACCTGATAATATTATTATTATCTCAGAGTAAAAGATTTTCTCATATTTTATAATGAGTTGATATATAGAAAAATCCCATAAAAGACAATATTACTTCTTTAAATGTGATAATAATCGCTCAGACAGCTATTGCTAAAAAGTTGAATATTCCAGGAGCTCTAAATAATATCAAAAATGAAACACCAGAAAAAACTATTACAAATCTGATCAAATTCAATATATTTTTTCATTTATAATACTCTATATACAAGTCCTGATCTAGAGTTTCTAGATTATCTATTTCCTCCATTTCGTCTGCACTATATTTTTTATTTATATCATTTTTTACTTTTCTAAGTCTCTTTCTCAGATATATTTCAGTGATGATAAATCATAATACTATTCACAAAATAATAACTGAATTTAAGTATTCTAAAGTAAAATTTATTATTTTTTCGAAATCATAGTCAAAAAATGATATTATGTAGTCATAAAAATCAGATATATAATCAAAAAATTTTTTAGTATCAAAATCAAACATTATTTTCCTATCAGTTAATTTATAATTTGGGTTTACAATTATATATAATTTTCCTTATTATCGAAATTTATTTTTCAAAATATTAATATCTATATTATAAACTATTTTTATAATTTAGTCAAAAATTATGATTTAACTTGATTATTAAAAATAATTATTTATAATACAATTGCATAAAATTTTTAAAAGGAGAAACAGTATGCAACACATTCAAGATGCAGCAAACGCTGGACTATGGCCACAATCTAAAATTTTGACAACACAAAAAGGCTTACCAGAGTTGGAAGAGTTGGGCTACAATTTGTTTTACATAGGAAAAAACGCTGATTTGTACTTTGTAGCTGGGGACATTCCTCATGTACTTTTGGTACGCAGTGACCGTACATCTGTATTTGATATTCCCCTTGACCTAGAAATATTTGGCAAAGGCATTGTCCAAACTCAGATTTCTGACCTAGGTTTCGATTTCGCAGAATCTATGGGCATAAAAACTGCTCGTAGAAAATTACCTGAAAATCTACCGGAAAGTATTATTGGTCGTGCTCAATTTTTTGAGCTTTGTAAACCACTTGAAACAGATTTCAAAGGCAAAAAAACAGGTATGGAACTGATTTTCAGGAATTACCTGACCGGTTCTTTGTACAAGTCCTATAAACAAGGGCATAATCCTTACAAGATTTATTTGCCTGCAGGTATGAGTGAGTGGGATAAATTTGAGTCAGTTGTATTTACTCCGACCACAAAGGGAGTAAAAGACGAACCGATGATAAGTACCAAAGTAACAGATGATTTCAGTAGCATTGTCTGTCCATTATACAAACTTTTTGACAATTTTACTCAAAAATGTTTGAACATCGGTATTGTTGTAGTTGATACCAAGTTTGAAGTTTTCATCGATAGCGAAGGTAATTGGGTACTAGGAGATGAAGTATTGACTCCAGAAAGTAGCCGGTTTATAAGGCTAGAAGATTTTTCAAACAAAAACTATCAGTCAATGGACAAGCAGATTCTCCGTGATTTTGGTGAAAACGCTGGCTGGAAAATCAGTGCATTATACCTCGAAAGAGGAGAAAAGCTTTATGTAAAAGTACCTCATGAAATCCAAGAACAAATTCTACATGGATACATTGAAGTGTACAAGGCATTAAAGCGACTATAAATAAGAAAAAGTACCCAAAAACACCGGGTACTTTTTTTCTTGACAAAAAAGATTTGCATTTTAAAAATAAACTTATATAATCACCGAGTCAAAAATCTAGGACGTTTCAAAATGACTCAATATAATGGGATTAATTAATTTGGGTTACTGAAACTAAGCAATATATATTTTACATATATATTATATTGCATAGCGTAATAAATTAATTACATTATTTAGTTATATTTGGAAGTACCTTTCTTCACTTATTCAAGAAGGACTTGCAATATTATTATGCCAAGTTCTTTTTTTGATTTAAAACATTCCAACTCACCATTGAATAAACTCTATTATTTAGAGAGGGAGCAACAATATAATTGTAACTTTTAATTTGTAGCCCCTTTCTCTAAAATTAGAGAAAGGATTCAGGATAGAGTTTTTTATTATTAAACATATTAAATATGTCAGAAACATTAGAGAAAAAAATAGACGCAGAAGGTACAGATTTAAAAATCACATTTGCTGATTTAGGATTATCAGAAAAGATGCTTAAAGCAATCAAAGCAAAATGATATGAACATCCAAGTGCTATCCAAGCATCAGTTATTCCATTACTTTTAAATGGTAACAAAGATATTATAGGTCAAGCTCAAACTGGTACTGGTAAAACAGCAGCATTTGGTTTACCTATATTGGAAAGACTAGATACAAACTCTAGAGATATTCAAACTCTTATACTAGCTCCTACTAGAGAATTGGCTATACAAGTAGCTACTGAAATCAAATCATTTGCTGATAGTTCAGTAAAAATCCAATTATTATACGGTGGTCAAAACATTAGAGATGAATTATTAGGATTAAAAAACAATCCACAAATAGTAGTAGGTACTCCAGGTAGAGTAATAGATCATTTATCAAAAAGAAAAACATTAAAAATAGAAAATCTGAAATATTTCATACTAGATGAAGCTGATGAAATGTTAAATATAGGTTTCAAAGAAGAAATAGAAGAAATCATACAATTTACTCCAAAAGAGAAAAAAGTATTATTATTTTCAGCTACAATGCCAAAAGGTATCCAAGATATAGTACATAAATATATCAAAGATCATGACAAAGTAAGTATAGAAAGAAAAGAATTAACAAATAGTAACATAGAACAAAAATGTTACAAAGTAAATGAAAGAGACAAATTTGAAGCATTATGTAGAGTTATAGAAGTAGAGTTTGATTTTTATGGAATACTTTTTTGTAAAACAAAAGCAGATGTAGATGAAGTAGCAGCAAAATTGATGACTAGAGGTTACAAAGTAGAATGAATTCACGGAGACATAGAACAAAAGATGAGAGAAAAAACTTTATCTAGATTCAAAAACTGAGCAATCAAAATACTTGTAGCTACAGATGTAGCAGCTAGATGAATAGATGTAAACAACTTAACGCATGTAATCAATTATTCGCTACCAGACAACCCAGAAACATATACACATAGAATAGGTAGAACTGGTAGAGCGGGTAACAAATGAGAAGCTATTTCTTTTGTATCTAGAAAAGATTCTAGAACACTATCATGGATAGAAAGAACTATCAAATCAAAAATCAATATTGATAAACTACCAGAAGTAAGCCATGTAATCGAATTTAAAAAGAAGAGATTAATAGATAATACTAGAGAATTATTATTAAATTCAGAAGATTTACATTATGTAGATTTAGCAAAAGATTTATTAGAATTATGAGATGCTGCAGAAGTATTAGCTGCAATCTTGAAAGAATGATATGGAAATGAATTTTCTAGCACTCATTACAATGAATTGAGAGAAGACAATTTTACATCTGATTCAAGAGATTCAAGAGATTCTAGAGATAGAGGTGATAGATGAGAAAGATGAGTGAGTGGAGTACCATGAGAGAGAAGATTATTTGTTGCAAAAGGTAAATTGGACTGATTTACTCCAGGTAGTTTGATTCAGTTTCTAGAAAAAGAAGTAGATGCAAAACTATGAGATATCTGAAATATCGATATCATGAGAGAATTTTCATTTATCAATTTAAAAGATGAAGATGCTGATTTCGTTCTGAGAAAATTCAAAGATGCAAATCCTAGAAAACCAGTAGTAGTAGAAGCAAAACAAAAAGACTGAGGTTCTAGCTCAGGAGGTTCTAGAGGATGATTCAGATCATGAGGTTCTAGAAGTTCAGGATGATTTAGATCAGGTTCTAGTAGAGGATGAAATAGTGGATGATATAAAGGTAAAAGATAAAAAAATACTTTACAGTTTTACTGTAAAGTATTTTTTATTTGAATAGAGAAATAATAAATTTGCATAATTTTAAAATATAAATATATTTCATATATAACTGAAATATATTTATTTTTTAACTATTTTTCAATGATAGATGAAATATTAAAACAAGATATTATAATTAGAAAAAATTATATAAATAATCTAAACAAGTATCTTGATTCAAATGTTATAAAAGTATTAACATGAATGAGAAGAGTGTGAAAAAGCTATATATTAAAGACTTTGATTAGAGAACTTTATAATTCTCAAAAAATAAATAAAAAAAATTTTTTTTATATAAATAAAGAAGATTTAGAATATGATAATATCAAGGATTATAATGACTTAAATAAGGAATTTAAAAAGTTTTTAGAAAATACTACCAATTGAAAAATATTTGTTTGAATAGATGAAATTCAGGAAATTCATGATTGGGAAAGATTTATAAATAGTATATTATCAGTATATCAAAATAATATAGAAATTTTTATAACATGAAGTAATTCAAATTTGTTATCTAGCGAATTATCGACATTGTTAACTTGAAGATATATTGAATTTGAAATATTTCCTTTATGTTTAGAAGAATATTCTCTTTTTTCATGAGAAAAAATTTCAAAAGAATTATTTATGGAATATTTGAAATATGGATGATTACCATGAAGATTTTTTATGAATAAAGAAGATGTAGTGATTTTTAATTATTTGAAGTGAATATATTCTACTATAGTATTAAAAGACATCGTAAAATACTTTTGACTTAGAAATATTGATTTTTTTGAAAACTTATATAAATATGTTTTTTCTAATATATGACATGTATTTTCTGCAAAAAGTATAAGTGATTATTTAAAATCACAAAGGGTAAATATTTCACCAGAAACCGTGTTAAATTATCTAGATTATTGATTAAAAGTATACTTGTTAAATTTGGTCAAAGCTGAAGATCCAATAACTAAAAAATACTTTGAAATATATAATAAATATTATGTATGAGATTTGTGACTTAGAAATGCTATTTCTGGTTTTAATTTATCCAGAGATATTTGAAATCTACTTGAAAACTATGCATATTTAGAATTCAGGAGGATGTGATATGAAATAAAGATTTGAAGATTAAAAGATAACGAAGAAGTAGATTTTATTATAGAAAAAAATGGAATAACAAAATATTTCCAAATATCATATTTATTATCATCAGAAGATACAATAAATAGAGAATTCTGAAGTTTAGAAAAAATAAGTGACTCATGGGAAAAATATGTTGTAACTATGGATGATGTTAATTTTTGAGTTAGAAATTGAATAAAACATATAAATGTATTAAATCTAAATTCAGTCTTGTAATTATAGATAAATCAAATTTTACTTATCATCAATTGGATAAAAAAATACTTTACAGTTTTACTGTAAAGTATTTTTTTAAATAAACTTAAAATGTCCTTCAAAAGAATAGAAATTAGTATACCACAACTAGAAATTTTTCTAGATGTGAATTTTGCAGAGCTTACTTTACTTAATTCTTTTCAACCACAGATACTTCAATATTATCCAAAATCTTTGATACTTTATTTATAAAAAAAGGTCTGATTTCCATTTTTACATCACTGATATTTTGATTGTTTAGCAATACTTTTATAGCATCATCTTTTTCTAATCAAGCTATTGAAGATTTTAGTTTTTCTATATAATTATTTTTTTCATTCAAAAAATTATGTGAAAAAAATGATTCTACTTGTGCAGTAGCCTTTATTTCTAAAGGTCTATCTTGTTTGTTCAATACTACAGATATTCTCAAAGATTTATCATTTACAAAAAGCAATTTTTCTACATCTTTTAACATAGTATCTTTTATAGTACTAGACATCTGGTTTAAAACTTTTTCAGTATTATATATATAACTAGTTATTTTTATAGTACCAGATAAATCAAAACTATCTATATTTGCTCATACTTTCAATTTTTCATCTCACATTACTTTGAAATCACTGTAAAAAAGTATATCATCTACTCAAAGTATATCATAAGTTATGTTATTTTTTGCATTATCATCTAGTATTTGCTTTTTCAATTCATTCAAAGCTTGTTGTTTCAGCTTTCATTCCAAAATATTTTTTGCATTATCTATATCTTCTTGTGTAAGTTTTTTTACATAGTTTTCATTTCAACCATCTATAGGTTCAGTAGTTTTTGCATATATTTTATCATTATTTATCTTTAAACCAGGTAGTGTTAACAAAACTCATGTTCATATATTTGCTCTGGTTCAAATAATTTTTCATTTCGAATCCTTTAAACTTGAAGTCACTTTTATTTCTACATGTGATGGAATTATTCATCAAGTTGCTGTTCTAGTAGCTTTATCTAAACTGATAGGTGTATCTGTTGTAAACAAAACGCCATCTTTTGTTTCTATTCTAGTATTAGCGAGTAAATCAACTGGTTCTTCTAGTTCATTATAAAAAGTTACTTTTCATTTAGATCTTTTTAGTGAATCTTCATTTACTCCAGTAGTTCAAAATGTGTTAGTCAAGTAAATAAGTTTAGATACCTGAGTCAGCTTTATAATATTTTCATTTAACACTTCTTCAGCTGAAGCAGCTCTAAAAATAAAATTTTCAGATTTAGTTCTGATACTTATTTCAGGAGTTATTTCTATATAGGTTTTGTTTACAGCAAAGTAAAAAATAAATATAAATAACAATACAGAACCAAGTAAACCAAGCAAGAAAAATCATATTTTTGAATTGCTAGTAGAATATTTTTTTTGGTATTCAAATATTATATCAGGTGTTTTATTTGAAAATATTTGTTTTATTTCAGTTAAATATCTTTTAAATAAATATTTTGTATATTCCAAAAATGTATAATTGTACTCCAACAAATCTGTATCTCATAATTGAGAATATTTGATTCATAGACTCTTTCATATGTTTTTGGCTGTTTTATCACTAGTAATAAGTATTAAATCTTTGTTTCCAGCTTTGTTTTTAAGTATTTTTAGAGAAGTGTAGTTATGCAAAATTGGATGTCAAAAAGGGAAATCTAACACGATTTCCTTTTGTTTACAGTTATTTATCTTGATAATTATATCAATTATTGAGTCACTTTTGTTTATTTTTATCATAGTTTTTGTTATTACTTCCTTCTTTCTTCCCTTTTCAAGGGAAGTCCCCGAAGGGGGATGGGTTCTATAAATTTTACTACTTCTAGAATATCTAATTTATAATAAATTTCAATATTTCTTTACAAAAAAAATGTAATTGATAGAATATGGGGGATAAAAATATCCCTAACCTGAATCCTTTCCCTTATATAAGGGAAAGGGGCTCATATTAAAAGTTGTAGCCTCCTTCCATTAGACTTAAGGGAAGGAATTCAAGGATGGGTTAATTAATTGTTTATCCAAAATCATGCAAAACATAAAAAAAATAATACAATTAATAGATGCTTCAATCAAGCCTGATGCAGAGATGAACATCATGTGATGAGAAATCATAGCAGATAACTACGACGAAAAAGTAGATTATTACAGATGACTTGTTTACAATTCAAAAGATTGGCTTACTAATTACCAAAGTGAATTATCACAAAAGTATTCACTTAGCAATCTAAAAATAAAATACACTTGAGCTTCAGGTTATTTTATTGAGTTACCAAAAAGTCAGTCAAAAAATGTACCAGAAATATTTATACACAAACAAACTCTTGTAAATGCATCTAGATATATTACAGTAGAATTAAAACAATTTGAAGAGGAAATACTAGAAGCAGAATGAAATAAATCAGCTAGAGAATACGAGATATTTTTAGAGATAAGAGACCAGATTTTGAATAGTTTTGAAGAGATCAAAAACATATGAGACAAAACAGCATATATAGATTTCATATCTAGTATGTCATACATAGCTTATTACAATAATTATACAAAACCAGAAATAAATCAAAACTATGATTACCAAGTTTTATGATGAAGACATCCAGTAATTGAACAAACAGAAAAGGACTTCATCAGCAATGATTTAACTCTTACTGACAAAAAATACGTACATATAATTACAGGACCAAATATGTGATGAAAATCTACATTTTTGAGACAAAACGCACTCATACTATTGATGGCACATATAGGTAGTTTTGTACCAGCTAGAAAAGCCATTATACCTTTAACAGACAGAGTATTTTCTAGAATCTGAGCAAATGACAACCTATTTTTATGACAATCTACTTTTATGGTAGAGATGCAAGAAGTAGCTAATATCCTAAATAATTCTACAAAAAATAGTTTTGTGATAATAGACGAAGTAGGTAGAGGTACTTCTACATATGACGGTATGAGTCTTGCCTGGGCTATTCTCAGAGAAAATCATGATAAAATAAAAGCAAAAACTCTTTTTGCAACTCATTATCACGAACTCATAGACGAATCAAAAAAACTTACCGGAGTAGAAAATTTTTCAGTAGCAGTATGAGAAAATGAAGACAATCTAGTTTTTTTGAGAAAAATAATTCCCTGAGGAATAAAAAAATCATTCTGACTTGAAGTAGCTAGAATAGCTTGAATCTCAAGCGAAACTATAAAAGAAGCTAGAAAAATGCTTAGGATGCTAGAGCTAGAACACAACAAAGTTTCAGGAACACAATTATTTTTATGAAATTTTGAACCAGAAGTAAAAAAAGTAGAAAAAGAAGTAAAAAAAGAAAGCAAAGTAGAAAAAGAATTACAAAAAATAGATATAAATAATCTGACACCGATAGAGGCATTAAATGTATTGAGTGAACTAAAAAAAGTATTAATTAATTAATACTTTTTAATTTACATTCAATTTATCAAACAAGAAATGCATAGCCCAAGCCAAATCCTCACTATCCAATTTTATTCCAAATGGATTTTTTTTATATATAACTATATATGTCACTCTACCCACTACAAATATGTTTATAGCAGAATTTGATGCGGGTAAATTGTACAGATTTTCTATTTGAGTGATTTTCACTATTTCTTCCATAGTAGAAATACCATTTCATAAATAAGTGTCTACTGTAACTTTTTTTTCTCCAAGCTTTTTAAATAATTTTTCTCTATTTTCCTTTATCTCAAATTTCAAAGATGTTTGAGCTTCCAAAGTGTTTGTTGAAAATAATTTTATAGATATATAACTATTTTTTAATACATTATCATATATATCATTATACAAATTTTCTATACCATCATTTCAATCAAAAATAGTGATTTTTGGAATACTAGAATTGTACAATGGCTGCTTGTATTGTTCCAATTCTGTCTGAATATTTACAAAATCTTCCTTGAGAAAATTATATTTCTCTATTTTTTTTGTGATAAATTTTTCTAGCACATCAGAATCAGGAATATAAAAATGCTTTACTTTTCACTTTGAAGTCTCATAAACTAGATTCAATTTTGTAAGTTTTATTAGAGATTTGTACACATAAGTTCTCTCCATATTAAGATAATTTGCTATAGTAGAAGCCGGATTTGAACCAAGCTTAAAAACTCATAGAAAAATATCTATTTCATTATCATTTAAACCTAGATTATTTAAATATTCATTTATTCTCATATTTTACATTGTTGTGATAATATTTTCACACTTAATTATGTTTATTTTATCATATAAATCAAGGTATTACAAAAAATACACTTTACAATTTGTGAAAAAAATGTTTAATAAAGTAAAATTTACTTATAATATATATAACATGCCAGAAAATACAATAGAAACAAAAAATTGCAAACACTGTAACATATCTTTTGATATCACAGATAAAGACTTAGAATTTTACGAAAAAGTAAGTCTTATTTTTGAATGAGTTAAATATAAAATTCCTACTCCGTCTCTATGTCCGGCCTGCAGACATCAAAGGAGACTGAGTTTTAGAAATGAGAGAAAACTATATAAAAGACTGTGTGATGCAACTGGAAAGCAAATCATTTCTATATATTCACCTGATAAAACATACAAAGTGTACAATCAAGAATTTTGGTTAAGTGATAAATGGAATGCATTGGATTATTGAATAGATTTTGATTTTTCTAGATGATTTTTTGAACAGTTTAATGAATTGTTTAAAAGTGTACCTAAACAAAGTATTATATGAAGTAATAATTACAATTCTGATTATTGTAATTTATCTGCAGATAACAAAGATTGTTATCTGATATCAGAGAGCTCAAATAATGAACAATGTTATTATTGATATTGGTTACAAAAATGTGTTAATTGTATAGATTCATGATTTGTTCACGAGTGTAGATATCTATACGAATCAGATAATTGTAATAATTGTTACAATTCAAGCTATTTATTTAATTGTGTAAATTGTAGTGAAAGTAGCTATTTAGAAGATTGTATAGGTTGTAATTATTGTTATTGTTGTGTAAATCTAGTAGGGAAGAAATATCATATATTTAATGAAGAATATTCTAAAGAAGACTATGAAAAAGAAATAGCAAAACTAAAAAAGATTCAAAACATAAAAGAAAAGTTTTTAGAATTTAAAAAAACATTTCCAAAAAAATATGCTAGAATATTTAATTCTCCAAATTGTAGTTGAGACTATATAGAAAATTCGAAAAATTGTTATAAATGTTTTGATGCATATGATGCAGAGGATTGTAGATATTGACACCATGTATGGAGAAATGCAAAAGACTGTATGGATGTAAGTACTGCTGGAAGAGATGCTGAAAAAATATATGAAGCAATAAATTGTGGAATATCTGATTATGGAATCAATTTTTCAGTACAATGTTGGGATGGATGCAATAATCTAAATTATTGCATCAATTCTTATTCTATTTCTAATTGTTTTTGATGTGTTTGACTGAGAAATAAATCTTATTGCATATTAAACAAACAATACACAAAAGAAGAGTATGAAAAACTAGTCCCAAAAATAATAGAACATATGATGTTACCTCACCCTAACCCTCTCCTTTGAGAGGAGAGGGGACAAGCAACAATAGAATGGTGAGAATTTTTCCCAAGCAATATATCACCATTTGGATATAATGAAACAGTAGCAATGGAGTATTTTCCGATAACTAAAGAAGAAGTAATAAAAAAATGATTCAATTGGTCAGATTACGAAACACCACTTCCAAATGTAGAAAAAATAATCAAAGCAGACCATTTACCAGAAAATATTGCAGACATACCAGATGATATTTTAAACTGGGCGATAGAATGTGAAATCACAAAAAAACCATTTAGAATAATCAAGCCAGAGTTAGACTTTTATAGAAATCACAATTTGCCAATACCTAAGAGACACCCCGACCAAAGACATCTAGATAGGATGCAGATGAGAAATACTGAAAAATTATATGATAGAAAATGTGATAAATGTGGAATATATATTAAAACATCTTACAGTCCAGAAAGACCTGAAAAAGTGTACTGTGAAGATTGTTACAATAAAGAAGTTTATTAGAACTAGACAAAAACTAATTCACCTGTCCTATGGATATCCCCATTGTCATAAAGGAAACATCTTCGGATAATAAGGGTGCTTTCTTTAGCTATTCCCCCGCCTTACTAAGGAGGGGGTAGGGGGTGGTCTGTAGCTGTTAAGGTGGGTTAATACTGATTATACATAATTATAGAAATTATATGCCAGAAAAAACTATCCAAACCAAAACCTGTAAACACTGTAACATATCTTTTGATATAACAGACAAGGACTTAGAATTTTACGAAAAAGTAAGTCCTATTTTTGCATGAGTTAAATACAGTATTCCTACTCCGTCTCTATGTCCGGACTGCAGAAGTATAAACAGATTTATGTTTAGAAATTTTTTCAATCTATATAGGAGGAGATGTGATGCAACTGGCAAAAATATCATTTCTATGTACAGAGATGATGTGAGTTTTCCAGTATACAATTATGATATCTGGTTTAGTGATAAATGGGATCCTATGAGCTATGGATTAGATATTGTTGAGTGAAAAGAAGTATTTGATTATATATGAGAATTACACAAAACAGTTCCTAGAATCAATTTGATGAATGTAAATAGTGAAAATAGTGAGTATTGTAATATGTCAAATTATAGTAATTCTTGTTATTTAGTATTTTGAAATGTAAAAAATGATACTTGTAGTTACTGACACATAGTTTGGGAATGTGAAAAATGCGTAGATTGTTTGTATGTTTATGGGTGCAAAAATAGCTATCAGTGCGTTGATTGTTATTATTCTTACAATATCATGTACTCTATCAATAGCGAAAATTGTAACAATTCATATTATTTAGATTCATGCAAAAATTGTAATGAATGTTTTGGATGTGTATGATTACAAAATAAACAAAACTATATATTCAATGAAAAATATGACAAAGCAGAATACTTTAAAATAATTGAAAAACTAAAAATACAAACAGTAGAAAATATAAATCATATCAGCGAAAAATTGAGTGAACTAAAAAAATGAACTATTGTAAATTGTATCATATGACATGATAACGAAGATGTAACTTGAAACTATATCTACAATTCAAAAAATGTATATAATTCTTTTGATGTAAAAAACAGTGAGAATCTGAAATACAGCTCTACTATATGAAATTTTACCAATAGTTATGATGTAAACTATACAGCTGTTCGTTGAGAATTGATGTATCAAACGATGTTTACATTAGGTACAAATTGTATTGCCTGCCATAATTGTATTTGAGAATCATCATTTTTATATTATTGTGATAGCTGTCACTATTGTAATAATTGTTTTGGCTGTGTTTGACTTAAAAATAAATCATACTGTATATTCAATAAACAATATACAAAACAAGAATACAATGAAATCGTTCCAAAATTGATTAATTCGATGCAAATTAATAACACTTGGTGAGAATATTTTCCTGCTTGTTTTTCATCATTTTGCTATAATGAATCAATTGTAAACCAATATTTCCCACTTACAAAGAGTCAATCACTAGAAAAATGATACAGTTGGAGTGAATATATTCATCCAATGCCAAATGTAGAAAAAATAATCAAAGCAAATCAATTACCAATAGATATATTAAATATACCAGATGATATATTAAATTGGGCAATAGAATGTGAAATCACAAAAAAACCATTTAGAATAATCAAACCAGAGTTAGACTTTTATAGAAAACATAATCTACCAATACCCAAAAAACACCCAGATCAAAGACATGCAGATAGGATGAAACTGAGAAATCCTAGAAAACTATATGATAGAACATGTGATAAATGTGGGATAGATATAAAAACAACATATTCTCCAAATAGAAAAGAATTAGTATACTGTGAGAGTTGCTACAAAAAAGAACTTTAATATTAAGGAAGGTTTGAAAAACTCCTTCATAAGAATAAAAATAGTGATTTTTTAGATAAAATTTATGAAAATAATTTTTTTCAAAGCTATTCTAAGGGAAAAATTTTTGAGTAAATTTTAGTAAAAAAGGACATTTTTTTCTAGAAGTGAGTTTTTCAAACCTTCCTTAAGCCTTATTTAGCTATATTTAATAAAATTGTATACACAAAAAGCATTAATACTTTTTATTTGAAAATAAATATAAAAAAAGTAAACTATAATCAATTTATAGCTTACTTTTTTTTAATGAATAAATTATTAGATTTACTAGTCAAGTGAACAGATATAGAAATAATAAATAATTCAGTGTGTAAATATTGTACTACGCAATATTCATTATACTCAGTTGAAAAAGAACAGTATGATAAATCTAGCTTCAAATACTCAGATATTTGTCCTACTTGTATTTTTAGATTGATATATTCATTTCTGAATGACAAACATTTATACAACAGAAAAGATATTAATTCTTGAAAAAATATTATATCTATTATATCAGAAGATTATAAGTGAGAAGTTATAGAAGCAAATACATACAGAGAATTACTAGTAGATGATTTATGATTTAAGTATTGAAATGATTTTTCAGATGATATATTTGATGATTTTATAAAACTATATAGTGTATTTCCAAAAGCTTCTAGACTAGTTTTTAGAGGTGTAGAAAACTGAGATTATTCTAGTCATGTGGGTACATCAAAAAATCTGTATCTGAGTTATTGTGTATTTTCAGAATGCGAAGATGTATATTATTCGCTAAAAATTACTGATTCAAAAAATGTATTTGATTCATACCATATAGCATCAAGTTCAAATATCTATAGTAGTCATACAATAGGTACTTCTCACGATGTCTCATTTTCTAGAAATAGTGTAGATTGTAGTTGACTACTTTTTTGTAGTGATATGAATAACTGTAAAGAGTGTATTTTTTGCTGCAATCAAGTAAATAAATCATATATGATTTACAATACACAATACACAAAAGAACAATACGAATCAATCAAAAAAGGTATTTATGAAAAATTATGAGACTATAATCAATTCATATTTTTACAACAAAAATTTGCAGAATTTTTGGATCAAAATCTAGTTGATTGAGCTATAAATATAAATAATTGTCAAAAAGTGAACGGAGAAGCTACATTTTTCTCCAACAATTCTGTAAATGTATATGCTTGAAATGGTATTAGTAATTGTGCCAACATAATGATTTGAGGTGATTTTGCCGACGATAAATGAGAAAAGATTATTAATTCTCTAGAGTTTGGTACAAACTGTGAAAATAGTATATGAAGTTTTAGTTTTGGATACAATACTTACAATGTAAATTTTTCATGATTTATAGCAGAATCTACAAATATAGATTATTGTATAGATTTGGAATGATGTGAGGATTGTATGTTTTGCGTATGACTTAGAAACAAAAAATACTGCATATTAAACAAACAATACACAAAAGAATCGTATTTTCAAAAGAGACAAGAAATAGTAATCAATCTAAAACAATCTTGAAAATGGTGAGAATTTATACCTTGGACTTGTAGTCCATTTCCTTACAATGATACATTGGCTTACGATTATTTCAAAGTAAACAAAGTGATATATAGTGATTGAAGAGAGGAAACGATAGATTCAGATGCTATTTGAGTAGTAATAGTGAAAACAGATGACTTCATAAGTGACGCTATACTAGATTTAGGATGAGATGAAAAAATACAAATCAAATGGAGAACCAAAAACAAGGAAATAAATATCCCAGAAAATATGCAAGTATTGAAAACTAAAGAAATATGAAATATATGAGAAATAAATAATGATATTTTAGATAAAGCTATTATATGCGAAGAGTCTGCCAGACCATTTAGGATAATCAAAAAAGAATTAGAATACTTAAAGAAAAAATGATTTCCTATACCTAGAGTACATCACGAAAACAGAATAGATAAGATATTTTCAGATAGACCAAAATGACAAATGTATGTATGAATATGTGATAAATGTAGCATTGAAACATTAACAGTGTTCAAAAATAAACCAAAGTACAAAGTATATTGTCCAGCTTGTTATAAACAATTTATGTATGCTTAATAAAAAAATATATGAAAGACTTAAAATATTTTCAAAACATTATAAAAGAAAAGAGAAAAAATACTCCTTTTAGAGATTTTCTAAAAGAGATTGTTTCATGGTCTACAGTAGTACTTCATAGAAACAATTGAATCATATCAAAGTTTCCAGATACAGATAGGATAAAGTGAGTTATCCCAAACAAAGATTTTGAAAATTCTAGAGATGATTTGATAAATCAATGAATTGATTATGATTATGAAAAAAGTTTTTTCAAAAACTTTCAAAAATTACTTTTAAGTATTGATATTTTTGACTTTTTGATTTATTGATGATCCGAAAATACATATTATTCTGATGTTATTTTAAATTCAAAGACTGTGTATTTAAGTTTCACAGTGATAAATAATTGTGAAAATATATTTTATTCATTTTCTGTAAAAGATAATTGTACTGATGTATTTAGTTCAGTTTCTACTTATCAAAATAGCAGTATAGTATATTTTGGAAGTTGAATAATAGAAAGTTACAAAATATTTTATTCTAGATTTATAAACAATTCGAATAATATATGGTTTAGCTCAAATCTAACTGGTTGTAGTGAGTGTTTGTTTTGTAATGATTTAGATAATTGTAGTTTCTACATAGAAAATATAAAATACGAAAAAGAAGAATATTTTGTGAAAAAAGCAAATGCATTAAAAGATAAAACAAAATATTTAGAATATTTTAAGAATGTAAATAAAACCTGAAAAAATAACAATTCTACAAATGTTGAATGAAGTTGATTTTATAATTCACATGATGTAAAAAATTGATATTTTTGATACAATGTAAAAACTTGAAGAAATCTAATATTTGTATGATGAATAAATGGTAATGAAAATATGTATGATGTACTTACTTGATGAGCACAACAAGCCCATGATTTGTACTGAATAATGTGAGCAAATGGTGATAACTTATACTGTTCTATGAATGTTAGTGATAGTACAAATATATATTATTCATTTTTTGTAACTAGTTGTAGTTATTGTTTATGATGTATTTGACTTAGAAATAAAAGTTATTGTATTTTTAATAAACAATATACAAAAGAAGAATGGCATAAAGAAGTAATAAAAATTTTCTCAAAAATAGAACAAGAATGAACTTTATGAGATTTTTTCCCATGAATTATAAATCCATTTTATTTCAATGATACATTAGCTTGATTATTTTGAAATTTCTCAAAGCAGGAAGTAGAAAAGCAGTGATTTATGTGGAGAAAAGAAGAGATAAAAGTAGATATACCAGAATGAGTGGAAGTAATATTTACCCACCCCCAACCCCTCCCTAGTAAGGAGGGGAGAAGCTCAAGTTCTAGTTCCTCCCATGATAAGGGGAGGTTAGGAGGGGTTTTATCAGACTATCAATGATACGACAAAGACTGAAACTGGCAAATAAATCCAGAAATACTAAATGTAGTAATCAAATGAGAAAAATGAAATTATTATAGAATAGTAAAGATGGAATACGACTTTTTAGTGAAATACTGACTACCTATTCCAGAAATACATTGGATGGACAGAATGAAACTAAATTTTGGAATGTAATAAAAATAAAAATGGAAAACAATATACAATCAAACATAAAAAAATACTTTTATTATTTACTGACTCAGAGGAGAAATTTTGATCCAATTATTTCTATATATTTTTTGAGTTTACCAAATACAACAGCAAATCAAATCTGACTTTATACATGATTTGGATTTTTGTTTTCTTTTTTGTTTCAAATTCCATCATCATATTTTGCAGACAATTTTTGACATAAAAAAACACTTATTTTATCAAAAATATTTCTGATATGTTCTACATCACTGTATATAATTTGATCATTTTTCAATAATTCATTTGTATTTTTTGTATTTGCATCGATATTTGCATCACTTTGATTTGCTTTTACTGAGTGAGTATGAACAGCTTTTTTTCATGAAACATTGATGAGCTTATGAAAAGACAAAGATTTTTCAAAAATATACTGAAAACTAAAATGAAATGTATCTCTAGCAAGTATTATATTGATTTTATTATTTCCATTTTCTACAAATATTTCTATGATTTTTCCATTTTATATGGCATTAGTTATAGATATTATATGAATATTTATTGCCTTTACACTAGTAAATCCAAAGTGAAAACAAGTAAAAATAGCAAAAGAAAATCAAAAAAGTATCAAAAAATTGATACTAGAGATGAAACACTTGTGACTCTATTCGTTTTCTATATTTACATGAGCTATAGTTTGACTAAATATTGCAAGTACAAGTTTTAGAAATGTATATTTACAAGATTTATGATATCCAGTGATTTTTATATGATTTGTGATGTGATTATCAAGATTTTTCTGGTTTATATTCTGACATTATGCCCATTATTTACAGAAAATCATGACTATGAAACAGTTTTTTATATTGGATATGTTGGTATTTGTAGGATGATTTTTTCTAGCAGTTATACTAGATAATCCTTATATTGTATGACTTTTATTTTCTATTGTGGTTTGATATTTGTGGTGAAGAGGACCTGTAGTACAACATTATTTACTTACAAATTACAAAATAGATAACAATTACAAGGCAAGTATACTTTCTATAAACTGACAATTTTCATCTATTTTTCAAATAATTTGAAGTTTTTGAATAGGATATTTTATGTCACAAAGTTTTAAATTGGGATTTTTTGTGTTTTGAGTTACATTGTTTTTTATATTGATAACTAGTTATTATTTTATATACAAAAGAGATTAATTTATGGAAAAACTGAAATATTTTCAAAACATAATAAAAGAAAAAAGAAAACAGACATCATTTAGAGATTATTTAAAAGAAATAGCATCTCTGAGAACCATGAACTTGTATAACAATACAGGTTTTGTTTCTGTTTATCCACCTAATACTGAAAGAATCTGAAAAATAATTTCACATAAAGATTTTGATGAATCTAGAGATTCTATATCAAAAAATGGACTTACATATGATTTTTCAAAGATTTTTTTTGAAAATTTTGAGATATTGTTTAAGTCTTCAAATTTTGCACCTACAGTATTGCATGGTGAGTGTGAAAATGCTATTTTTACTGACCAAACTGTGAGTTGTAGTAATTCATATCTAAGTTTTGTTGTGATTAGATGATGTGAAAATGTGCTATATAGTTTCAGTGTAAAAGAAAATTCTGTTAATGTACTTAATAGTATAGTTGTCTGGGATACTTGTGAAAATATATTTACAAGTAAATGAATAATCAAATCATTTAATATATTTTATAGCAAACATATAATAAACAGTTCAAATCTATGGTTTTGTTCAAATATGCTATGATGTCATGACTGTATATTTTGTGATAATTTGGATAATAAATCATATTGTATAAACAATAAACAACTTACAAAAGAAGAATTCAAAATAGAAAAAGAAAAAATACTAAAAAATAAAACAGAGTTTTTTTCATGGTTTTTAAAAATAGATTCTAAATGAAATAATTTTTCAAGTAATAATGTAAATGGAATATTTAACATAGAAAGTGAAAATATAACAAACGGAGCAAACAACTATCAGATAAAAAATGGAAAAAATATAATGTTTATCTGAGGTAAATGACCAGGAGAGAATATATATGATTGTTTTCTAAATACACCTCCAGAAACAGATGTTTATTGAGTATTTTCTACTGGATATTGTGATAATATATATAACTCATATCAAATAACATGAGGTTCAAATCTCTATTATAGTGTTATTATGGAAAATTGTAGTTATTGTATCTGATGTGTATGACTGAAAAATCAATCATATTGCATATTAAATAAACAATACACTAAAGAAGAGTGGGAAATCCTAGCAGAGAAAATATTTACTGGGATGGAGATAGAAAAAATATTATGAGAATTTTTCCCAGGAAGCTTGAACCCATATTATTTCAATGATTCAGCAGCATATTTGATAGATGATAGTTTCACAAAACAGGAAGTAGAAAAGCAGTGATATATGTGGAGAGATGCAGAGATAAAAGTAGATATCCCTGAATGAGTGGAAGTAATTTTTACCCACCCCCAGCCCCTCCCTAGTAAGGAGGGGAGAAGCTCAAGTTCTAGTTCCTCCCATGATAAGGGGAGCTTAGGAGGGGTTTTATCTGATTATCAAGGCATCGACTCAAACGGTAACTGGCAAATAAATCCAGAAATACTAAAAAAAGTAATAAAAGATGAAAAGTGAAATATATATAGAATAGTTCAAATGGAATACGATTTTTTGATGAAGCATTGACTTCCATTACCAGAAATACATTGGCTAGATAGAATAAAAATGTGATTTAAGTTTAAATAATAAAAACAAACTATGACATTTATAAACGAAAAAGTTATAGAAATAAAACAATGCAAACGTTGTGATACAAAGTTTGAAATAACTGACAAGGACTTAGAATTTTATGAAAAAGTAAGTCCAATTTTTGCATGAAAAAAGTATAATATACCTAGTCCTACTCTTTGTCCTGATTGTAGGCAACAAAGAAGACTTAGTTTTAGAAATGAAAGGAATTTATATAGGAGAAAATGCGATTTTACATGAAAAGATATTGTTTCTATTTATTCACCAGATAAACCTTATAAAGTATATGATAGAGAAATTTGGCTATCTGATAAGTGGAATCCATTAGATTATTGAATAGATTTTGATTTTTCTAAAAGTTTTTTCAAACAATTTCAAGACCTACTTTATAAAGTTCCAAGACAAAATTTAAATATAGATAATACATGTGAAAATAGTAGTTATTCAAATCAGTTAACAAATTGCAAAGACTGTTATTTATGTTTTTCTTGAAGTACAAGTGAGAAATGTTCCTATAGTAACAGAGTTAATTTTTGTGAAAATTGATATGATTGCTTGTTAATAAAAAATTCACAAGAATGTTATGAATGTATTGATTGTTTTAATATTTTTAACTGTAAATTTTCACAGAAAATAATTAATTGTCAAAATAGTTCATTTTTATTTAATTGTATTTGATGTGAATATTGTTTTTGATGTGTTAATCTTGTAAATAAAAGATATCATATTTTTAATAAAGAATATTCAAAAGAAACATATTTTGAAGAAATAAAAAAACATAATTTTTCAGAATGAAATATAAAAAGTATCAAAAAATATTTTATAGATTTTTTGAATAATTTTCCAAAAAAATTCGCAAACATAAATAACACTGAAAATTCAAATTGAGACAACATTTACAATGCAAAAAATTCTGTTAATGTATTTGATTGTACAAATATTGAAAATTCTAAGTACTGTTATTTTTTAGATGATTCTAGTGATTGTATGGATATTAATTATTGATGTGACAATACAACACTACATTATGAAGTATCTACATGATGAGTAAATGCAACGAAGGTTATTTTTTCAATAGATACTTGGCCAGAAGTAAATAATTTAATTTATTGTGATTCATGTTCTTATTGAGTAAGTAATTGTTTCGGATGCATATGACTTCGCAATAAATCCTATTGTATTTTTAACAAACAATACACAAAAGAAGAATATGAAACTCTTGTTCCAAAAATTATAGAACATATGATTGAGGAGTGAGATCCCACTTCACCAAGGTTTCGTGGGACATGATGGTGAGAATTTTTCCCAAGCAACATTTCTCCATTTTGATACAATGAAACAGTTGCAATGGAGTATTTTCCTATACCTCACCCTAGCCCTCTCCTTTGAGAGGAGAGGGGACAAGCTCAAGTTCCTCCCCTTACTAGGGGGAGGTTAGGATGGGGCTTCAACTGGTCATATTACGAAGCACCATTTCCAAAAGTAGAAAAAGTAATAAACGCAAGTATGTTGCCAGAAAATATAGCAGATATACCAGATGATATACTAAACTGGGCAATAGAATCTGAATTGGAGTCAACAGAGGGCTTTAGCCCTTTGTATAGAATAACGAAACAAGAACTAGAATTTTATAGAAAACACAATCTACCAATCCCAAAAAGACATCCAGACCAAAGACATCTAGATAGAATGACACTAAGAAATCCTAGAAAATTATATGATAGAAAATGTGATAATTGTGGAGTAGATATGAAGACTACATATAGTCCAGACAGAAAAGAATTAGTTTATTGTAAAGATTGCTACGAGAAAGAAGTTTATTAATAAAAGTTTTGTATAATACAAAACTTTTTTATAATATTAAAAATATAATTAATAAATAAATTATTATGTCAAATCTAAAATATTGGGAAGATAAAATCAAGCAAAAGAGAAAAAAAACAGATTTTAGAGAATTTGTAATGTGAGTAGCTAGTTGGTTTAATATAATGTTTTATAAAAATGAAAATATTATATGTAGATATCCAGATACAAATAGGATAAAAAACATATTGGAACCTAATAAATATTTTCAAGAATATTGAGATTGAGTAGATTGAATAAGTTATAATTTTGATAACTCATTTTCAGAAAATTTTGCAAAAATATTTATAAATGTTCCAAAAATATCTACTATTAGATATTGAGAAAATCCAAATTGTGATTTTGCTGATACATTATTTTGAGCTAAAAATACTTATTTAAGCACTTGTATATGACAAGATGCTGAAAATATATTGTATAGTGTGATGTGTTATGCAAATGTCAGAAATATATTTAATTCTGTACTTATTACGTCAAATTCTGAAAATATATATTTTTGTTTTCAAGTAATAAATAGTTTTAATATATTTTATAGCAAATATATAACGAATTCAAATAATATCTGGTTTAGTAGCAATCTGACTTGATGTACAGAATGTATTTTTTGTGATTGACTTGATAATCAATCTTATTGCATAGAAAATGTAAAATATTCTAAAGAAATATATCTAGAAAAAAAGATACAAATATTGAAAGCGAAAGATAAATTTTCAAATTTTTTTTATACAAACAATGTAACAGCAACAAATAAATTATCTATAAATACAAATTGAAGTTGAGTAAATTTTTCAGAAAATGTAGAGAATTGATTTATGGTAAATAGAGTAAAAAATTCAAGGAATTTAGCATTTGTAGATGGAATAAATAATACTAGTGATTTATATGATAGTTTTGATCTAGCTGAATCAAATGATATTTATGGATGGATGTGATGTGGTCAATGATCTAGTAATATGTATATATGAGCAAATGCCAGTGCTAGTTCAAATATTTATTATTCATTTTTTATGAATAATTGTAGTTTTTGCATCTGATGTGTATGATTAAAAAATAAATCATATTGTATATTAAACAAACAATACACAAAAGAAGAATGGTATGATTTAGCAGACAAGATATTTAGTCAAATGGAATCAGGAGGAACACTATGAGAATTTTTCCCATGAGAATTAAATCCATTTTATTTCAATGACACTATGGCATATTTGATAGATGATAGTTTCACAAAGCAGGAAGTAGAAAAGCAGTGATATATGTGGAGAGATGCAGAGATAAAAGTAGATATCCCTGAATGAGTGGAAGTAATCCATAATAAAGTCCCCCTTATTAAGGGGGAAAGTTGAAGCGTAGCGGAAACAGGGGGATTTTTGTCAGATTATCAATGATACGACTCAAACTGAAATTGGCAAATAAATCCAGAAATACTAAAAAAAGTAATAAAAGATGAAAAGTGAAATATATATAGAATAGTACAAATGGAATACGATTTTTTAGTGAAACACGGACTTCCATTACCAGAAAATCATTGGCTAGATAGAATAAAAATGTGATTTAAGTTTAAATAATAAAAGTTTTGTATTATACAATACTTTTTTATAATATTTAAAATATAATTAATAAATAAATGATTATGTCAAATCTAAAATACTGGGAAGATAAAATCAAACAAAAGAGAAAAAATACTCCATTTTTAGAATTTTTGTTAGAAATAACTAGTTGGTTACCTATATCTTTTTATAGAAATAACTGAAATATTTCAAAGTATCATAAATCAGATAGAATTAATATATGTTCTATAGAAGAATATCAAAAAAATAGAGATGATTTGCTAAAAAAATGATTTTATTACGATTATTCTAAAGATTTTTTTTCAAATTATAAAAAACTTTTTCTTAGTATAGATCATGAATGTTTATTCCAAGCTTGATTAAATGATAATACAAAATTTGCAGATACAGCAGTAAATGTTAAAAATGTTTATTTAAGTAACACTGTAACGATTTGATCAGAAAATGTTTATTATAGTGTACTAGTTAGAATAAATTCTAAAAATATATTTAATAGTTTATTTGTAGTAGATAATTCAGAAATAGTTTATTTTTCAAAGTGAATTAATAAATCATTCAAAATCTTTTATAGTTCTTTTATAAAAAATAGTTCAGATATATGGTTTTCTACGAATTTAACATGATGTAGTAACTGTTTGTTTTGTGATAATTTAGAAAATGTATCATATTATATAAAAAATAAAAAATATGAGAAAGAAGAATATTTCAAAACTAAAGAAATACTATTAAGTGATAAAAGCAAATTTTTAGAATATTACAATAATTTAAATAATAAATGAATTAATCATAATAGCACAAATGTAATATGAAACAATATTATTGAATCAGACAATATTGAAAATGGATATTTTGTATTCAACACTAAAAATTCAAAAAATTTAATGTATACATGATCTACAACTGGTTGAGAAAATTGGTATGATTTTGCATTTGGTTGAGAATGAAATTTGGATATATATTGAGTGTGTTCATCTTGATTTTGATGCTCAAAAGTATATTTATCTAGATTTATTTCATCATGAAGTACAAATATTTATTATTCAAGTAATATAGAATCATGTTCATATTTATTTTGATGTATATGATTAAAAAATAAAAGTTATTGTATATTTAACAAACAATTTGAAAAAGAAGAATGGGAAAAAGAAGTATGTAAAATATTTGCTCAAATGGATTCGGATTGAATTTTATGAGATTTTTTCCCATGAGATTTAAATCCTAGTTATTTCAATGATACAGTTGCAGGACTATTATGAGAATTTTCCAGAGAAGATGTTTTAAATAAATGATATTTATGGAGAGACGAAGAGATAAAAGTAGATATACCAGAATGAGTTGAAGTAATTACAACAAAAGATTTAAATAATTATCAAGGATTTGACTCAAACTGAAATTGGCAAATAAATCCAGAAATACTAAAAAAAGTAATAAAGGATGAAAAGTGAAATATATATAGAATAGTGCAAATGGAATACGATTTTTTGATGAAGCACTGACTACCGTTACCAGAAATACATTGGCTAGATAGAATAAAAATGTGATTTAAGTTTAAATAATAAAAGAAAACTATGACATTTATAAACGAAAAAGTTATAGAATTAAAACAATGCAAACATTGTGATACTAGATTTGAAATAACTGATAAAGATTCGGAGTTTTACGAAAAAGTAAGTCCAGTTTTTGCATGAAAAAAGTATAATATTCCTAGTCCTACTCTATGTCCAGAATGTAGACAGCAAAGAAGATTATCTTTTAGAAATGAGAGAAATTTATATAAGAGAAAATGTGATTTTAGTGATAAATTAATATTTTCTTTTTATCCTCAAAATGTAGAATTTCCTGTTTATGATAGAGATATTTGGCATAGTGATAAATGGGATGCTACAACATATTGAATAGATTTTGATTTTTGAAAGTCATTTTTTGAACAATTTTTGTTACTTAGAAATTCAGTACCACATTTTTCAAAAAGTGTTTTAAATTGAGAAAACTGTGATTATTCAAATAATTTTTCAAACTGTAAAAATTGTTATTTATGCTTCAATTGATGAGAATGAGAAGATTGTTACTATAGTATAAATTTTAAAGATGTTAAAAATTGTGTAGATTGTTATCAGACAAATTTTTCTGAAAATTGTTATTGATGTATTGATTGTCAAAATTGTAATAAGGTATTTTTCTGACAAGATTCTAGTAATTGTTTTGATAGCTATTTTATCAAAAATTGTGTATGATGTCAGAATTGTTTTGGCTGTAAAAATTTAACAAATAAATCATATTGCATTGAGAATAAACAATATTCAAAAGAAGATTATTTTTTAAAATTATCTGAGATTATAAAAAATACTAGTTTTGAAAATTTAAAAGTTAAATTTAGTAATTTTTTCTTATCATTACCAGAAAAGAGTTTTCATTGATTAAATAACGAAAATTGTATATGAGATTATATAAATAACTCAAAAAATGTTAATAAATCTAATGATATTGTATCTTGTGAAAATATTAAGTACTGTGCAAATATAAAAGAAAATTCTAAAAATTTAATGGATGTTGATTTATTTTGATGGATTTTAAATAATTGTTATGAGTCAGGTGTTATATGAGATTCTGGAAATAAATTACTTTTTTGTTTTGATTGTTGGGAAAATGTAGATAATTTATTATATTGTATGAATTGTGTAGAGAATAGCAAAAATTGTTTTGCATCTGTCTGAATTAGAGCTAAGGAATATTGTATATTAAATAAACAATACACAAAAGAAGAATATGAAATCCTTGTTCCAAAGATCATAGAACATATGAAAAAAACATGAGAGTGGTGAGAATTTTTCCCAAGCTCAATTTCTCCATTTTGATACAATGAAACAGTAGCACAAGAATATTTTCCATTAACAAAAGAAGAAGCAGAAAAAAAATGATTTAATTGGTCAAATTACGATGCACCATTTCCAAAAGTAGAAAAAGTGATAAAAGCAAGTATGTTACCAGAAAATATAAAAGATATTCCAGATGATATATTAAACTGGGCAATAGAATCTGAATTGGAGTCAACAGAGGGCTTTAGTCCTTTGTATAGAATAATAGGGCAAGAGCTAGAATTTTATAGAAAACACAATCTCCCAATCCCAAAAAGACATCCAGACCAAAGACATATAGATAGAATGAAACTCAGAAATCCTAGGAAATTATATGATAGAAAATGTGATAAATGTGGAGTAGATATGAAGACAACTTATAGTCCAGAAAAACCAGAGATTGTTTATTGCCAGACTTGCTACAACAAAGAAGTTTATTAGTGCTGTGTACTTCGGAGCTTCAGCGAAGAGGTATGAAAAGTGTTACGAAAAAGAAGTATATTAAATATATTTTTAATTAAAATTTTATGTCAAATCTAAAACATTGGGAAGATAAAATCAAGCAAAAGAGAAAAAATACTGATTTTAGAGAATTTGTTAAAGAAATAGCAAGTTGGTTAGTATTAAATCTTTATAAACGTGAAGATTATATAAGTAAATATCCAAATACAGATAGGAGTCCAAAAATAGATTCAATAGAATATTTAAATAATTTTGAAAAATGAATTAATTATAATTCTCAGTTAGATTTATTCACTAACTATAAAACATTATTTGATAATGTATATTTCCAAAATGTAAGTGCTAATTTTCAAAATGAAAATAGTCTTTTTTCAGATGCTACTTTTTGAACAAAAAATACGTATTTAAGTTTTGTTATTGGTATGGAAGCTGAAAATATTTTGTATAGTGCATTTTCATATATAAATGTAACTAATGTTTTTAATAGTTTTTTTGTAAATAATTGATCTCAAAATATTTATTTTTGATGATGAATAATTAATTCCTTTAATATTTTTTATTCAAAATATATTACCAATTCTTCAGATATATGGTTTTCTACAAACTTGATTTGATGTCAAGATTGTATTTTTTGTAATGGTTTAGAAAATAAAAAATATTGTATTGATAATAAAGAGTATTTAAAAGAAGAATACATCATTTTAAAAAATAATATTCTTAAACAAAAAGATAAATTTATTCTCAATTATGAACATATTTCTAGAAATTCTTGAATAAATTATTCATCTAAAAATATAGTTTCATGATATTATAACATTAAATGTGAAAATATAGAAAATGGTTATTGGATAAATAATATGTATGATGTACGTAATATGGTATGTGGTTGATGAGGTGATCATAGTGAGTATTTTTATGATGTGATTGATGCATGAGTAGATTCTAATAATTTTTATTGAGTATGTTGATCTGGAACTTCAAATAATATATTTTGTTCTATTTATATAGACGAATCATCATATATATACTACTCTTGGTTTATGGAAAATTGTAGTAATTGTATTTGATGTATTTGATTAAAAAACAAATCATATTGTATTTTGAATAAACAATACACAAAAGAAGAATGGTATGAGTTAGCTGACAAAATATTTAGCCAAATGGAAGATAGCTGAACTTTATGAAAATTTTTTCCATGATATATTAATCCATATTATTTCAATGATACTTTTGCATATTTAATTGATGATAGTTTTACAAAACAAGAAGTAGAAAATGAGTGATATATGTGGAGAGAAAGTGAAATAAATGTAGATATACCAGAATGATATCATATTATTTGAGTTAATGATTTATCTGACTATCAATGATATGACTCAAACTGAAACTGGCAAATAAATCCAGAAATACTAAAAAAAGTAATAAAGGATGAAAAATGAAATATATATAGAATAGTACAAATGGAATATGATTTTTTGATGAAGCATGGATTACCATTACCAGAAATACATTGGCTAGATAGAATCAAAATGTGATTTAAGTTTAAATAATAAAAGCAAACTATGACATTTATAAACGAAAAAGTTATAGAAATAATAAAATGCAAACATTGTGATACAAAGTTTGAAATAACTGACAAAGATATAGAGTTTTTCGATAAAGTAAGTCCAGCATTTTTATGAAAAAAATACTTGATTCCATCACCTACACTTTGTCCTGATTGTAGACATCAAAGGAGACTCAGTTTTAGAAATGAGAAAAAATTATATAAAAGAAAATGTGATTATAGTTGAAAAGAAATATTATCTATTTATAGTCCAGATAAACCATACAAGGTTTATGATCAAGAAATATGGTGGAGTGATAAATGGGATGCAATGGATTATTGAATTGATTTTGATTTTAATAAATGATTTTTTGAACAATTTAAAGAAATTTTAAATATTATACCAAATTTAGCTATATATAACCTATGATCAGAATGAAGTAAGTTTACTCAACTTGTTCATTCAAAAAACTGTTACTTATCTTTTACTTGATGATTTAATGAAGATGTATTTTATTCTACTTGGACAGTTAGAAATAATGATGTAATGGATTGTGATAGATGTATAGATATAAATAATTCATATGATTGTATTTATTGTATAAACTGACTATGATTGATATGAAGTGAAAATGTAATAAATTCATCAAACTGTTTTTTTTGTTATAATCTAAATAATTGTACTAATTGTTTTATGAGTTCAAACCATATAAATAAATCATATTTATTTTATGATAAGCAATTAAGCAAGAGTGAATATTTAGAAAAATTAAAATATATAGATTTAAGTAATAAATATTCAATATACAAAAAAGAAAGACAAAGTATGATTATGGATTCAATACATGTATCAAATACTTTTATTAATTGTGAAAATGTTTTATGAGATAGATTAAAAAATTGTAATAATTTAAAAAACTGTTTTGAAATATCTGACTCATCATATTCTAGTTTTTGTAGTGATGCAGTATGAAATTTTACAAATTGTAAAGATTGCAATTATTGAATTAATTGAGATTTATGTTATGAAGTATCAACTGTATGATGATACAATTATGCCTTTTCTTTATATAGTTATCCATGAATAAGTAATTCTTACTATACAATGCATTGTTCTGATTCATCATATTTGTTTTGATGCATTTGACTTCGTAATAAATCATACTGTATATTAAATAAACAATACACAAAAGAAGAATATGAAGAAATAGTTCCAAAGATCATAGAACATATGAAAAAAACATGAGAATGGTGAGAATTTTTCCCAAGCTCAATTTCTCCATTTTGATACAATGAAACAGTAGCACAAGAATATTTTCCAATTGAAGTCCCCCAATCCCTAACCCTTTCCCCCCATGGGAGAAAGGGGATAGACCAACTTGTAGCTCCTTCTCTACTTCGCTCTAACTTCGAAGATAGTCGTGCAAGCACTCCTGTCTCAGTTATCCCTTGGGGGGAGATTGAGAGGGGGATGGGATTTAATTGGTCAACTTACGAAGCACCATTTCCAAAAGTAGAAAAAGTGATAAAAGCAAGTATGTTGCCAGAAAATATAGCAGATATACCAGATGATATACTAAACTGGGCAATAGAATCTGAATTGGAGTCAACAGAGGGCTTTAGCCCTTTGTATAGAATAATTAAACAAGAATTAGAATTTTATAGAAAACATAATTTACCAATCCCAAGAAGACACCCAGACCAAAGACATCTAGATAGAATGATACTCAGAAATCCTAGAAAATTGTATGATAGAAAATGTGATAAATGTGGAGTAGATATGAAGACAACTTATAATCCAGAAAGACCAGAGATTGTTTATTGCCAGACTTGCTACAACAAAGAAGTTTATTAGTGCTGTGTACTTCGGAGCTTCAGCGAAGAGGTATGAAAAGTGTTACGAGAAAGAAGTATATTAAATATATTTTAACTAAAATTTTATGTCAAATCTAAAATACTGGGAGGATAAAATTAAAGAGAAGAGAAAAAATACAGATTTTAGGAAATTTATTAAAGAAATAGCAAGTTGGTCAAGTTTATCATTTTATAAAATTGATTGAAATATTACTAGATGTCCTAAAAGTAATAGATTAAAAGAAGTGGTAATAGCTAGTAAGTTTGATGAAAATGAAAAACCAATGAAAGAATATAATTTTTCATTAGATTTTTTTACTAATTATGGAAATTTATTTAGTGAAAATCCCTTTTCAGCTGTTATAGATTTATGATGAAATGAGAATACAAATTATTCAGATTGTACATTTAATTCAAAAAATGTTTATTTATCAAATACTACTATTTGAGCTCAAAATGTTTTTTATTCTTTGTCTACGAAGATGAATTCTACAAATGTTTTTGACTCTGTTGTAGTTTGGAGTAATTGTGAAAATATATATTCTAGCACATGAATAATAAATTCTTATAATATTTTTTATTCTAGTTTTATTAATGATTCAAATAATATTTGGTTTAGTTCAAATTTGACTGGATGTAGTGAATGTTTTTGATGTAATAATTTGATAAATAAATCATACTGTATCAATAATCTAGAGTATAGTAAAGAAGAATATTTGAAATTTAAAAAAGATTTATTAGAAAAAAAAGATAAATATATAGATTGGTACGATACTACTTCAAATATTTCATGAAATAATATTTGAGCAGTGGATAGTAAATGAGAATATATAATAAATTCACAAAATGTTATAAATGGAAAATATTGCTTTAATATAAATAATTGAAATAATGTATTAATAACATGAGGTGATAAAGATGAGAATATGTTTGATAGTATTTTAACTGGTTCTTGAGTTTGTAGCGATTTTTATTGAGTAATAAATTCATGACCATCATGTCAAAATCTATATATTTGTGCACATATTACATTATCTTCCAACTTATATTATTCTTATAATTGTAATAATTGTAGTTATTGCATCTGATGTGTATGATTAAAAAACAAATCATATTGTATATTAAATAAACAATACACAAAAGAAGAATACAATGATTTAGCGGACAAGATATTTAGTCAAATGGAAGTAGATGGAACACTATGAGAATTTTTCCCATGAGAATTAAATCCATTTTATTTCAATGATACTATGGCATATTTATTAGATGATAGTTTCACAAAGCAGGAAGTAGAAAAACAGTGATATATGTGGAGAGATGCAGAGATCAAAGTAGATATACCAGAATGAGTGGAAGTAATTTTTCCCCACCCCCAGCCCCTCCCTAGTAAGGAGGGGAGAAGCCCCAAAAGTATACAAGACTATCAATGATATGACTCAAACTGAAATTGGCAAATAAATCCAGAAATACTAAAAAAAGTAATACAGGATGAAAAGTGAAATATATATAGAATAGTGCAAATGGAATACGATTTTTTGGTGAAACACTGACTTCCGTTACCAGAAAATCATTGGCTAGATAGAATAAAAATGTGATTTAAGTTTAAATAAAAAATGATTAGCTTTGCTAATCATTTTTTTTATCCCTTCATATAATCATCTCACTTGAAATCTTCGCAGATTCATAAATAGTCGGTAATCCACTACCAGGATGAGTTCATCCTCATACTAAATACATATTTTTAATATCTTCAAACTCATTGTGAGGACGAAAATATAACATCTGAGAAATCTTATGAGATAGATTAAAAGTAGCTCAATTATAGATGTTAAATTTATTTTCCCAATCATTAGGTGTAATAATCAATTTTTCTTTTGTATGCTCTTTTATATCATCTATTCAAAATCTCTCTTTTATTATTTCATAAACTCTATTTTCTATTTTTTCTTTTCTCTCGTCCCAATTTATTCCACATAGATTGTTTGGAGTAGGTATTAGTATGTACAATGCACTTTCTCATTTTGGAGCAAGTGTATCATCTATCAAACTAGGATTGTGTACATAAAAACTGAAATCATCACTTACATCTTGATTTTTTGTTATCTTATCTACATATTTTTTGTATTCTTTATTAAAAATTATGTTGTGATGATTTAGATTTTCATATTTTTTGTCTAATCATAGATAAATCATAAAAGTACTACAACTATATTCTTTTGCTTTTAGTTTTTCATCTGTGTATTTTTTTCTAGCACTATTATCTACTAGATTGCTCATAGCATAAGCAAAATCAGCATTTACAATCACATAATCTCAGTATACTTTTTCACCATTTTCTAGTTCTACTCATTTTGCTACTCAGTTTTCTACTATTATATTTTTTACTGTGGTATTTAGATTTACATTTCATCAGTTTTCTTTTACTACTTTTGCCATAGCTTTTGAAATCTGATTTAGTCATCATTTTACATGATGAATACCAAACTTGTGCTCAAAATAAGACAAAATTGTAAATGCAGCAGGACATTTCCATGGTGACATTCATATGTATTTTGCTTGAAAAGCCATAGAAATCTTTAAATCTTCATCTTTGAAATAACTGGCAAGTCTGTCTTCTAGAGAATTAAACAAATCCAATCTAGGCAAAGCTTTCAAAAATCTCTTTTTAAAAAATGCTCAAAAATTAGAATACGGTACTTCCAGACAAGGAATCATAGCTTCAAATTTTTTTCATTCTATATCCAAAAATCTCATATAATTATCTTGTTCTCATGGAAATACTTTTGCTATTTCATCGTAAGTATCCTGTATTTTTGTTCTAGGATAAAATTCTTTTCAGTCAGCATAACTCAATTTATACAATGGATCAATATTTATCACATCCAAATAATCCTCCACTTTTTTTCATGCAAGCTCAAATATATCATTCATAGCCTTCATATAAATCAAAAAAGTAGGTCATATATCAAATTTGTATTCTCACAAAGTTATATTGTTATTTCTTCATCATACTTCATTTCATCTCTCAAATAATTCTACTTCATAACCATTATTACTCAAAATCATTCCTGCTCACAAACCTCCAGGTCATGCTCAAACTATAAGTACCTTTTTCATTATATTTTATTTATCATATAAATTTTTTGAAATCATGTATAAACGGTGCTAAATCACTTATCAAATCAGCATTAGGATTACATTTTATAACCATTCAGTCCAGATACATCAGACTTTTTATTATAGGATACATATCATCTTTAAAAGTAGCTCCATTATGTACAGCAGTTTTTATGGTATCCATCATTTGCTTTGTCAGACTTACTTGTGAAACATTTTTTCACCTAAAATCTTTATAAAGTGATTCAAATTCACTATAAAATTTGTCAGTATTTTTTATTTTTGTAACAGACATTTCCAATAAAGCATCAGCACATTTTTTGTAATCATATTTTACCAAGTTTTCAAAAAACACAAATAATCATTTCCTAGTAGACAGAAGAGTCTCGCTAATGGCTCAATTATCTATCAAATAGATTTTTTCATTTTTGTAAATAATATTTCCAGGATGCACATCTCAGTGAAATACTCATTCACCAAACATAAAAATACCATGAATCTGAAAAAAATCCAACAACAATTTATAATCCATTTTTTTCTCTTCTAGTAATTTATCAAAATTTTCTCACTCTACAAATTCAGAAACAAGTATATTTTCACTTGATAATTCTTTGTAATATTTAGGTAGAGCAAATCTGGAAATATCTATTTTATCTTTGTATTTTTTATATACATTATTGAGTATTTCTGCATTTGATATTTCATTCAATAGATTGAGTTCAGAAATAGTTGTTTTTTTGATAGCCTCTAAAACAGCCAAAGGATTTGCTACTTTTTCTAGTTTTGGATAAAAAAATATGACAAATTTCAAAAATCATTCTATAGTTTTTATATCTTTTAAAAATACTTTTGAGAATTCTTTTTTTACAAATTTTATAGCTACTATATCTCCATTTTTGAGTTTTGCTTTATGTACTTGTCATATCGAAGCACTTGCTATAGGATTTTTATCTATATATTCAAAATAGTCATACCAACTCTTATCTACATAATTTGACACTATTTCATCAAAAGACAAATCCAGTCAGCTAAAATTTTGAGAATAAAGTTTGGACAATTCCAAACAACTCTCATCAGACAAAAAATCCACTCTCAAAGCAAAAACTTGAGCTATTTTTACGGCTAGTAGTCATTGTTTTTGTATTTTTGATATATCTGGTTTTTTACTAAAAATATTTCTTAGCAAAAGTATAAAATCTATGATATTCATAATTGATATTTAAGTATATTACTATATATTATTTATAAATTTGTTATTGTAAATTTTATTTTTGAAATACTTGTTTTAACACTATAATATAAGAAATTATATTTTCATAAAAAATATCTATGCCAGAAAAAATCATCCAAACAAAATCCTGCAAAAACTGCAACTCATCATTTTATATCACAGACTCAGACTTACAATTTTACGAAAAAGTAAGTCCTATTTTTGCTTGTTCTAGTTCCTCCTCTGACACGTGTCCAGACTTTAGCTGGAAGGGGAGGTTAGGAGGGGGTATATATTTAATTCCAGCCCCAACACTTTGTCCAGATTGCAGAGCACAAAGAAGACTTAGTTTTTTAAATCAGAGGTCATTATATAAAAATGTATGTTTAAATTGTAAAAAAGACATAGTATCTAGATTTCATATTGAGAGTTGAATAAAAAATTATTGTAATGAATGCTGGTCATCTGAAGACTGGAATCAGCTAGAATTCTGAGTAGACATAGATTTTACTAAAAGTATGTTTGAACAATTTTGAGAACTAATAAAAAATACTATTTTTCAAAATATGATAGGTTCATCATCAAATGTTACAAACAATTCAGTTTACACAAGCCATACTTCTGAGATAGTAGATTCATATTATGTTTTTGAAGCAAATACTATAAATAGCTCTCTTTTTTCATTTTGAATAAAAAACTGTGATTACACTGTTGATTGCAATTTTGTGTGAAATTCTAAATATGTTTATGAATGCGTAGACAGTTATGATATGTACAATTCTTTCTATTGCAATAAGTCTTTTTGATGTAAATTTAGCTATTTTTTAGATAATTGTTACAATTGTAGTCATTGTATTTGATGCTCAAACTTAAACAACAAAACTTATCATGTATTCAATAATCCAGTTACAAAACTAGAATACGAAAATATAAAAAATAATTTATGAAATTACTCATTTTTAGTTGATTTCAGTAATAAATACAAAGAATTTTTAACAGCAAGAATAGTAAAAAACTTAAATCTAGTCTGATCAGAAAACTGCTTATGAGATAATATTATAAATTCAAAAAACTGTATAAATTGCTATGATGTATTAGAATGCACGGACTGTAAATATAGTGCAAATATCAATTATTCTAGCGATTTATTTGATATTTCATCATATTGAGAAGAATCAAATAGGATGTATGAATCAGTTTCAGTAGGTAGATATTCAAACAATATATTATTTTCAAGTATAGTATGAAAATGAGAGAATCTTATATACTGCATAGAAGTAAAAAAGAGTAAAAATTGCTTCCTATGCGTAAATCTAGAATGAAAACAATACTGCATCCTAAACAAACAATACACAAAAGAAGAGTACGAAAAACTAGTCCCAAAAATAATAGAACACATGATTGATGAGTGAGATCCCACTTCACCAAGGTTTCGTGGGACATGATGGTGAGAATTCTTTCCAAGTTCAATTTCTCCATTTGGATACAATGAAACTGTAGCAATGGAGTATTTTCCGATACCTCACCCTAACCCTTCAGACCAACCTCACCATAGCCCTCTCCTTTGAGAGGAGAGGGAACAAGCTACAGAAATTGTTCTTCATCCTTCTCCTTCAAAGGAGAAGGAATTGAGGATGAGGTTTAATTGGTCAGACTACCAATCACCATTCCCAAAAGTAGAAAAAATAATTCCAGCAAGCAAGTTACCTGATAGTATTTCTGATATCCCAGACGATATACTAAACTGGGCTATAGAATGCGAAATTACAAAGAAACCATTCAGAATTTTGAAACAAGAACTAGAATTTTACAGAAAACACAATTTACCAATTCCAAAAAGACATCCAGACCAAAGACATCTAGATAGAATGTCTCTCAGAAATCCTAGAAAATTATTTGATAGAAAATGTGATAAATGTAGAATAGACATAAAAACTAGTTACTCTCCAGATAGGAAAGAAATAGTATATTGCGAAGATTGTTATAATAAAGAAATATACTAGTCTGGTCCAGCTTTAGCTGTGATTAAGATTGTTTTAACAAAGAAATATATTAAGATATGTGCTTCGGAGCTTCAGCGAAGAAGTATGAAAATTGCTACAACAAAGAAGTTTATTAACAAAAGTTTTGTATTACACAAAACTTTTTTATAATATATAAAATACTTTTAAAAATATATATGTTTCAAAAAGAAAAAACACTAGAAACAAAGCACTGTAAAAACTGTAACATATCATTTGATATCACAGACAAGGACTTAGAATTTTATGAAAAAGTAAGTCCAGTTTTTAACTGACAAAAATATTTAATCCCAACTCCATCACTATGCCCAGAATGCAGAAGACAGAGAAGACTCAGTTGGAGAAATGAAACAAAGTTATACAAAAGAAACTGTAATTTTACTTGAAAATCTGTAGTTTCAATTTATTCACCTGATAAAGATTTTATAACATATAATCAAGATGACTGGTGGAGTGATAAATACAATCCTTTTGATTATTGAATAGATTTTGATTTTTATAGACCTTTTTTTGATCAATATTTAGATTTAAGAAAAAAAGTACCTAGAATTACTATTTTAAATTGATTTAGTGAAAATGCAGATTATTGAAATCATTCATATTATAATAAAAATTCATATTTTGTATGTTCTTGTTGATATGTAGAAGACTGTTATTATTGTACAACAGTTGCTAATAGTAAAAGATGCTTAGATTGTCTAAAAGTAAGTAATTCACAGATTTGCTATGAATGCATAGATTCAAAAGATTGCTATAATTGTTTTTATGTAAAAGATTCCTATAATTGTTCTGACTTATTTTTATGTGAAGATTGCCAATGAACAAAATATTGTATATGATGTAAATGATTAAAAAATAAGTCATATTATATATTAAATAGACAAGTTTCAAAAAACGAGTACGCACAGATTTTTGATATGATAAAAAATGATATGGAATTTAGAAATAAACTTTTTTTGGATTATAATAAATTAAAAAATTCATTTCCATCAAAAAATCTAAATATAATAAATAGTCAAAATATAACTAATTCTGATAAAATAGAAAATTCTGATCAAATATACAATTGTTTTGAATGCATAAATTCAAAAAATATTAAGTATTGTACAGAGATGATGTTTTTAGAGGCAGAAAATAACTATGATAATGATTTATGGTGAGAAAATTCATCATATATATATGAAGTACATTGTACATGAAATTCAAAAAATATTTTATTTTCAAACATTGTATGGGGATGATATAATATAATGTATTGTGATAACTGTTTATGAACACCAAATAATTGTTTTTGATGTATTTGATTAAAATGAAATGAACAATATTGCATACTAAACAAACAATACACAAAAGAAGAGTACGAAAAACTAGTCCCAAAAATAATAGAACACATGATGAAAACCTGAGAATGGTGAGAATTTTTTCCAAGCTCAATTTCTCCATTCTGATATAATGAAACAGTTGCTGTTGAGTATTTCCCTTTGACTAAAGAAGATGCAAAAGAAAAATGATTCAACTGGTCAGACTACGAATCTCCACTTCCAAAAGTAGACAAAATAATTCCTGCAAATATGTTGCCAGAAAATATAGCAGATATACCAGATGATATATTAAACTGGGCAATAGAATCTGAATTGGAGTTAACAGAGGGCTTTAGCCCTTTGTATAGAATAATTAAACAAGAATTAGAATTTTATAGAAAACATAATTTACCAATCCCAAAAAGACACCCAGATCAGAGACATTTAGATAGAATGAAACTTAGAAATACTAGAAAATTATATGATAGAAAATGTGATAAATGTGGAGTAGATATGAAGACTACTTATAGTCCTGAAAGACCTGAGATTATTTATTGTGAAAGTTGTTACGAAAAAGAAGTATACTAGATATCACAAGTACTTCGTAGCTTTAGTGAAGAATTATAATAGTGAGTTTATTAATAAAAGTTTTGTATAATATTTAAAATATAAATAATAAATAAATATTTATGTGAGCAAAAGAATTTGTATACTTAGTAGGTGAAAATGATGAAGTCTTGTGATATAAATCAAGAGATGAGTTGACTGATGATGATACTTGGAGGATTATAGCTGTAAATATATATGATGAATCATGAGAATATATTTTAGTTCAACAAAGAAGTAAACTAAAAAAATTAAATCCATGATTATGGACTTTGGCAGTTGTATGAACAGTTGAAAAGGATGATACATATGAATCTTGTGCTATTCGTGAAGTAAAAGAAGAAATATGAGTAGATTGTATTGATTTAGTAGAAGTAACAAAAATCTATTATAAGGCAACTTTATGACATAGATTTTGTAGCATATTTTCTGATATAATACCTAAAGATACAACAATTACTATTCAAGAAGATGAGGTAGATATTGCTAAATGGATTCATATTGATGAATTAAAAATATGGGTAGAAAATAAACCTGAGGAATTTACTAAATATACTATAGAGATTTGGAAATATCTTTGAGTATTGTAATTAATAATTATAATCATTTACAAAAATGAAAATCTGAATATTTATAGGTAGAATGCAACCTTTGCATTTATGACATCAAAAAATTATAGAAAAAAGTATAAAATCAAACGATTTTACATTTATATTTTTATGAAGTAGCTGAATAATAAATGAATACAACCCTTTTACAGATAGTGAAAGAAAAAAATTTATAACAAATATATTTTCAAACAAGGAAAAATACAAGCTTATAAATTTAGCAGATAGTGAATCAGATGAATTATGGTTAAAAGAAATAGAAAAAAAAGTGAAACAAAATACGAAACAAGACATAAAAAAAGTCACTTTTTATTGATGAGATTTCGAAAATGATTATGCTATAAAAGTAGTAAAACAATACTTAAATATACTAGATTTTAAAGAAATATTATTTGAAGAAATAAATAGACATAATATATATATAAACCATAATTGAGAAAAAATACTTATTTCAAGCACTCAAGTCAGAAAATCTTTATCCTCAAAGGACTATGAAATTTTAAAAAAACTCTTAGATGATAGAATCTATGAGATTTTAATAAAAAAAATTAAAAGCCATTCTGAAATTCTCTAAGTAATTTCATAATGACTTTTAATTTAATCAAAAATTCTATCACAAAAACTCTCAAATCATATACAAACTACCAAAAACTACATAAAAATCTTTCTTATTGCTTTTAGCTTGTTCTAAAAGCTTTTTATTTGTCATAAAATCATATTTTCATCTATAATCAGCAAAATCTGCTAGTAAATTTGAGTCACTATCTATCAATACATATTTTTTATCCTCTCAAAATACTTCAAAGACCAAATTTATATCTTTTCATTTTTTCAGAGAAAAACAATAACATATATTATCATAATTATTTTTTATATTTATTTCTATATATTCTTTCAAAGTTTTAAGTCAGTCTGTATTATGAGCTCAATCAACTAAAATATTATCAGTAATCAGATCTAGTCTTCATCTATGTACTACATTTTGAAGTCATTTGTTTATTATATTTTCATCTATTCATATATATTTACAGATTTCATAGGCTATTGCTGCATTTTTTTCTTGGTGTTTTCATAACAAATTTGTCTTTATTTTTTTATCATTAAATATTATTAGAGCATTCACTTCTTTTGCTTTTTTCTCTATGATTTCATTTTCAAAATTGTAAACAACTGGCACATTTTCTTTTATAATCCCTGCTTTTTCAAAAGCTATTTTTTCCAAAGTATCTCATAACAATTCTGTATGATCTATTCATATAGAAGTAATCGCCGTGATTATAGGATTCACTATATTTGTAGTATCCAGCCTTCAACCACAACCAGTTTCTAGTATCACATATTCACATTTTTTTTGCTTAAAATACTCCAAAGCAATTAGAGTACATTTTTCAAAATACGACAAATCATCACTAGTTTTTAACACTTGATTTAAGACTTTTACAAAATCTTTTTTAGATATCAGTCACTCTTCAGTTTCAAATCTCTCTCTTATATCTATCAAGTGTGGCGAAGTAAAAACTCACACTTTTTTTCATGCCGATTTCAGTACAGAAAAAACCATTTTTGAAACTGATCATTTACCATTTGTACCAGCTATATGTATTATTTTGTAGTTTTTATCTGGATTTCACAACTTAGTCAATGCATTTTTAGCTTTTTCTAGAGAATAATCTCTAATTATTTCATATCTAAAAATATTATCCAAAGCATCTTTATAACTACTTATTTCAGTTTTCAAATATTCTCACAATTTTACTACTCAAATATGCTCTTTTACATCATGTACTCTGATTATGTTTGCTCATTTTGAAATAGCTAACATATTCAATGCAATAGTCTCGCTAAGTACTTCACTAGGACTCAATCCTAGCGGTTTATAAATCATAGATTTTCTAGATAATCCACACAAAACTGGGTATCAATATATTTTAAATTTATCTAGATTTTTAAGTATTTCATAATTATGTTCTATAGTTTTTCAGAAACCAAAACCAGGATCTAGTACTATATTTTTTATTCATTTTGATTTTAACAAAGTCAGCTTTTCATCAAAAAATTTGTTTATTTCTTTTATCACATCTTCGTAAATAGGATTATCCTGCATATTTTCAGGAGTTCCTTTTATGTGCATAAGTATGTATCATATATTAGTGTTTTTTAACAAGTCTAGTATTTTTTCATCTTGTAAACCACTTATATCATTTATGTATTTTATATTTTTATACTTTACTAATTCCTTTACTACTTCACTCCTACAAGTATCTACAGAAACTTCCACATCCAAGCTTTCTAAATACTCCAAAACAGGGATAATCCTATCAAGTTCTTCCTCTATACTAGGCAAGAGAGAGTTAGGTCTAGAAGAAAATCATCACACATCTATAATATCTACTCATGATTTTATCATATCATCTATCTGTTTTTTTGCCTCACCGAAACTATCATATTTTCCTCAATCAAAAAAAGAGTCAGGTGTCACATTTAGTATTCACATTATTTTTGTAGACATATGTACCTATTATTATCATTATAAAATTTGAGATATATTATTCTAAAAAGATATATATTCAAGACCTATACGAAAAAATCATTGACATAAATATATTTTATATTATAATAATTGTAGAAAATATACTACAGATATTTCTTAAGCTTAAAAAATATGTTAATAAACACTCTCAAAAATTATTGATTCAATGAAAAAGAAGCAAAAGTATATTTAGCCTGTTTAGAATTATGAAACGGGATAGTAAGCTCTATAGCTAGACATGCTTGAGAGCATAGAATTACTACATATTCAATACTTAAAGACTTAAAAACTAGGTGAATAGCAAATGAAATCACAAAAAATAAAGTTAAATATTTTAGTGTTATATCTCCTGAACAACTACTTGCTATAGAAGAAAAAAAAGTAGAGAAACTAAAAAATATCATGCCAGAGCTTTTAGCAGTATCAAATGCTTTTTGAAATAAACCAAAAGTATATTTTTACGATGGTTTTGAAAGAGTAAGAGATTTATTTAAAGAAATAGTTGATTATTGAGATTATATAAATGAACCATATTTGACATTTGTTTGAACTCAAGATATGGATGAAAGATTTGAAAATTTTCTAAAAACTGAATTTATAAAATATAGAAATACTCAGAAAAATCCTACAAAAGCAATTATCACAAAAGATAAATCAAATTATGGAGAATATCATGTAGATATGCACAATACTTTAGTGATAGATGACCAACTTTTTGAAATGTGAAATGAAATTGTTATTTATGGCAATAGAGTAGCTGTTTTGAGTTACAAAAAAGACGAAATTTATTGATTGATTATAGAAAGTAATATACTTAGTAAATGATTCAAAAGTATGTTTAACTTAATTTGGAAAGCTTATAAAAAATAATTATGGAATTACTAGCAGATAGTTTTATATCTTTATGAGAAAATTTTTCATGAATATGAGAAAATATAACAAACTTAGGGGAAAAATTTAGAAAAATCCCTTGAGTTATTTCATACTACACAAATTTAAAAGAACAAACAATTAATAATATTCCAGAATTAAATGAAAGTAATTTTAGGTTTTATGTATGAAGAACACTAAAATCTGAAAAAAATCAATTGTACTCCCAAGACTTTTATGTATGAGCTATAGAAAATTTGTTAAAAAATACTTCAAATAATTCAATTATACATATAGAGATATGAGCAGAACTAAAGAATATAATAAATGATGATCAGGTAGGTGAAGCAGAAAAAATGTCAGTTAGTGAACAAATACAATACATAAACAATATAATAGAAAATAACTTTTCTAAATACTCTGATAAAATAAAAGTAAATGACTTATCAAAAAGTCATAATGAGTTATTTTCATATCTGAAATCTTCATGAGTAGAAGTGAAAAGCAAAGAAATTACACTAGAAAAATATAACATAAACTCTCTTGAAATATATAAACTTCTGTTTAATGCCGTAAATGAGGATGAAGTATTGTTTAAAAATGTAAAAGCTACAATTCCAATTAGATTGAGAAATGAATCAAAAAAACAAAAATGAATTGATAACTGAAATTATTATTGATTAGTAGAAATAGCTATCAGGTTAACTGATTATATAAAATGAATTCATATACAATGATGAGAAAATAGACAAAGAAAGTACGATAAAATAATAAGTGATATATTAGCATGAAATTATAATCATATCCCAACAATAAGAAATATATATGATTTTATACAACTAAATAACATAAATTCTAGTTTTGATTCTATATATTTAGACAAAAGAAAATATGAAAAAGAACAACAAAGAGAATCATGATTAAAAAAAATTAAAAATCAAATTTGAGCTATATCATTAGCTATTTCTCTTGCGATTTGATCATGAATATGATGAGTTAATTACATTCAAAACAGACAAGAAGCTGCACTACAGTCAAAAATAGATGCATATATAATAGAGTTATCTACGCAAATGCCTGAATTCATTGATTTCACAGATGCTTTTATGAGAATGGTATGATGATTAAAGTATGATAAATTAACATTTTCTAGATGAAATTCAGAAGTACTAGCAAAAAGGTTTTTAAGTATATATTGAAATTGAGATGAAGAGTGATTCATAAAAATTCAGCAAATGATTTTAGAGAGTATGAGAAATGCTAACGATTTTTTCAAAATTCATACATATTTATTACCTTCTAATTGGTACGATGATTTTCTAAAAGACGAATTTATAAAAAATAAAAAATGAACATTAATTTCTATGTGATACAATATAGAAAAATGATTATGAGATTTTAATGATTATAAAGATATTATAGAAAAAAGTGCTGTTTTATCAGATGATGATGCAAAAAAAATAAAGTTTAGTGATTTTTCAGTTTATCACAAAACAAGATATCATTCATATTATTTAGAATACGAAGTCTGAATAGTTTGATACTCTTGACAATCATGAGATTTTTTGGCAAAATCTTACTGACAAGATATGAATTCTAAATTTCTAGTTGCAAGAAGGATTTGAGCAAGTGGTATAGCAATAGATGACGATTTTAGTATCGAAAACTGAATACGAGTTTCAAAAGAATTATTAAAGCTGTTGTAGATTTTCTACAACAGCTTTTTGTATAGCTTACTTGAATTTTAGTAAAAAATACTTTTAATTTAAATTATTAATTAATAATTTTTAATTCTATGATTACTAAAAGTGACTACGAAATCATTAGGCATTTATGAGCTTTTTTTCCACATTTTTGAATTTATAAAAGAAAATGCGACTTTACAAACAAAGATATTATTTCAGTATTTTCTAAAAAAAGTGCTTATCCAGTTTGGCATAAAGATGAATGGTTTGAAAAAGCAAATCCTCCATCAGCTATTTATAAAAAAGATGTAGATTTTTGGCAACAAGTATGGTGATTATTCAAAACTTGTCCAATAGCCCACAATATTTGAATCTGAAATGAAAATTCAGAATATACCGATGACTGTTGGTACTCAAAAAATTGTTACCTATGCCACTCATTGGGTTGGAGCCAGGACTCAGCTTATAGTTTCAGAATTATTAGAAACACTGATTGTATGTTTTGTGTTTTTTCATTTGATCTTCAAAAATGTTATGATGTAATTTATGGTTTTGATAGTTACAATATCAAATATGCTATAGACATAAAAAGATGTAAAAATTCTGCATTTTTATTTGATTGTCAGGATTGTGAAGACTGTTTTTTGTGCTACAACTTGAGAAATAAAAAGTTTTGTATATGAAACAAACAGTATTCAAAACAAGATTATGAAAAAGAGATATCTAAGTACAACTTAAGTTCTAGAAAACAATACAACGAATTAAAACAAAGTTTTTTAAAATATATCACAAATAATGCATGGTGGAAAAATCTACAAATAAATAGTGTAGAAAACTGAGAATGAAATTATTTAGATAATTGTAAAGATGTAAAAAATTGTTATTTAGCTGAATTATTAGAGGATTGTGAAAATGCGGCGAGGTCAATAAGTACAAAAAAATCAAAATACATCATATCAGCTTTTGATGCAGAAAACATATATATGACAGCTTTGGCTCAAGTACAGTGTTACAACATAAGCTATAGTTTCAATGTAACAGAATCAAAAAATCTAGAGTATTGCTGAAATTGCTTTAGATGCGAAGATTGTTTTTTATGCTGCTGACTAGTTTGAAAAAAATACCATATACTAAACAAAGAATATTCAAAACAAGACTACGAAAAACTAAAAGCAGAAATATCTATTGATATGAAACAAAAATGAATCTATGGAGAATTTTTCCCAGCATATTTTTCACCAAGTTCATATGAAGAAACTATGTCGTGAGTACTTTGTAGTTTGGATTTAGAAACACAAAAAAAGCTATGATTCAATGTCTTTGAACATGAAAAATCAAACAAAGATGACTTCAAGGATATTTCAGAATTACCTGACGATATATGTGATACTGTAGATTTTGATTTCAAATGATGATACTATGATGATGAAGCAAAAAGACCATTTCAAATCTCAGATTTAGACATAACATTTTCAAAAAAATTATGAGTTCCTCTAAATGATAAGTTTTACATCAGAAGACTTAAAGAAAATTTTTCATGGATGTTTCCTGAAATCCAGTTAAGAGAAACAAAATGTGCCAAATCATGAAAAATCATAAAAACAGCACTTCCAGTAAAACTTGATTGAAGGATTTTGAGTATAGAAGAGTACGAGAAAGTGATATATTAAATACAACAAGTGCTTTTAAACTTAAGTGGAGAAGTATGAGAAAATTATTTATTAATAACAAAAATGAAAAACATCACCTTGATTCAACCTAGACACAATTATGCACCTCAAGAAGGTTTTTGACACATATATTTGTCAGCTCCTCTTTTATCATTCAAAGCTAGATTGTTAAAAGTATTAGGAAATACAAAAATAGATTATCTAGATGCAAATTTTTCAGCTCCTGATTATTCAAAACTAGATTGAATAGTATGAATAAATTTAGTTTGAGCCCCATACATACCAGAAGTATTAAAAATAATAGAAAAGTTAAATGACGATGTAGATATTATACTATGATGACAAATAATTTCTAGTCTGACAGAAGAAGAATTTTACAAAATTTTTAACCAAAAAAGAAAAAGAGTAATAAATGGAAATATAGATAAAAATATAGAAGATTTATTTTGATTAGAAATATGAATATTACCAAAAGTTGAAAATATAAACTTGATAAAATCATATCAAGATATACAAGGTGAACAAATGAAACTATATTTAGAAAGAGAATTTTCACTATATCTATCACAATGATGTAAATACAATTGTAGTTTTTGTCAGGCAGTGAAATGAGTACCAGAGATATATAGAGATTTTGATATGTTAAAACAAGAGCTTATTTATCTATCAAATCGAGCTAAGTCACTATGAATACATACTCTAAAGTTTTATCTCTCAAACCTAGATATTCTTCAAACTCCAAACAATTTTGAAAAATATTTATATACTATTTCTGAAGTAATAGATAATACTTGAATTAAATTTGATTTTAGATGATTATGTGGTGTAGAATCATTTTTAGATGTTTACAATAACAATTATGATTTACTGATAAAAGCAAAAAATCTATGATTAACCAGTATATGATTTTGAATAGATTGAGCCACTCCAGAAGTTTGGAAAAGTATATGAAAATGACAAAACTACAAGAGTTTATGAAAAGAAAAAGTATTTAATGAACAGGAAAAATCTTTGGAAGTTATAAAATTAACTAGTGAATTGTGAATAACACCAGAAACATTAATGGTTTTTTGACATCCATGAGAAACAGATGAATCTCTTAAACTAGCTTACGAATTTTCAAAAGAAATGTATGAAAAATATGGCTCAATTCCGAGACCTCATATAAGTAAAACAATTATACCATGAGCAAAAGCTTGGTATGAAAAACAAAATCAAGATATAGTGAATTCATTCATAGAAAATCCAGAATATTTCCAAGCTTTAGATTATACAGCCTTACCATCAGAACTAACACACTCTGATACAAATCTCAGAAGACTAGCCAGAAAATGGTATAAAAAAATCTGTAACTTAGATCCAATAAATTCTACAAAATATATTATTCCTGATACTCCTGTGTATAGGGAAATAGCATATAGATTATGAAAAACTATAACTGAATTAAATCTTGGAAAGTTTGATAGATAAATTATTATTAAAAATATTTATATGCAAGAAAAAATAATTCAATCAAAACACTGTAAACATTGCAATACACCATTTGATATCTCAGACACAGACTTAGAATTCTACGAAAAAGTAAGTCCAGTTATATGATGAGTTAAATACAATATCCCAACTCCAACACTTTGCCCAGACTGCAGACAACAAAGAAGATTTACATTTAGAAATGAAAGAAAACTATATAAAAGAATATGTGATTTTTCATGAAAAGAGATTGTTTCAATCTATAGTCCAGATAAACCATACACAGTATATGATAATGATATTTGGTGGTCAGATAAATGGGAAGCATTGGATTATTGAGTAGATTTCGATTTTGATTTACCAGCTTTTGATCAGTTTGATGATTTAATGAAAAAAGTTCCTTTCCAAAAATCTTTCACAACAATATCTTGTGAAAATTCTGAATATGGAAATCATACCGGAGAATTGAAAGATTGTTTTTTGTGTTTTGCTACATGGGCATCAGAAAATACTCATTATTCAACCAGGACAACAAACACAAAAGATTCTCTAGACTTATTGTGGGCAGACAAATTATCTAACTGCTATCAGTGTGTTTGATGTATAAATAGCAACAAATGTTTTTATTCTAAAAATTGTTCAGATAGTTATAATCTGATATCTTGTATTGATTGTGTTTGATGTAGTGATTGTATACTATGCACAAACTTAAACTGAAAAAAATATTGTATAGAAAATAAACAGTATTCAAAAGAAGAATATTTTGTAAACAAAAAATTATTGATAAAAAAAATATTTAAAGAATGATGGAATGGTTTGAAAGAAATAGAAACAAAAATGATTCATAAAAACCTAGATATTATCAATTCTCAAAATTGTTTAGGAGACAATATAAGTAATTGTAAAAACAGTTATTATGTATTTGATGTAGCTGATATACAGGATTGCAAATATAGTATTTTATCAACAGATCAAGCAAATAATGTATATGATGCTATATGATTTTGAGCCAAACTTGATAAATGATATGAATTAGTAGATGTTTGATTAAATTGATACCTAAACTGTTTTTGTATAGTTTGCCATAATAATAGTAATATTTTTTACTCTATGAATTGCTATAATTCAAATAATCTATTTCTATGTGTCTGACTTAGAAATAAATCCTACTGCATTCTAAATAAAAAATACACAAAAGAAGAGTATGAAGCATTAGTCCTAAAAATAATAGATAACATGATTGAGGAGTGAGATCCCACTTCACCAAGGTTTCGTGGGACATGATGGTGAGAATTTTTCCCAAGCATTATTTCACCATTTGGATACAATGAAACAATAGCAATGGAGTATTTTCCATTGATTAAAGAGGATGCAAAAGAAAAATGCTTCAACTGGTCAGACTACGAAGCTTCATTTCCAAAAGTAGAAAAAGTAATAAAAGCAAATATGCTCCCAGATGACATAAAAGATATTCCAGACGATATACTAAACTGGGCAATAGAATCTGAAATTGTGTCAACAGAGGTTTTTAACCCTTTGTATAGAATAATAGCTCAAGAACTAGAATTTTACAGAAAACACAATTTACCAATCCCTAGAAGACACCCAGACCAAAGACATTTAGATAGGATGTCTCTCAGAAATCCTAGAAAATTATTTGATAGAAAATGTGATAAATGTCGAACAGATATAAAATCAAGTTACAGTCCAGAAAGGCCTGAAAAAGTGTATTGCGAAGATTGTTATAATAAAGAAGTTTATTAGTGCTGTGTACTTCGAAGCTTCAGCGAAGAAGTATGAAAATTGCTACAACAAAGAAATATATTAAAAGTTTTGTCATACGACAAAACTTTTTTATAATTTAAATAATACATTTTAATTTGATACTTATGCACAATCTTAAACACTGGGAAGACAAGATAAAACAAAAAAGAAATGACTCAGATTTCAGAGATTTAGAAAAAGAGCTTACTGGCTGGATAGAATCAAAATGTGATTAAGATTTAGATAAAATAATATAACTACACAATAAAAAACAAAAAAGTCAATAAAAATTTGTAATTTAGAAAAAAAAATATATAATAACTTCATATATATTCGTTTACTTACTTATATTGATGAAAAGCACTTATTTAATCAAAGTCTACCATAGTTATGAAAAAGGGAAACAATATGTAAAAGAATTCTTTCAAGACATAGGTAAAACTCTAGAGAACAGAGAAATCACTCTAGGTTTAAATTACTCTGGTTGAGAGATTTTTTATAGTCTCACAAGTGATGATGCTACATATTGAGCTTTTGAGTCACAGTTTTATAGTTACTTCAACGAATTTCAAATAGTACCAGATGATAAATGAGTATGGGAATATGATATAGATAGGACAATAGTTTGAGAATTGCAACTAGAAAATAGTTGGTTTTATCCATTTAAATATTCTACTACAGATCATACAGAATTTGCATTCAACTTATTTAGAAGCTTTGAAAATTTTTGAATAATCAAAGACAAGATCTGAGTTTTTATAGAGATGAAACCTATAGTTTGAGAGAGTTTCAAATTTTTCATCATGTCAAAACTTTCATACAAATGGTTCAAAATCAAATTATTATTCAGATTTTTCAAATACCTATTCAACAACAAAATCTCAAATGGTTGGAAAGACTTATGAGATAAATATTTTCAGCACAAACTAGAACAAGACCTATTTGAAACAAAAGTATACATAGTAGTTCAATCAGAAAACAAACAAAGAGCAGAGTGAAAATTAAAAGCATTTTTCAACAATTTTACAGTTTTTAAAAACTATCCACTAAACGAGTTCAACCTAAAAATCCACGATGATATAGATAGCATAAAAAATGGTACTATTTCAGGAGTAAAATTTTCAAAATACATGTATAGTTCAGAAGAATTATCTAGTCTATTTCATTTTCCAAACAGACCAAAAAATGAAACATCACTACTAAAAGTTACATCAAAAAAATTAGCACTTCCAATAGGAGCTCCTATTTTTGACTATACAGTACTAGAAAATGGTGAAAGAGTAGCTATAAACTACCCTCGTGATGTAAACATAGTAGGTACAAGTGATTATAGATCTACAAAAATACCTGTTTGAATCCATGATGAAGACAGACTGAGACATCTATATGTGGTAGGTAAAACTGGTACTGGTAAGTCTAGATTTTTGACTAGTTTGATGATAGATGATTTGAAACAATGAAAATGACTTTGAGTTATAGATCCGCATGGAGATTTGATAGAAGATATTATAGAACATATACCAGAACACAGGATGAAAGATGTAATTATCTTTGATCCTACAGATGAAAAATTTCCATTTTGTTTCAATCCACTAGATGTAAAATCTACAGAATCAAAACAAGTACTTGCCAAATGATTTATAGATATTTTCAAGAAATTTTTTGGTAGTAACTGGAATCCGAAGCTAGAACATGTACTGAGAATGATATTTCTAGCACTTCTAGATAAACCAAATTCTACACTTTTTGATATAATCAGAGCTTTGACTGACAAAGACTTCAGATACGATATGATAGATGCTATAAACGATGATGTTGTTAGAAATTTCTGGACCAACGAGTTTGCAGGATGGAGTCAACAATTCAATACAGAAGCCATTATGCCGATATTGAACAAAGTATGACAAATCCTATCTATAGATATATTGAAAAACATATTTGCCAGTCATGAAAACAAACTAGATTTCAGAGAGATGATGGACCAAAGCAAGATTTTGCTAGTAAAATTACCGAAATGAAAACTCCAAGAAGAAATCATGTGATTTCTATGAGCTATGTTTGTTACCAAGATTTTTCAAGCTGCGATGGGTAGACAAGGTACTGGAAAAGAAACCAGAACGCCATTTTTCCTATACGTAGACGAGTTTCAAAACTTCGCAACAGAAACTTTCAACGAGATACTATCAGAAGCCAGAAAATACTGACTAAGTCTAGCAGTAGCTCACCAATTTATCAAACAAATCCCAGATAATATCTCAGATGCATTGTTTGGTAATGTAGGTACACTAGTGAGTTTCAGAATATCTAGTGAAGACGCACTATATATGGAAAAACACTTTGATCCATTTTTATGAGCATATGATTTAGCAAACTTAAATCAGAGAGAGTTTTATTGTAAACTACTAGTAAAATGACAAGTAAAAGACCCATTTTCACTAAAAAGTGTTTATGTACCAGACTCTCATACTAGTCCAGAATACATCAAAAAATTGTACGATGTTTCTAGATGAAAATACTGTAGAAGTATGGCAGAAGCCAAAAAAGAAGTATTTGCAGAACACAAAGATGTAATCCAAAAGGTAAGTGACTTCGCAGAGCCGATAATTTAAAAAAGATTGACAAAATACAATAATTATACAATTAACAAGTTGTACTTGTATATTTTAAACAAATTTTTATAATAGATTTATTAAAATTATAAATTTAAAAATATGACAACAATAAATATAAAAGATGATATAAAATTATCTAAATACAATTTTGATAATTTTGCATCGTTTATAGAAGATTTTTCCAAAAATAATTTTCCTAATTCAAACATAGATAATGAATATGAAATAGCATCAGATATGAAAAAAAACTGATTACCTGAATCTTTTATTAAAAATTTTATTAAGTCATATGAATAATAAATCTATAAAAATAAAAGTATTAGAATTTATTTATGATTTGTTAGATAAGTTTTTAATTAGAAAAAAATTTTTAAAACAAATATCTAAATTAGAAATGTGAATTTTTGATAAATCATTAAATTTTGAGAAAATTGAGTGTAAAAAGTGAATTATTTTTTATTAATTTAGAATTGATATTCATTATAGAGCATATCTGAGAAAAGAAAATGGCATATTTATAATTTTTGATGTTAATAATCATAATTATGAAGTGATAAAAAATAAACTAAAATCAATTTAAGACTCCAAGTAAAAATTTTACTCGGAGTTTTTTTATGCAAAAAATATTTTTCCCCTCAAATATTAATGTTATATTAATATGACATAAATATACTAAAAATGTTTACCGAAATAAACAAAAATAAATATACTAAAATAGTATTTTAAAACCTAAAAAAACGAGCATGAAAAACTTTTTAGAAAACAATTATAAATGGATAGTGATTATTACATCTCTATTTTGATTATTTTTCATTTATAAATTATTTATGTTTTGAGCAAATTTTGTTTGTTCATCTGGAGGATTTATAGATATATGTGTAATACCAAATTTTGAATATTCATGGACCAATGCAGGTTACATATCTATATTATTATTTATTATTTCAGTTATTTTAATCATTAAATTGAGAAAAATACAAGATAAAATAACAAAAATAAAACTATCTATTATTGTACTTCTGCTATGATTTATTGGATTTCCTTTATTTTACATTATATCACCAGATTTTTATTTTTACAGATTTTGAGAATACTCATATACAGACAGAGATTGAAATCTAACAAATATGGATTTATATCTAGAAAAGATGTGAAAATATTGTGATGATAGTATAGATGATTTTCGTTTCAGAAGATTATATAGGAGAGATTTATGTGAATGACAATATGTGATAAATTTCAAAACAGCAGAAGAATATTGAATAGCCTTTGATTATGCAAACAAAAAAAATATGTGGTACATGTACTACCTAACATATAAATGAGCAGAAAATTTTTGATTAGAAAAAATAGTTGAAAAATATAATGATGTCACATTTTACTGAAGAATATTATTATGAAATTGGAGTAATGAAAATTATTTAAATATAATGTCAGAAAAAACTAATAATCAAAAATTCTTAACATTAATTAATTATATAAAAACAAAACTTGAAGAATGAACAAAATTAAATTTTAAAAATAATGATGAATCACAACTTTATTGGTGAAATTTAGATAATGAAATAAGAGAAACACTAGAAAAAATCACAGAAATTAATTACAAAATATATTATTACTAAATACCAAGCCATGAAAAAATTCATATCAATTTTATTATTGATAATATTAAATACTAGTAGTTTAAGCGCCTACACTCAAAGCTACTGACCACTTACAGATGATGAAAGCTTTGTGCTTAGCTTTTGAAGCAACAAATGCAAGGATTTCAAACAATCAGATATCCCTACTATATTTATCCCATGAATACTAGCATCATGGTATAGTGAAGAGTGATACAATGAGTCAAAAACCAAGAGATGGATTCCCGATCCTATTACTCATTCTTATGATACATTGTTCTATACATTCAAACAAAACTGATATAGTATCAGAGATGTGTTTTACAAAGACCAATTTGAGACATATATAGACTGAAACCCAAAACAATCACTTTATCTATTTTGATATGACTGGAAAAAAGACAACAAAGTGACAGCAAAACTACTTAGCAACCTCATATTACAAATCAGAGAAAAATACGAGCAAGAAAACTGATGTGATATCTGAACAGTAAACATTATATGACACTCTATGTGATGACTAGTAGCTCGTGCTATGTTATCAGATATGTGTGCAGATGAAAGTGAATATATAGCATACTATAATAGTAAACAAAGAGCAAATTGACAATTGAAATATTTCAAAAACAATGATTGTGACAATTTCACGAGAGTAAATCAATTTATAACCATTGCTACTCCAAATAGAGGAGCACCAAAAAGCTTTATCATATGGGAAAAATGAGATTTAGAAAAAACAGAATGATTTACTAAATCAGTATTATTAAAATGACAGTTATGAGTTACTTTTGATTTGTGATTATATGAAATATTACATGGTTTTAAAGAATCCATACCAAAATGAATAGTCACTATTTGACAATTATTACCAGATATATGAAATACAAATAAATTCAATGATAAATTGTTATATCTAGAAAGAGATTGAAAAAAAATGGATAAAAATATATATCCACAAAATAGTTTTCTAGAAGAATTAAACAAAAAATCAAGCATAAATAATATGTTTTGAAATATATCTTGAAAGTATACTATGTATTATTCAGATATCACATGAAATGAATGAGATGTAAACAATATAGTTTGATTTGATATACCAAAAGAATATAATACTTGATTGTATGGTATCACTACTCCTGATCATACAAATACATATAAATGATTAGATATATATGACAAATATTATTTTAGTATAAAATTTTGAATATACTCTATATGAAAAATATTGAAAAATTATTCATGATTGTGATGAGATTGAACTGTACCAACTAACAATTTGTTATTATCTACAAATGATACAGACGAAATCATAAAAGATAATAGTAAATTTAAATCAGAACAAATCAAATGTTATGACGACACAAAATGAATAAATACTGAAAATTGATTGGTATTAAAATTGTGAGAAGTAGATAAAGAATTATGTAGTCATACAAAAATGCCTATTTTAACAGCAATTAAAGTATTAGATAGAATTACCTGAAATACAATTTTAAATTCAAAGGAAGTAGCCGTAAATTTAAAAAAAGAACAAGAATTACTATACAAATACATATGATATCTGGATTATAGAGATACAAAAACGACAATTACAAAAGCTACTACACCAGTATGAAAAGTACCTGTTTCAACATACTCAACAGTATGATTGATGAACGATTCAAATTTGGATAACAAATTTGAAAAGAACTATAAACAATTATTTTCTGATTCAGATATCAAAAATTATCTAAGTAATAGAAACAAAGACAACTACGATAGAATCAGTCTAAATTTCACGTGAGATTTATGACAATTAGACTCTCTTCTCCGCTACGAAATCCTCTCACCAATCAATTTAATAATAGAAGATGAACAAGGTAGAAAGATATGAATAGACCCAGAAACCTGAAAAATAGTAAATGAAATCCCATGAGCATGGACTAGTGGAGATACTGAATGATCAAACGAACCAGAGTTTTTCCTAATACCTAGAACAGGTACCGGAAAAATAATGAACAAAATCCATAGCTATGGAACAGGGGATTGAGAATACCATATAGTGTTAAACGAGATAAAGACAAATCCAGATACTACAAGTACAGGATATACAGATGAAACAGCTTCTTTTGTAATAGCCTGAACAGCCAAAAAATGAGTAGTAGAAAATTATCTAGTAGATATAGACTGAAACAAAGCCAACTACAAACTAACAGATACAGAAGTATCAACTGCACTCAAAAAAGTAGAACTTAGCGAAAAATACCACGATATATTGATAAAACTATACGAAATCCTAGACAAGAAATACACAAAAGCCAAAAAACAAAAACTGAAAAAAAATCTAATCAAATTCAAAGAATCAAAAAATCCAAAATACGCAAACAATGAAAAAGTAAACTTTTTGATAGATATGATAATAGAGTATATAAAGTAAAAGAACGATTTAATTAAATCGTTCTTTTTAGCTTATCAAAAAACAATTATTTTTATATATTTGCATTATAATTATTTTAATATATACTTATATATAGATACATTATATTATATTTTATACTTACATACAAGTATGTTTAAACAATTAATATTAGATAATCAGGTATTGATAAAAGATATAAATACAATTAAAAGAGATTATATTTTTTATGATGATTTATTAGTTTTAAATAAAATAGTTAGTTTTATATGACCTAGAAGGGTTTGAAAAACTTTTTTAATGATTGATTTTATAAAAGAATTAATACTATTAAATAAAATAAAACTTGAACAAGTTGTATTTATAGATTTTTCATTAAATACATGAGAAATAATAGATTATAAAATATTATTGCTTGATTTCAAAGAAATATATCCAGATTTGGAACCATTTTTTGTCTTTGATGAGATACAAGATATACAAAACTTCAAAGAGTTTGTACTATCATTATACAACCTATGATACAAGATATTTTTAAGTGGAAGTAATTCAAAGCTATTATCATCAGAGCTGAGTACACATTTCAGATGAAGAGTATTTGAATACAAAGTTTTTCCTCTCACTTTTAAAGAAGCATTGAGATTTAAAAATATAGAGTTCAAAAAATATTATGCTACACAAGAATTAGCAAAGGTAAAAAATACATTCAATGACATACTAGAATATTGATCATTTCCTGAAATATTGTTATCTACTAATAATCTATTTAAAATAGATAATTTGAAGACATATTTAGATGTACTTATATATAAAGATTTAATAGAAAGATACAAAATAGATAATGAATATTCACTTAAATATATATTGAAAAGTATTACTAATTCGTTTACAAAAACACTCAATATTAGTAAAATTTACAATGAATTAAAATCACTAAATATAAAGGTTTGAAAAACGACATTATATGAATATTATGAATACATAAAGAATATATTTTATGTTTATGAAATAGAAAATTATTACAATCCAAAAGCTGCAAAAAAACCTTTTTTGTACAATATGTGATTCAATAAAATACTTTGACACAAAGAAAATATATGACAATCATTTGAAAATATGGTTTTTATTGAACTAATTAAAAAATATGAAAAAGTTTATTTCAAGAAAAATTGAGGTGAGATAGATTTTTATATACCAGAAATAGAGACAAATATACAAGTATGTTATGAGTTAAATAGTGACAATTTGAAAAGGGAAATAAGTGTATTTTCAGATAATAAACAAAAAAACATTTTAGTTTATTTTGATAAAAAAGTAACCATAGAAGAAAATAACAATTTTGAAATAATAAATTTTATAGATTTTATATCTGAAGTATAAAATTAATGATAAAGTAAAAGAACGATTTAACCAAATCGTTCTTTTTTTAACAGCATTTACACAAATATTTGCACAGACAACATAATTGCCATTGCAACAACTGATATAAATGCTCCTCTCATAGTTCCGGTGACTAAATCCTTTTCTTTCCAATATGATACAACAAAAATCACAATCACCATACCCAGCAAAAAACTCCAATTTATCTCATCCATCATATCCTCCCAAATAAAAAAGTTTTAGTAAATGTATTATATACTAAAACTTTTAAATGTAAATACTATCTCACGAAATACCTATACTCATTTTCTCATCACCAACTTCATCAAATCAAAGTATTACTTCTAGCTCTATTATCAGTAGTATTATTATTTGCTCCATAAAATGATAAGTGTGGTAATATACTTGTAGCTTCATAATCATTACAATCATAATTCGCGTGTGATATTCACCAACTAGTTCAACCATGAGCCATCATCTGAGTCAAATCACTATAATCATCATTTCAAGTATCACTAGTCACTCACCAACTAGCTCATTCAGGTAAATCTATACATTTATCTATACCACTTCATAATACTTGATCTCACAAAGCCCAGTTTAGTGTTTCAGCTGAGTCAAAAAACACCTTTCACCATTTTTCTTCATCTGCCAATGCATGATTTTTCATCAGCACTTCTTTTGCACCATTATCAGTGAAATAATTATAATCCAAGAGACCAGCTAGGGTACCAGTACTGTAATCAGTCAATTCATACTCTTCACCATCATCTAAATTGTTTCTCATCTCTACATAACTTTCCTGTGTAGGAGAATCTTCTATACCATTATTAGCATAAAACAGTGTCCAACCTCCACCATCAGTAGTCATATCACAGTATACATCAAAACTATCTATTTGATCAGGATTTATAGTATACACTCAATCACCATGAGCATTACCATTTTTGAGAATATGTAAACAAGTAGCTATTGGGTTTATTCTATATCACATCTCTAGTCATATATCTTTTCCAGTTACATATTTATCAGTATTCATATATACTATATAGTCCTCATAAACTTTGTGCTCCAATTCTATGTCTTCATCACTATTTTCTTGTAGAGGCGTATTATCATTTATATCCAAAAATACTCACAACTCACTTCATAGAGTATATGGCAATCTCTTGGCAAAGTTTACATTATCACTTTCAAACCAGTTGTTTTCTAATAGAGTCACCAATTGATATTTTTTATTATCCATATCTGTTACATAAGTATAACTCACATTTCTATCTGGATCAATCAATTTTTCACTTATTCATATACTTTGCAATACATCACTATTTACAAATCATTGCCTATTTACTACATTTCACCTTGCCAATATATCTATACCAGAATTATTTTCAGGTAATATATCATTTTTTATCAAATAACTATCTAGTCACTGTCATATATAAGTCAAATCACTTTTCCTAGTCGCATCCCTATTATTTTTTGAGTATACCAAAAAACTAGAATAAACCATACTACATATCAATCCCGAGATAAATACCAGTACAATCAATTCCATCAAAGAAAAAGCCAGAAATCAAACACCAGCTTTTTCTCATCATTTTATATACACATTTTTTTTCATTTGTTATTTTAAAATAAATATTATTCTTTTTTCTCTTGTAGACTCCTACCTCTTTGACTACCCGTTCTCCGTAGGTTTACTCAGAAGGGCGAAAAGGGTAAGTAATTTGTAATTTTTTTAGTGATTCCATTAAAACTTTCTTCCCTTTTCAAGGGAAGTGGCTGAAAGCCGATGGGTTAAAACCTTAGTACACATTCCATTAACACTTTCTTCCCTTTTCAAGGGAAGTGGCTGAAAGCCGATGGGTTAAAACCTTAGTAC
>JAQTXG010000004.1:0-32337 GCA_028688895.1 Candidatus Altimarinota bacterium | reverse complement strand
TCAAGGGAAGTGGCTGAAAGCCGATGGGTTAAAACCTTAGTACACATTCCATTAACACTTTCTTCCCTTTTCAAGGGAAGTGGCTGAAAGCCGATGGGTTAAAACCTTAGTACACATTCCATTAACACTTTCTTCCCTTTTCAAGGGAAGTGGCTGAAAGCCGATGGGTTAAAACCTTAGTACACATTCCATTAACATTTTCTTCCCTTTTCAAGGGAAGTGGCTGAAAGCCGATGGGTTAAAACTACTACCTCTCCACCTCCAAACCTTCTATACAATCTGCAGCATTATCTCAAAGCACTCATTTCGTACTAGTCGGCCAGTGACATTCATACATCAGTATATTTCTCAAAGCTTCTCTAGTATTTCCATCAAACTTACCATTTACTTCTCCAGAATAATATCACAACATAGTCATAAATTCTTGCAATTTCAAAGTATCATCAGACTCATTATATAGCGATAAATAATTCTCAAACTGATACAATTCTCATATTTTTACTTTGTTTGTAGCACCAGTTTGTGTAGCTATTACTTCAGATTCGTTATTTTGTAGATTTTGTTCGCCATCCAGTATACTATCTACATCATCTATTATATCATTACGCATTTCAGGATCTATCATTTCACTACTATAAAGCTCTATATCATTTTTATTTTCTATTTTTTCTATATTTGTAGGATAATTATTTATAAAATAAAAGAATCAAATCACTCAAGTCAGCAAGGGAAGTATTATATTTAGATAAGATTTTTTCTTTACTACCTTGTGTATTTTTATATGTACTTCTTGATTTTCCAAATCATTTTTTATTTTTCTATCAGCAAATACATATACAAATCAAACCATAAACAGCAAAGCAAAGCTAGAAATAGATACATCTTTCAAATCATTTAGATAATATCACTCTACCAGTTTGTAAACAGAAGCTACAAAAGCAATCGTAAATACTATCAGACCAAACAAAAATCAATTACTATTAATAGCTTTTTTGTGTATATCTCAATCCAATTTAAATCAATACAACTTGAAAGCAATATAAGAAATAAATACAAATACATAAGTCAATATTATCAAATCACTCAACTTGTAAATATATGATATGGTAAATACTATAGATAAAAACAAAAACAATATATAAAAAACTATGTCATTTCTGATATTTAGACCTGTAAGTACTTTGAACAATTTATTATCATTTAAATATTTTCTCAATTTCGTCAGATTTTGAGAATTGACTTTTCATACAGTTTTTTTGAGAGCAAGTTTTGTATTTACATTTACTTTTTGAGTGACTAGAAACAATAGTGTAAAAGCCAAAAATACTCAAGCCAATTTTATAAAACTATAATCACTAAATACAAATCTAAATGCCTCCAAAAACAATCAAATCAAAAACAATACTCATATAGATAGATACAATATATAGAAATAATCATCCAATCACTTAACATTACTTGTTTTTTTTGCACTCAGTTTTTTATTTTTTACATCTACTATAAATCAGGCATATTGAGTGATAGCTCATGTAACCAAAAATATATATGAAAAAGTGAGAGATATATCTATAAATTGTTGATTTCAAGTCAAGTTGAATAGATAAGTATAGCAAAACAAAATAACTGCTATAAATAGCAATATTTTCAAGTTTTTCTTTGCTTGTTCTACTACTATATCTACTACAGGTATCACCAGTAAAGAAAACAAATATATGAAATTGTTATCCAAATATACATTTGCAAATACTAGTCACAAGAAAAATAAGTATACAAAAACAGCTAGCAAGAAAAAGTATAAATATTTCAATAAATCTGTAATCATGATATTAAATTATTTATAAAAAGTTATACAAATTATACAAAAAATATAAATAATTCAAAAATAAAAAATAATTACATGTGAAAAAATCTACCAAATTCTACACTTTCTCCCATTTTCAAGTAGAGTACTTCGAAAAGAGGAGTGTTTAGAAATAAATAGATTTCAAGAGAAAAATAGACTAAATTTCATAAATAGTGACAAACTATTATCACTATATTATATTATACAACAGTTCAGTAAAGCTTGTCAATCTAAAATAATAAACTTGATTTGCTTTTTATATATATCTAACTAAATTATAGTAGTCACAAAACTCTTATTTAATTTTTAATCTTGTATTATTATGCAAAAAACAAAATTAATAGCATCGATACTTTTAGGAGTGTTTATGTTTTCTATGACTTCTATATCTGCGTTTGCTAGCCATGATGGTAAATACAAAAAGAAAAATGAAGTATATGTACAACAATGTAGCGATATTCCAGATCTAAAAGGTGAACTTGCTACTGCACAAGCTGCACTACCAAATGCACAAGTAGCTCTAGATGCTGCTAAAGACGCATATGACAATGCAAAAAAATGGAACAAAAAACAATTGAAACTGCAATTAAAAGCAGCTCAACAATTAGTTTGGGACTTAGAATGAGAAATATCTTGGATCAATAAACAACTTAAAAAATTGGACAAATTTTGTTATGGTCAAGGATATGCTAATGGTAACAAAAATCATGGTAAAGCATGGTGGAAAAATTGGTTCAACAAATATTGGAAAGTAAACGCTAATTAATATTAAGAAAAGAGGAATTTAAGTATTTCTCTTTTTTTATAGTATTATCACACGATTACTATTTGTACTAAAGTATTCCAATACTGCCTCCTACTCCACTTTAGCGGGAGAATAATTTTCTCCCTTTTCCACTGCGTCCAGTCTTTAGCTGGAAAGGGAGTACCCGCAGGGGGAGGGATTAGAACCAAAGTACATCATTCCTAGACTTATGGGGATTTTCGCTTTATCTGGAGAATTAAGCATGGGAATTACCCTCCTAGACATTTTAAAAACACTATATGAGAGATAAATACTACAATTATTTTTTGATGCTAGTACTGTTATTGGCTGTTTTTTTGTGACTTTATAGGTTTTACCCATACTTGTATTCAGATATACCATTGTGATATGATCCTGGATTATATAGGGCTATGTTTTTAGATTATATAAATACACTTCCATATATAGATTTTTCTAGTTTTTCCGTTCGGACTAGAGATGCATATCCTCCATTTCTATGAATTCTTTGAAATACACTATATATTACTTGATTTGATATAGATTTTTTACTCACATTTTGATTAGCTGGTTTTAGTATCATTACAAGTATTTACATATATTTATTACTTAAAAAATACTGAAAAATATATGCCTTTCATGGTATGATATTATATTTTTTATCTATCATCCAGTATGAATCATTTTATATGAATTATTACAAACAAATATTGTGAGTCATATTCATATTAGCTTCTCTATACATATTAGAAAAGAAAAAATACATATTATCTATACCGATTATCATCAGTTTATTTACCATTCATAGACCTAGCTGACTGTTTTTTTTGATTATAGTAGTACTTCACTATTTATTGAGTTTTATTATTCAAATATTTAGTAAAAATCATACAAACAAAGTCAGTATAAAGGGGAAAAAAGCAAATCCACAAATCAATATAGTATTTGCAAAAGCCAAACTATATTTCAAAAACACTTACAAAACTATATACACAGTACTTTTTGCATGAATTGTATCACTACTCATGTATATACCACTTTTCCAAGAACTCATATGGTGACTTATCAAACCTCTTACTACTACTATCATGGTTTCAGGTACTAGTGGTACATTTTTTAGCTTAGAAGACTTTTTGTTTTTTGATTTTTTAGCTATATTATTAAGTATCTATTGATTGTATCTTAAATATAGACAAAAACAATTTGATTATATCACTATATGATTTTTAGTTTGATTGATTTGGACGGTATTTAGATTGTTTTTTTACAATAGATTTTTGATTTTTTTCGACATATTTATCATACTTATTGCTGCATACTGATTGTGACATCTTTATCAATACAAAAAAAAGACTTATCTATTTATTTTTATTTTGTTTTTTTGACTACAGTCATATAATTATATCACATATATCAGAGAATATTCAGAATCGTTTATTTCAAAAACTGATTTAGCTACAATCAAGCAATTGGACACTCTTCTACCAGCAGATTCTCTACTGATGACATCAGACAAACACTATGGCCCATGGTTGTTTTGATACACTCATATGTCAATCATCTCACCATGATTTACAAACTACAACATATGGGACAAATCCCAGTGGGACAGATGGTGGGACAACGACTGAAAAACCAAGTGCGAGATGCTAAAAGACTACCAAAAATACAACAAACCACTATACATACGGATATGATCAAAAGACGACGAAGATTGGACCAGATGAACATGTTTTGAAGAGGTCTATAAAAAAGATGGTGTGAGAGTGATGAGGATGGAGTAAAACTGTATCCCCCTGCGGGTATCCAGCTTAAGCGGGAAAAGAATTAGTAGACTATAGTAATAACCCATCCCCCTGCGGGTATCCAGCTTAAACGGGAAAAGAATTAGTAGACTATAGTAATAACCCATCCCCCTGCGGGTATCCAGCTTAAGCGGGAAAAGAATGAAATATAAAATTAATAAAAAAATGAAAACACCTGAAATAATTTTGGAGGCATCTAGAAAATTGAGAAAAAATATGACAGAGTCAGAAGTAATACTTTGGTGATTTATAAAGTCTGGAAAACTTTGAGTAAAATTTTTGAGACAAAAACCATTATATCTATATACTGAAAATAGCTGATTAGATAGATTTATTATACCAGATTTCATTTGTGTTGAAAATAAAATAATACTGGAAATTGATTGAAGTATACATGATATAGATGAAATATTTAAATTGGACTTATATAAAGAATGATTATTAAAAAAAATATGATACAAAGTAATTAGAATAAAAAATGATGAAATAAAAAAAAATACCTACAAAGTAATAAACATGATTAAAACCTACTTGTAACAATTATTTACCTAGCCAACTTTCTCCCCTTATCAAGGGGAGTCCCGAGGTACGAGGGGAGGGGTTCAAACCAGAGGATATGCTAACTTTCTCCCCTTATCAAGGGGAGTCCCGAGGTACGAGGGGAGCGGTTCAAACCAGAGTCAAAATTAATTTCTAACAAACCACACATGAAACACAAAAACCTACTCACATTCACTATTATTATCACACTTTTTACTGCACTTGTGATATTTTTACCGTACCAAAATCATACTATTATACAAATATTTAGAATAGTTTTTGGTTCTATTTTTATACTTTTTTTACCGGGATATTTACTGACTTTGAGTTTTTTTGATGATTCTGAGATAGATTTTCTAGAGAGATTTGCTCTGAGCTTTGCTTTGTCTATATCAGTAGTACCATTATTGAGCTTTTATTTCAATCTAGTATGAGTACCTATAAATGAATTGTCAGTTTTTGCTATTACTTTATTAGTGGTAGTTGCAAACCTAGTGTATATTACATTTTTTAAAAACAAAAAAGTATGACTAAGCAAACTATAAGAGAAAAGATAATCACAACTATACTTATGTATGTATTATTGTGAGCTATAACTATATACTATTATACTATATGAGTTTTGGAAAAATACGCAGTCTATATCACTTTGTGATTACTGATACTCATACTAAAAGATATTTTGATGTATTTTGTTAGCTTTGAAAAAATCACAGTAGTCAAAAACAGCCTAGCCAAACTGAAAAAAGCGTATTCTGCATCACAAGTATCGTTTGGAGATTATTATCTATTTATGAATAGAAACTATTTTTTCCCGACAGTACTTATAGCTTACCTAGTATTTATATTGCTCTACCAGATAAAAATAATTTTTATGTGAGATAGCCTCTACACTCTCATAAATTCAAATTTTTTATGAATAGTAGTAGTTAGCTGAGTACTCACTACATTCAGAGAAGACTTCGATAAAACATACCAGAGAAAAGTGAAATCTTACCAATGACTATACAAAAACATAGTTATAAACTCAGTTTTATCTGTACTATGAGCCCTGATTATCATGTGAGAAACACTTGATTTATGAGTACTTTCATATATCATCAGCCTAATTGCTGGACTACTGATATTTTTGGTCGGGATTAGTATATTGGAAGAGGAGGAGGATGGGGCATAATCCACCCTTGAATTCCCTCTCTTGATTAAGAGAGGGAATACAAGGGAGAGTCTAATGTTTAAAGACGAAATAGAAAAAATTGCAGCCTCCCTCTCTTGATTAAGAGAGGGAATACAAGGGAGAGTCTAAAAAAACTAAAAACAAGCCAATTATTTTATATTATTATGCAAAAAAAATGAAACTAATTATTCAAATACCATGTTACAACGAGGAAAAAACCTTGCCAATGGTGTTAAATGAATTACCAAAACAAATAGAGGGGATAAATGTGATAGAAACACAGATTATAGATGATGGTTCTACTGATGATACAGTAAGAGTAGCTAGAGAATTGTGAGTAAATCATATTGTTTCATACATATGAAACAAAGGTTTGTGATATGCTTTCAAAACTGGTATAGAAAATGCACTGAAACACTGAGCAGATATAGTAGTAAATACAGACTGAGACAATCAGTACCCAGGTAAATATATAGCAGATTTGGTAAAACCTATTATAGATAGAAAAGCAGATATAGTTATCTGAAACAGACAAACAGCCAAAATCAAACACTTTTCACCACTCAAAAAACTACTTCAATTTATATGAAGTGCATTAGTTAGATACTTGTCTGAAACAAAAGTAACAGATTCAGTTAGTGGATTTAGAGCGTATTCTAGAGAATCACTACTCAGACTAAATGTAGTTTCTAGATTTAGTTATGTACTAGACACTATTATCCAAGCAGGTAAAAAATGACTAGTAATAATAGATGTAGTTATGGAAACAAATCCACCTACTAGAAATTCGAGACTTTTCAAAAATATCTGGCAACACATCAAAAAATCCACAGCAGATATGATCAGAATCTACGCTATGTACGAACCACTAAAAATATTTTTGGTGCTAAGTCTACCATTTTTACTAGTATGATCTATAGGTATATTTAGATTTATGTATTATTTCTATTTCACAGATATGTGATCTGGTATGATACAATCACTGGTATTATCAGGTATATCTATGACTATATTTGTATCACTAGCATCTATGTGAATCATATGAGACCTCATCCACAAAAGTAGAATGATACAAGACGACATAATCTACAACCAAAAAATAAACAAATATTGAGCAACAGATTATGAGTTAGAAAATGGGATAAAGAGGTAGAGGTGGATTATATGATCGATTACCTTGATTTAAAAGAATTATTTGAAAATATATAAAATAATGGTATACTATAATAAATATGTAATATTTTATAAAGTATAGTATATGAAATATTAAATATTTATTATAGTAGATAATAAAAAAAAATGTTTAAAAGAGATATATTAAATAAAATAGAAAAGTTTTTAAGTACTTCAGATATATTACTTTTTTATTGAGCCAGACAAGTTTGAAAAACTAGTTTGATGAAATATATTCAAGATAATTACTTTTCTAAAAATTCATTGTTTTTTGATTTAGAAAATCCAAATTATTTAGATTTATTAAATAAAAATCCTGATATATTCATAGACTATATAAAATCCTACCATTCATGGGATGAAAACAACAAATTAACTATTTTTATAGATGAGGTACAATATTTAGAAAATCCTACTTCATTTTTGAAATACATCTATGACAATTATAAAAATATAAAATTGATTATCTCATGATCTAGTACTCTAGAAATCAGATGAAAACTCAAAGATTCACTTGTAGGCAGACTTATCAAGTTTGATATTTACCCATTAAATTTCAGAGAATTCTTGAGATTTAACCACAAAGAAAATCTAGTAAATTTTGTATGAAAACCGGTTGAATTAAATATCATAAATGAGGAACTAAAATTTTATTTTGAACAATATTTTAGATTTTGAAGCTATCCAAAAATAGTACTAGCAAATGATATAGATATAAAAAAAGAATATTTAAAACAAATATATAGTAGCTATATAGAAAAAGACATCAAAGATATATGAAAAATCAGAGAATTGGATAAATTCAACAAACTTTTACAAGTATTGGCAAATCAATCAGGTAAATTGTTCAACATAAGCGAAATAGCAAATACTATTTGAATCAGTACAATAACTGTTAATGAATGGATTTTTTTATTAGAAAATACATTTGTAATAAAAATAATAAAACCATTTTCTACAAACTTGAGATGAGAGCTTACAAAAATGCCAAAAGTTTTTTTCATAGATAACGGTATCAGAAACTTTATAGAAAATGATTACAATCTAAATGGTGATAGTTTTGAAAATAGTTTTTTCAACTATATAAATAACTCATATCACAGTTCAAAAATCAACTTTTATAGAACACAAGATAAAAAAGAAATAGATTTTGTTTTGGATTGAGTACCGTATGAGCTAAAATTAAACTATAGCGCTAAAAAGATTTCTGCACTAGATTATTTTGAAAACAAATATTCACAAAAGTGAAATATAGTTACATTATCAAAACAGGATAATAAAAAATACAATATTTACTTTCCATGGGAGATATAAGAGATTATAGATGAATATAGATATAAAAAAATCCTCCCCCTACGGGTACTCCCTTTTAAAAAAGGGAGTACCCCGCAGGGGGGGATGGATTAGAAACCATATTCCACTCCAAAATCTTTCTCCCTTTTAAAAAAGGGAGTACCCCGCAGGGGGGAGGGATTAGAAAACATATTCCACTTTAAAACATAACAAAACAATATGAAAATTACGATTTTTGGTACATGATATGTATGACTAGTTACAGGTACATGCTTGGCAGAAGTAGGACACGAAGTGATGTGTATAGATATAGATCAAAACAAGATAGATAAACTAAAAGAAGGGATTATCCCTATATACGAACCAGGACTAGAAGAACTAGTGAAGAGAAACTACAAAGAAGGCAGACTGCTATTTTCTACAGATGCAAAAACAGGTATAGATTTCGCTACTGCTATTTTTTCGGCTGTTGGTACACCACCAGATGAAAACCATAGAGCAGATTTGAGATTTGTAAAAATAGTAGCAGAGACAGTAGGTAAACATATGGATGATTACAAAGTATTCATAAACAAATCTACAGTTCCAGTAGGTACAGGAGAGATGTGTAAAAATATCATAAAACAAGAATTAGAAAAGAGAAATTCTCCCCTGCTAGGGGGAGATTTAGAGGGGGGCTTCGATGTAGTAAGCAATCCAGAATTTCTAAAAGAATGAGCAGCAGTCAAAGACTTCATGACTCCAGATAGAATAGTGTGTGGAGTAGAGAGTGAACAAGCCAAAAAAGTGATGAATGACATCTATAAATCATTTATCAGAGCTGACAAACCTCTAGTATTTACAGACTTGAAATCTAGTGAGATAATCAAATACGCAGCAAATGCATTTCTAGCAACCAAAATCAGCTTCATAAATGAAATAGCAAATTTCTCTGAAATAGTAGGAGCAAATATATCAGATATCAGTAAATGAATAGGTCTAGATCCTAGAATCGGGTCAAAATTCCTGCATGCTGGTATAGGTTATGGTGGTAGTTGCTTCCCAAAAGATGTACAAGCCCTTATAGAAACAGGTAAAGATTTCAACTATGATTTCAAAATCATAAAAGCAACAGAACAAGTAAACAAAATCCAAAAAGTAAAAATAGTAGATATGCTACTAGACAAGATTCCTGATTTATCATGAAAAACTATAGCTATCTGGTGACTAGCATTCAAACCAAAAACAGATGATATCAGAGATGCTCCTAGCCTAGATATCATAGAGAGACTTATAGGATTATGAGTATCAAAAATCAAAGCTTTTGACCCAGTCGCTATGGAAAATGTATCTAGAATATTTGAAAACCAAGACAAACTCACTCTTACATTTACAAACTATGATGCACTCAAATGAGCAGATGCACTACTAGTACTTACAGAATGGGATGAATTCAGAAATGCAGATTTCGACAAAATAGCTACACTTATGAAATGAAATATCATCATAGATGGTAGAAATATCTGGAACAAAGATGATTTATTAGAAAGAGGATTTGTATATGAATGAATAGGGAAGTAATGAATAATGAATAATGAATAATGAATAATTTTTTGTGTCATTCTGAACCACCACCCCCTAACTCTCCAGCTACTGCGTCCAGCTAAGCTGGAAAGACTGGACAGGCTCTCTTTATATACTATTAAGTTAAGACACAAATGGCTGAAGCCATCTGTTGAAAAAATGTATTTTCCTACATATCAACAGAATGCTTTAGCTTTCTGTGATTAATAGCATTAATGAGGATGTCCGCAGGACATGAAGATTTGTGATTGATTATGATAAATAATATAAAAAATAGTTGCTTTATATCTATTTGTGTTTATAATCACAACTATATTAAATTATTAGTTATTTGAAACACAATGAGAAATACATACATACTTTTAAAGCAAGTAGAACAAAATATAATCAGTACTGAAGTAAGAGATTATTATAGAGACGATTATTATAAAATTGATTGGGATAATAATGTAGTTTGACTATTTTGAGAGAGATGAGTATGAAAAACTACTATATTATTACAAAAGAGATTAGAAATGAAAGATAATTCTTTTTATTTTTCAGCAGATTCAGCATATATTAAATCTCATTGATTATTTGAATTTGTATTTTTTTGTTATAGAAATTTTACTATAAAAACTATTTTTATTGATGAGATATTCAAATATAGTAATTGGAAACAAGAATTAAAAAATATTATTGATTCTATTCCTCAGTTGAAAATTATATTTTCAGGCTCTTCAAGTATGGCTTTATATGACTGAGTAATTGATTTATGAAGAAGAGTTTATGATTATAAAATAAATACTTTAAGTTTTAGAGAATATTTGAAACTCAGATATAATATAGAATTATCTAGAATAACATTTGATGAAATAATAAACAATCATAGTGAAATATCTATTGATTACTCATTAAAATTAAAAGATGTATATTTTGCAGAATATTTAAAAATGTGAGCATATCCATTTGGATTGGATTTAAATTTTAATTCATTTGCAAATAAGTTATTAAAAACATTGAACAGAGTAATATTGGAAGATCTAGCATATATTAAAAATTTTCAAACACATAGTTTAGATAAATTAAGTAAGTTATTATTTTTTGTAGCAAATTCAACACCTTCTGAATTAAGTATAAATCATTTAAGTAAAAAAATTTGAGTAGATAAAAATTTGGTTGATAATGTTATTTATATGTTATCAAAAATATGAACCATTAATCTAGTACAAAAATGAGATAAAATTTCTGAAAAAGTCAGAAAAGAATACAAGATTTTTTTATGCGATACCAATAAATACTATGTGTATAATCTAGAAAATGATAAATGAATTATAAGAGAAGCATTTTTTGTAAGTGAAATAAAAAAAATGGATAATATAGATATATCTCTACCTAGTAAGCAAGATTTCAAAATTACTAGTAATAAAAAAACATTCTTATTTGAAATATGATGAAAAAATAAACAAAGCAAAAAGTATTCAAAAGATACATATATTATAAAGGATGATATTATTATTTCAGAGAATGAACATACTATTCCTTTGTGGCTATTTTGATTTTTGAATTAAAAACATATTATAGCTACAGACCACCCACTAACCCTCCAGCTACTGCGTCCAGCTAAGCTGGAAAGACTTGACAGGCTCTCCTTAGTACGTGTCCCGTCTTTAGAGGTAAGGTGGGGGAATAGCTACATAACCCACCCTAACCCTCCCTAATATTAGGGAGCGAACAGCTACAAAATAAACAAAATTACAATGAAAAATATATTAGTTTTTGCCACTACATTTCCAAGTTTTTTGGAGGGAGATGCGACTCCTGGATTTGTGTATGATTTATCGAAGAGATTACAAAAATAAATACTAATTATTAATAATATATAATACTAAAATATAATGATAAATATTATAGAATTAAATAAAAAATTATTGATAGATAATTTAAAAAAAATTTGATTAGATTCTAATTCTAAAATTTTAAGTTTTTCTATTTATAATAAAAATTATACTAGAACAGAATCTATACACAATCTATTCGATAGTTTAAATATAAATTATTATATTATAAATTATTATCCAAAAAATTATTTTTTAAGATATTTTCTATCATTATTTAAGCTTATAAAAGAAGTAAAAAATTATGATGTAGTATTTGTACATTTTAGATGATTTGAAATATTACCTTTTATTTGGATTATTTCTAAAATATTTAGAAAAAAAATCATATTTGATCATTTTATCTCGATTTGGGATACTGTTTGCTTTGATAGATGAATAATAAAAGCATATTGACTTGTATGAAGATTTTTAAAACTATATGATAAAATTTTAATTAATTTGTCTGATTTAGTTTTATTAGATACAAATTCTCATTTGAATTTTTTTATAAAAGAGTTATGATTAAGTGAATCAAAATGATGATATTTATATGTATGATGCAATGAAGAATTATTTAAGCCATTAGATGTGAAAAAGTTTAATAAGTTTACTATTTTTTGGTATTGAAATGTTCAACCAATACAATGAGTAGATTTTATTTTGAATGTAGCTAAAAAATTAGAAAATCATGATGATATAGAATTTGTATTAGTATGACCAATTTTAAGAAAACTTTGAATTAATAAATATGAGTATAAAAATATACAATTCATTGAATGGCTAGATTATAATAAACTACCAGAATATATAAATAAATCACATTTATGCATATGATGACATTTTAGTGATATATGAAAAGCAAAAAGAGTAATTGCATGAAAAAGTTTTCAATTTTTATCATGTGGTATTCCTACTATATTAGCAGATAATGAAGCTAATAGGGAGTTGTTTAAGGAGTGAGATGAAAATATTTATTTTTCAGTGATTTGAAATATGGATAAAATTGTTAATTTAATTTTAAATATTAAAAATAATTAATAAAAATGAAAAAAATACATAAATATATATTTATAGTTATATTATTGTTTGTTTTAATTATTTGAATTTATTTAGTATCAAATATATATATTTTTTCTGATTGAGTATATCATACATCTATCATTGATAATATAATAAAAACAGGTAATGTCTCAATGAAAAATTACATGTGATTTTCAGATTTTTATATGGATGATATAGAGTCTGTTCCAAAAATATGAGATGTAATATATTTTTATGTAATAGTCAGTAATTTTGCATTATTAACATGATTATCTGGATGACAATCTATAAGTTTTATATGAATATTTTTTACATTATTATCGGTTATTCTTGTTTATATTATTTCAAAAAAAATTACTCTTAACAGTTTAAAATCATTATATATTACTTTTTTATTCTCATTAGCTCCTATTAATTATTGGATAATATCTCATAGATTGATAGAAAGTGTATTATTTTTTTTAATATTATTGATATTTTCATTATTGATTAATAATAAAAAATATAACTTTAAGTGATATATATTTTTTATTATTACTTTGTTGTGTGTAGTTATTGTAAATATTAAATTAACATCAATTTTTTTTATATTCTTTATATTTTTAATATTAATATATTTATTAAAATTAAAACAATTATTTAAGTTAATATTATTTTGATTATTGTTAGTTTCGCCTTTTTTATTTTTTTACTTTAATGAAGGTACTTGAATTATACCAACTAAAACTATTTCATATGTTAATCATAATGTATGAATACAACACTCTTTAGATATTGATAGTAATTCTGAAAATATAGTTAGCGAATTATTAGATAAAGATAGTAAAAGATTGAGAAATATAGTATACCAAATAGAAAACAGAAATATTAATTGAATTACTCAATATTTTAGTATTTTTAAGACAGATAATTTATTAACAAATGACCATGAGTATTGAAAATTTGATTGGTCTTATTTCTTTCTATTTATATTAATTCTTTTTTCAATTTCAAAATATAAAAATACAAAAATAATATGAAGTTTAAATGTTTGGAATATTGTAATGTTATTATTATTTTGTAGTGTATATTTAAGATTTGCAACTAATATATATAGATATTGATTTTATTTTAATATAATTATATTTATTTTAATAATTCCATCTTTTTTTGAATTTATTAAAAATAAGTATTATACATTAGTTATAATTTTTTTATCAACAACCATACTAACATATAATTATGTAATTTTTAATGTAAATAACAATATGCAATATATATATAGTTATGATCATAATCCATTGTTTAGTGTTAAAAAATCATTTACAAATGATTTTGAGAAATTAAAAGAAAATTCTATATATAATGAAATAAAGCAATCAAATTGTACTTATACAAATTCTAGAGAATTTCCATATTATTCATGAATTATTAAAAAATGGGATAGTAGAATTAATTCTTTAGATGATAAAAATAAATTTTTATATTATTATGATGCATTAATTTGATGTAAATTTATAGTAAATCAAATTTATTGATGAAAAGAATTAAATGAGAAATTTAATAATATTTTTTGAAATCCTATTTACAATTGAGAGGTATTTGTTATATATAAATATAATAAATAATTTAATAATTTTTTAATATTATTTAAATAAAAAAAATGGATATTACTATTTATGATGAACAATATAATACATATAGTCATTGATGAGCAAGCATATTTAATTCAGAATTAATTATATATTTAAAAGATGAAAATATAAATCTAAAAATAATTTGTTGAGAGAATATATCATTTTCAAGAAAAATACACTTTATTATAGTTAAATTTCCTTATATAAGAGAAATTTTGTATTATCCATTTTTGTATTTATATAATAAAAAAAAATGAATTCTTAAATGAAAAATAATTTTCACATCTACTTTTTCTTTATTTTTTTCAAGCAATCATAATAAAAATTATACAGTATTTGTTCATGCACTTTTTTATTTACAAATTAAAAATATTCAAAATTTATATAATAAAAATGTATTGTTAAAAATAATTTTATATGTTTTATTTAATATTTGTAAGTTTATAGAAATAAATTCACTAAAAAAATCAAATATTATTATATCTCCTAGAAATACAATAACATCAATTCTTCATAAAGATTTAAAGAACTACAAATGAAAAATATATACTATACCTCAATTTGTAGATCCTAAAAAAATGTATTACATAAAAGATGTACCTAAAATTATAGATATATTATTTATATGAAGATGAACTAGAGCAAAATGATTTCATGATTTAATTGAATTAATTAAATTGTCTCCAAAACTTAATTTTACAGTAATTTGAAAAAAGATAGATAAAAATCTTATCAATTCTTTTGATAATGTTAATTATTATACTAATATTTCACATAATGAATTATTACATATATATAATAAGTCAAAAATATTATTTATGCCATCATATAGTGAAACATGACCATTAGTTACAATAGAAGCAATAACTTGTTGAGTACCTGTATTATGTTCTTTACAAGGCTGATGAGAATTTATATTAAATAATTATAATTGAATTGTCTATGAAAAATTTCAATCAAATGAAGTTATTAATAATATTAATAATTTATTTTCTAACTATGAATATTTTAGAGAAAATTGTTTGTTATCTTCTAAGAAGTTTTATAAAGAGGATATATTAAAAGAAATAGTTAAAAAATTATAATAAAAGCAAATAATTAAATATTATTTGCTTTTATTATAATATCATTTTTTGCCTCAATTATTTTTTCTAGATATCAATATCAATTAATTGTATCTGCTTCTAAATATGCTCATTCTGCCCATTCATTCCATGCTGTTATAAATATAAAATCTGATTCTATTTTAATACTTTTTTCTATTATTTTTATTAAGTAATGTTTGAATATATTAGGAGTTGAATTTTTAAATATTATTCATAATTCTTTTCTTCTAGGTGAATCATCAAAATTAACAAAGTATCATAAGTTTATTTTCTGTTCTTTTGTTATTGTTATATTTGTAAGATTTCTTTTTAAAATTTCTTTAGAAAATGATATATAATCATATATATTTAATAACAAATTATTTTTATGAATATTTTTTTGTATATATTTTTTTATTTCATATATAATTTTTCTTTTTAATGATTTAAAATTATTTAGTCATAATAAATTATATCAAGGCTCATAAAAAAAACATCAATTTGATAATTTACTTTTTATCTTTTTTTGTTTTAATGTTAATGTTTCAATTATGTGAATTCAATTAAATCAATTTTCAATAGCTTTATTTTTAAATAAAGTCATCATATCTTCAAATTTATCAATATCATATGTGCGATATATAACTAAGACTGGTGAATTATCAACTTTTATGTATCTTTCATCTTTAAAAAAATTTAATAGATAATTAAAATGATTCTCCCAATCTTTTGCTTCTCAGTATTCTTGATCTAATAATATTTCTTTATTATATCAATACCATGTTCTTTTCCATGTTTCATTCGCCCATGAAAAACAAAAATTCATTTTTATATCTTTATTTTCCAATAACATTTCAGCAGGCTTTTCTAATACTTGTTTTCATTTAAACCAATAATGATAGAAACATAATCAATCTACTCAATATTTATTCATTAAATCTGCTTGATTTTTTAGTGTTTGAATATTAGATAAATCATAATAATTATCTCAGTAAGGTACTCTTGGCTGATTATGTTTACTAAATAATTTTTTTGCATTTTTAACAGTTACCCATTCTGTAAATCATTTTCACCACCATTCGTTATTTTCAGGTATCTCATGAAATTGTGGTAAATATAGAGCAATTATTTTTGGTATATTTGTCATTTGTTATTTGTTATATATTAAATTAATTCATTTTTTCTTTAAGAAAAAAAATACATCTAAGGTTATAAATATCTCAGTTAATAAAACAGAAATTGCCATTCAAACTCAATTATACAATAATGTAAGTGGTATTGAAATGAAAATACTTATTATAGCATATTTAATATATATTTTTGAAACTTCTTTTTTATATCAAAAATTTAACATAGTAAGATTTATAAATATACTAGCTAATCAGATTATAAATGGCATAAATGATAATATTTTTAATATTGCTACACTGTTTAAAAACTCTTTTCAAAATAGTAAATTTACTATTAATTCAGAACCTATAAACAAAGTTATTGACATTATAAATGTAATTCCTCAAATAATAATAGTAATTTTTTGTAGAAATTCAATAGTTTTATCTTTTGATCATTTTAATTTTTGAGCTACATTAGGGTAAGCTGCTTGTGATATTATTCATACTAATCATTGAAATGCTTTCACTACCTTCTCAGCACTAGAATAATATCATACAACAGTATTATTAGTAAACAATCATAGTATAAATGTAGTAGAAGTAGTATATAGACTAATGAATAAAGTAGATACAAACACATGCCATCACTCTACTAACTGATACTTCATAACTTCTACACTTGGTGCTACAAACTGTATACGAAATACTCTAATAGCCATGATAAATGCTATGATACCAGTAGTAATGAATGATAGTGAAGATATTAGTGGGACTAAGTAATAATCATCTATAGTTTTTACGAAAATGAATATAGGGAGTAAGAATAGACTCTTAACTATTACATTTATGATAGTGATATATTTCATCTTTTCCATTCATTGGAACATCCATATAGGGAAGAATACATCTCCAAATATCATGATAAAACTAAATAAAAATACCAAGTATTCATTAGAAAATATTTCAAAACTAAATACTATTATCAGAGAGAATATAAAAGATAGTATAGATAATATAAGTTTGATACTTATTACATTCCAGAATATTTCAGATATTTTTTTATTATCCTCTCTATGTATAGATATATCTCTAGTTGTAGTCAAACTAAATCAATAATTCACAATTATCAAGAAATATCATACAAATGCTCACATAAAAGCTACTACTCAAAATTTCTCTGGTCATAATATTCTCAGTACATATGGGAGTGTAATAAGAGGTATGATATAATTAAATATCTGCAAAGTACCGAGAGAAAATATATTTCCGACTATGGTCTTGTTATTCTTAAGTCAATGCTTCAATTTCGCTATTTTTTGTTTCATTATATTAATTTAAACTAGCTAAATAATCCCTCACCCCTTCTTTCCAATCTCTCAAAACAATATCACTATTATTTATCAGTTTACTGAAAGCTGGTCTTTTTGCTTTTGTAGGGAAGTCTGCAGTAGTACATGGATTGCATTGTACCTCTATACCTGTTTGATTAAATATCTCTGTTGCGAAATCATACCATGATATACCGTTTGCTTCTGTATTATTCGAAAAGTGTAATATTCTTCATCTGTATTTTTCTATATTTTCTATTACTTTTCATATAGCTTCACTCAAATCCTTAGCATTCGTAGGATTACCCAATTGATCATTTATTACTTTTAAACTATCTAGTCTAGTTCATAAACTTATCATTGTATTTACGAAGTTTTTATAATCTTTTGATCCTCCATATAACCAACTTGTTCTAATAATTATCGTGTTTTTATTTTCTTGTAATGCCAATTTTTCTCATAAGTATTTAGCCATACCATATTGATTTATTGGATTTGTTTTATCATTTTCATTGTATCATTTTTCGCTGTCTCCATGGAATACATAGTCACTAGAAATAGTGAAAAAATCTATATTATATTTATTAGATATTTTAGCTAGATTGTATACTCACATAGTATTTACATCATAGTTTATTTTTGCTCATATATCTTCTGCATCATCTACAGCTGTATATGCAGCGAAGTTTATAATCATATCAGGCTTCATTTCTGCTACATTTTTATCTATAGCTTCTATATCAGTAATATCTAGTTCTTTATAATCTGTAAATATTAGATTATATTTATCACTATACAATTTAGCAAAATCATTTGCCAACATACCATTAGCACCAGTAATCAAAATTGTTTTCATAATATTATTTTTTTATTTATTGTAGCTTCCCCCTCCTTAGTAAGGAGGGGGCTAGGGGGTGGTCTGTTACTTTTTTCCTTAAATTTCTCCCTTTTTCAAAGGGAGTACCTGAAACGCAGTGGAAGGGGAGGGATTAGAATAATTGGACTAATCTGTAGCCTCCCCCGCTTTAGCGGGAGAATTTAGAGTGGATTATTTCTTTTAAAACGGATTATTACTAAAAAATTCATCTATACTAGGATGATTTTTATCTTTTTCTGAAAATGATAATTCACTTATATCATATTTTTTCTTTATAGCTTCAAAATCTATGTTCAATCTAGGGTCACTATATATTATTCATCCGTCAAATTCTGGACTATAATAATCATCACATTTGTATACAAATTCTGTATTATCTTCTAGAGTCAAGAATCAGTGAGCAAATCACTGTGGTACAAAAAGTTGTTTTTTATTTGATGCTGATAATTCTTCTACTATATATTCTCAATATGTAACTGAATCTTTTCTCAAATCTATAGCGAAATCTAATACACTACCACTTACTACTCTTACAAGTTTCGATTGTGTATTTTGAGTCTGAAAATGAAATCATCTAAATACTCATTTTTTTGATTTACTATGATTATCCTGTACAAATTCTACATCTATTCAAGCATTTTCAAATTCTTTTTTACTATAAGTTTCCATAAAAAAACCTCTATCATCTCAAAAAACTTGAGGTTCTACCACTATTACATCAGCTATTTTAGTACTTGTAAATTTAAACATTTTAATTTTTTTTTAATATAATTTATAAGACTCTCCCTTGAATTCCCTCTCTTAATCAAGAGAGGGAGGCTCATAATAAATTACATAATTTAAATTTGCAGCCCCTTTCTCTAAAATTAGAGAAAGGATTCAGGATAGAGTTTTTGTATTGTGTTTATCTTAATTTGAGCCCCCCCTCCTTACTAAGTAGGGGGCTAGGGGGGGCTGTAGCTTGGGTGGATTATTTATTAATCAACCTCAACAAATATTTTCAATAATTATTTTTTTTCAATGGTTGTGCTAATTCTTCCAATTTTTCATCTGAGATATATCCATTTTTCCATACTATTTCTTCAGGACAAGCTATTTTTAAACCTTGTCTTTTTTCTATTATTTCTATGAAATTACTTGCTTCTAACATACTTTCATGAGTACCTGTATCTAGCCAAGCATATCATCTATTCATTAGTTCTACTTTCAATTTTCATTTAGATAAAAATTCTTCATTTACACTTGTTATTTCTAGTTCTCATCTATGACTTGGTTTTACATTTTTTGCTATATTTATTACTTCATTTGTATAGAAATACAATCATACTACTGCAAAATTACTTTTTGGATTTTCAGGTTTTTCTTCTATAGATATAGCATTTTTATTTACATCAAATTCTACTACTCAATATCTCTCTGGATCACTTACTTCATATCAGAATACTATAGATTTTTTCTCTTTTTCTACTATAGATACACAATTTTTTAATAATGTAGATAATCCATGTCAGTAGAACAAATTGTCACCCAGTACCAAACACACATCATCGTTTCACACGAAATCTTCACCTATAACAAATGCTTGAGCCAATCCATCTGGGCTTGGTTGTACTGCATATTCTAGAGTGATTCACCATTTGCTACCATCTCATAATAATCTCTTGAAACTTTCACTATCTTCAGGAGTAGTGATTATTAATACTTCTTTTATACCTGCCATTAATAATGTTGATAAAGGATAATAAATCATCGGTTTATCATATATAGGCATCAATTGTTTGCTTATAGCTTGAGTAACTGGATACAATCTAGTACCACTTCATCCAGCTAAAATTATTCATTTCATATTTTTTTTATTATATCTTATATTCATTATTTTCTATACTCTCCCTCGTCCACTGGATACCTCCCTTCGGGCATAAATTCCTCTCTCAATCAAGAGAGGGAGGCTCACTTGTAGCCCCTTTCTCTAAAATTAGAGAAAGTTTATCCCGTCTTTAGCGGAGGATTCAAGATAGAGTTTTAAAAATATTATTTCCCCAAATAATACTTAATCGTCATAACTATCCCTTTCTCAAACTTGATTTTTGGCTCCCAACTTATATCATTTTTTATCTTACTTGCATCTATTGCATATCTCACATCGTGTCATTTTCTATCATCTACAAAACCTATATAACTTTCATCTTTTCACATCTCTTTTAATATGAGTTTAGTTATTTCTAGATTTGTATACTCATTATTTCCTCCTATATTGTATATTCATTTAGATTCTGATTTCGTAAATACTTCCCATATAGCATCGCAATGGTCTTCTACATATAACCAATCACGGATATTACTACCATCACCATAAACTGTTACTTTTTTGTCAGCTTGTAATAATTCTATGAAATGAGGAATCAGTTTTTCATTATCTTGATTTGGTCCATAATTGTTACTACATCTAGTTATAGTATAATCTATTCAAAAAGTTCTACCATATGCTTTTACATAGAAATCACTACTAGCTTTACTACAAGAATACGGACTACTAGGATTTAGAGGAGTTGTTTCAGTGAAAAATCATCCGTTAGGTAAATCACCATATACTTCATCAGTAGATATATGATGAAATCTATTTAGTTTAAATTCCAAGTGCATATCAAGTAAATTTTGCGTTCCTATTACATTTGTTTCAGTGAAAATAGTAGGATTTTTTATACTATTATCTACATGAGATTCTGCTGCAAAGTGGATAATATCAGTCGGAGAGTATTTTTTATATATTTCTCTAAGTGCATCTCTATCTCTAATATCCACTTTTTCAAATGAATAATTAGTAGAATTTGCCACTTCATTTGATATGTTTTCTAGCTTACCAGCATAAGTCAATGCATCTATATTTACCCAATGTATATCAGTAAACCTTACTACAAATTTATTCAAAAAGTTACTTCAAATAAATCATGCTCATCATGTAACAATAATAGTTTTTTTCATTATCTATTTTTATTTATAAAATACATTTTTATTATACATATTTTTGCTTAAAGTAAAGAAAAAATACATATTTTACTATGTATTTTAAAAGTATTAATTATGAAATTGTTTTGTTATCAACTTAAATGCTTTAGCTTTCTGTCTTGTTCTCAAATAGAAACGATTTAACTCTTTTTATCATAGATCGTGTTATGTATAAATTAATCTAAGCCGATTATATTCAAAAAATGAGAAAAGTGAAGTAAAGTGATAAAATATAGAAAAAGTTATTATTAAATTTAGAGTATAAAAAGTATATAAAAGATTTGCAAAAAATTATTTTATTAATATAATCAATTTATATATAAATTTGAATAATAAAATAATTATATATACTTATAATGTTATATTTTAATAAAAAACTTATGCAAATCAAAAGAGATAAAAAATTACAAGAAGCATACGATAGAGCAGATAAAGCAATAAAGGAATTATTTTTTGTAAAAAGAGAAGCATGAAAGAAAAAGAGTTAGAGTATTATAGAAATATTTTTTTAGCTAATAATAGATATATATTTATTAGTGATTCTAAATTAAGTAATACTTTATACTTATATTCTGCTTATGTATCATACATATATTTTGAAGAAATAAAGAAAAATAATTATACTGAAGAATTAAAGGAGATTAAATCCCATACGATTTTTATTTATTTGTGATCAATTATTGAGGCAGTAATTTATTATTATGTTAATAATAAGCTACTGGATGAAAAATCTAAAAGAAAATACTTAGAGCTTTTAGAGTATAAAAAATTACAAAAAATAGAAGAAACAGATGATTTATATATCTGTAAACTTATTTCAAAGGATATAAAATTAAATGATTCTATAAATTTTCATAGTTTAATTAATTGATTAAATGATAAAAAATTAATAGACAAAAAAATAATTAAAAAAATTGATTATTTTAGAAAAATGAGAAATCTCATTCATATAAATGCATTTTTAGTTTCAAATGAATATAAATTAATAGAAGAAATTGAAAAAGCATTTATAGATACAAAAGATATATTAGATTATATAGAAGAGAATTTATAAAAATACTCATCATTTAGAAATACCCTCTGCTAATACCATCCAAAATGTATTTTTCATTATTGTCTGTTTATCTGTCTTGTTCACGGGATAGAAACGATTTAACTCTTTTTATCATGTTATTATTAAATTTATAATCTAGGTCTGAATTATATTCAATAATAGTGAAAAGTGAAGATTAAAATCAAAAAAACTCCTAATCATAAAAAAAGGGAGTTTTTTCTAAATTCATTTGTATACATCTCATCTGCAATCAATTTTTACAATCTCAACTTCAGTACTATTTTTTCTAAATATTATTCTTATTTTTCATTTTCTTATCCTATAAAGGTCTCTATATCATGATAATTTTATTACATCATATTCTGATAAATTATTTAATACTAAATCTTTAATAATATCTGTTAATCATCATATATGAGAAAATTTTTCTAATTGTTTTTGCCATTTTTTAACCATTTTTCTTTTTTAAAAATGATAAAACATCTTTTGCATTAACTCATTTTCAAAAATCAACTATTGTTTCCCATCATTCTCAATCCATATTTAGTATTTGATTCTCAATATTTAACTCACTTAATTTTACAATTTTATATGGAGTAAATTTTTTAGCTATTTTATCAGGTACTTCTACACTTAATATTGCCATAATTTAAAAATTATTAATTATATTAATACAAATTATAATATATAGAATTATAAAATCAAGTTTTTTATATAAGGATTATATTTTTTAATATTATAAAATATTAGTAATTTAACATATTATGCTAACATCAGCCAAAAAGTATTTTTCATAATAGTCTGTTTATAACGAGTGTTCACGGGATAGAAACGATTTAACTCTTTTTATCATGTATTTACAAAAAATGATTATAATTTATAAATAAATTATAATCATTTTTATTGAAAATAGAAATGCTATTTTGAGAAAAATATTTTGTCCCCCTTACTAAGGGTGTGGCTGTAAGCCGGGGGATTTGTATTGTGTATATAAAATAATACTAGTATATAAAAAGTATATAAAAGATTTGCATTATAAATAAAAATATATATAATAAAAAATATTAATAATAAAAAATATTTTAAAAATATAATTTTTCTAAAAATGACTACAATAACATTAAAAGATAATGTAAAATTACAAAAAAATAATTTTATGAATATAAATGAACTAAAAGTTTTTATTTATGAGACTTTTTGATATCCAAATATAAACTCTGAAATAGAAGAAAAATGGTACAAAAATTGAAAACTAGATATTTGTGAGGATTCTTTTTCAAGCATTGAAGAAATGAAAAAATATTATATGAATTTAAGAAAATAGTTTATGTATATTTTAAAAGAAACTAAAATTTTTAGAAAAAAGTTATTAAAAATAGATGATAAAATATTTCAAAAATTTTTTCCAATTTTAGAAAGAATTGAAAAGTGACCACCATTTGAAAAGAAATATAATGTACATATTTTAAATTGAAAATATAATAAATATTATTCAATAAATTTAAGGAAAGTCTGAAAAACTCCTTCGTAAGAATAAAAATAAATATTTTTTAGATAAAATTTATGAAAATAATTTTTATTTTAGCTATTCTAAGAGAAAAATTTTTGAAAAAATTTTAGCAAAAAAGATTATTTTTTTCTAGAAGTGAGTTTTTCAGACTTTCCTTAACATGAGACTTTAGAATTATTTTTGATATAGATAATATAAATAAAATCATACATTTATTAGATATATGAAGTCATAGTCAACTGTACTGATAGAAAATAATCATTTTTATTGAAAATGGAAATGCTATTTTGAGAAAAATATACAAAAATTCCTATATTTTTTCGATACAGATATATTAGAAGTATTTTTTTTTGACATTTTTTTGACAAATTGAAATATAATGATAATATAAGTGTAAGAAGGTTTAGAAATCTATATAGAGGGTATTCAGACAATACGGTCATATCCTGTGAAATATAGAGTGACTAAACTTTTTTTTTGTATTTAAATTTGAATTATCTCTGATAAATCAATATTAAATGTATTTTCAAGTATAAAATCATCAAATTTTTTAGATTTATTTATATTAACTTGTCTTAATTCATATGCTATTAAATCAGCTATCTGTATTCAAGCATAACTTTTTGAGTTTACAAATTTAAATTTATATCATTTATATAATATATACCTATTATTTATTACATTCATTATTTCTTTTTCTACTTTTCAATTATCTTTACCAAAAGCTAATACATCAGATATTATTGTAGTATCCTTATTATAATTTTTTAATCATTGATAAAATTTTCAAATTAATATTGACAATATTTCTATATGTTTATCTTTATTATCAGCAAAATATCAATTTATACTTACTCAAATAATATTATTTGATATTATATCAAAATTTCAATCTTTTATCATTTTATCATAAAATATTTTTCAAGAATATTTAATACTTTTTAATTCTTTAGAATAATCTTTAAATCAATATTTTATTTTTTTATTTTCTATATATTTATTTATATAAGACACTCTATGTTTTGTTATAAATCATCAAAATACAATTTCTCATTTTGAAAGTCTTTTAGATTCATCTATATATATTATCATATTAAAATTTTGTTATTATTTAGTATCTTTACTACTTATATCTATAAAAATTTAGTTAAAATATTTAATTCAATTTGTAGTAAATTATATATCATATTTTATTACTCAAATTCTTCATAAAATAATATTAGTATTAGTAATTAATATTTATATACATACTATATACAAAAATAAATACATGTAAAGCAAAATACATAAAAAAAGTCCCCCTTACTAAGGGGGTGGCTGAAAGCAGGGGGATTTGTATTGTGTATTCTAATAAAAAAGTTTTGCATTTTATAATATATAATATATAATATATATAGAAAAGAGAGATTTTTGCCTTGTGGAGATTATGGAGTGATTCTATAGTCTATGAAGCTAGGGAACACTCTTTTTTTATTTGTTTAAAATCTTTATAATAATAATTTCTTTATTCACAAAATATTCAATAAAATTATAAGGTAATTCTTCATTATTATTAATGTATTTTCTTCTAAGAATGCCAGAAGTGAAATCTGCAAAAGACAATCATCAATATTTTTTTGAGTTAAAAAAAGAGAATCATAACTTTTTAATATAATTATTTGTTAATTTTTTGTTTAAATTGTTATTTAATTTTTTTTGAATATTTTTTTCTTTTATGTCCAATTTTAAAATATCTGCAATAATTTGAATTTTAGAAATAGAATAATTACTAAATTTATTTTTCTCAATTATAAATTGAGTTAAAATACTTAACATTTCAATATAATTTTTTCAATTTTCTTTGTATTCTTCAATATAAATTCAACATAATTCTATATTTTCCATATATCATTTAGATTCTAAAAAATTATAAAATCATTCAATTTCTATTTTATAAAGCCTATCTGTACTTTTTAATTCTCACTTATATTTTATTCAAGAATATTCTAAAAATTCATTGTAAATTTTATTTATTGTCCCTGATTTATATGTTGAACTAATCATCAAAAAATATATTGTCATTTTTTTCATTGATTTATTTTTTTTGATTCATCAATATATATTATCATAAAAATTTTATTATTTATCTTCTAATTATAACCTAAATGTAGTCAATATTTTTTATATCCATTAATTCTACTTATAAAATATATATATTATTATTTATATTTTATTATATACATATTATATACAATAATATTGAAATGTAAAGAAAAAATACATAAAAAAAGTCACCCTTATTAAGGGTGTGGCTGAAAGCCGGGGGATTTGTATTGTGTATAGTAATCTCTTAACCCATCTTAATTCTCCCTAATATTAGGGAGGATTAAGGTGGGTTATGAGTTATTTATTTTCTTATATTTTGTTTTTTACCCAATGTAAGTAACATATTCCACAAGATTTAATATAGAAATTTGTTGCACCTGGGGTGCAAGTATTATATTATAGAATGAAGTAAAAAAATTGTCTCTTGTACTAGATTATTTTTTATAAATATTTTTTGTTTTTCATCCAAAGTTGTTCATAATCAATCTAAAATATTGTGTTTGCTTCATAATTTTTCCAAAAACTGTATCATTTTGTTTATATAATCTTTAAATGTAATTCAAGTTTTAATTTCTATATATTCTTTATTTATTTGCATATTATTTTTTAATATAAAATGAATATCATATATATCTCTATTAGCAAGCTTATCTCTTGCTGTTAATGCAATGAATTTATTGGAACATATATAATCAATATCTAGTATCTGAAGTTGTATTCACATGAAATTTTTAAAACCATATTTTCAACTCACTCATCTAGTTGATATTTCTATTTTTATATTATGATCTATGTCAGAGTAGGATAACACACTAAAAATAGTATTTCTTTTTATGTAATTATCCTTTATTTCTCAGTATTTTTTTAGTATTATTATTACTTCATCCAAAATTATTTCTTTGTTTAGATCTCATACCAAATCAAAATCTAAATCAGTAGAAAATCTGTCTAAATTATACAATAAAAATAGAGCAGTACCTCATTTGAAAACTAATGTTGATTTAAGTAAATCATTTTTTGATATGTCAAGCAAAATAGACATAAGTATAAACTTATGTTTTTGAGTATCCAATTTGCTTATTATTGCTGACATATTATTATTTTAAAAAATAAGATTTAGCTTTTTTTTCTAGAGATTTGCTATTATACACATCTAGTAGACTGATGACTTTATCGTAATCTAATCCAGATATATTATCTAAATGAATATCTGAATACAAATATAGAGTATCCAAAAAAGCCCTTTCTTTAGAAGCAATAGAATATAATCAATTATTTATTATTCAACTAGGATTTAATAATATTTCTTTTTTTAGGTTTTTAAGTTTTATATTGAAGTCTAGTATTTTTCTAGTATCAGATTTCATATAAGCTAAATATACATCTTCATCATATTGAAATATAATAGAATAATGATACAAGGCTGAAAAAAAAGATATATAACTAGGACTATATATTTTATTTACTAGTTCAAATATATTTATTTCTTTGTCCTTTAAAATATATATTCATTTAGCAACACTTTCGATAATATTTTTTGATTTTAAAAATTGTAATTTATTTTTTAATACTTGATTGTTTTTTATTCAAAAAATACTTTTCAAATCATCGAAATTAAAAACAGATTGCTTTGATTTATAAAGTTCTAATATTTTTTTCATATACTGTACATAATGTAATATAGTTACTACTAGTATATATTATTTTTTTAAAAATGCAAATAAATTATAATCATTTTTATTGAAAATGGAAATGCTATTTTGAGAAAAATATTCAAAAATTCATATATTTTTTCGATACAGATATATTAGAAGTGTTTTTTTTGACAAAAAGTTTTGTATTATCTCAATTATTTGATATAATGTATTTACTATCAAGGATTTATAATCTTTGGACCACATAACTTGTGGTGGCACTAAAAAGATATGCTTTAAAACATATCTTTTTTTATTGAAAATATTTTTATTATTTTAGAATCTATTTCATTTAAATATTTTTTATCCAATTTTCATATTCTTTTAAATATTCTTTTCTTGGAAATTTGTCTAATGGAAGATATATCAACTATGGAATCTTTATTTAGTGAAGTATTTTCACTAGATTTAATAAATATATTAAAGTTTATATTTATTTTTCATTTATATGATTTAAGTGGAACAATTATTACTGTATTTCAAAAATTAGATAATTTATTACTATAAACTAAACATGGTCTAGTCTTGTTTAATTCACTTCAAATATTTTTTCATAATTTAACAAAAACTATATCTCATTTATTCAATTTCAAATTTGATATATTTTTATTAAAATGAATATCCAATTTCTCAAAAAACCATTCTAAAAAATCAGATATAATAGGCAAGTTAATATCATTTTTCACTCTCTCAATTAAGTTATTTATTCTGTTTAATTTCGTCTTGTACATACAGTAATATTTAATTATATATACATATTATATACATAAATAAATATATGTAAAGCAAAATTGATAAAAAAAGTTCCCATTACCAAGGGGGTAGCTGAAAGCCGGGGCATTAGTATTGTGTATATAAAATAATACTAGTATATAAAAAGTATATAAAAGTTTTGCAATATAAATAAAAATATATATAATAAAAAATATTAATAATAACATAAAAATATGAACACAATAACATTTAAAAAAGAACTTTCATTTACTTATAGTAAATTCAAAGATAAAAAAGATTTTTTTATTTATCAAGAGAAAAGAAATTTGATTAAACAATATAAAAAAGCAAAGAATTTCATATTACTTTGATATTTTGAAAATGCATCATTATAAGTTTTAGAACAGTTTAACTTAATTGATTACATATAGAAAAGTAAACAAAAAAAAGCAAAAATATAGTTAATATTCAATGATATTAAAAAATACCTTGATTTTTTCAAATTACACTTTAATAAATACCTTGATTTTTTCAAACAAGTAGTATATAATATATTTAATAGTTATTAATATTTAGTTATGATCAAAAGAGAAATCTTAAATAATATAAAGTTATGGTTATGAAAGGAAAAAATAATCATTCTAAAGTGAGCAAGGCAAGTATGAAAGACAACATTAATGAAAGAATTAGAATTATTAGTTAATAAAGATAATAATATATCTGTTTTTTTGCAGGCTGATAAAATTGATAATAATGATATATTTAAATCACCAGATTCATTAATCACATATTTAAAAGTAAAATATGATTTCCCTAATAACTTCATTTACTTATTTATAGATGAGTTTCAATATATTGAACAAGCAGGACTGTTTTTAAAAAATATTTTTGATGAATATAAAGACAAATTGCAAATAATAGTTTCAGGATCTTCTAGCTTAGAAATAACTAAAAATTCTGAGTTTTTAACATGAAGAGCAGTTAATTTTTATATTGATAGAATTAGTTTTTTTGATTTCTTTAAATATAAAGAAAATTTAGAAAACTTAAGTAAAATAAAATTAAGTAATTTTGTAGAGATAGAGAGTATTTATTCTGTTTTTAAAAAATCACTTGAAAAAAATTTTATAGATTATTTAACTTATTGAGCATATCCTGAAGTAGCATCTATAACAAATTCTAATGACAAGGTAGTTATAATAAGTCAAATTATAGAAACATATATACAAAAAGATGTTATAGATTTTTTAAATATTGAAAATGTAAGTGCATTTAATAATTTAATTAAATTATTATCATCAAATATTTGAAACTTAGTAAATATTAATGAAATATCATCAACATTAAATATTTCTATGCAGACATTAAATAAATATATAGATATATTAGAATGAACTTTTGTTTTTTCTAAAATAAAACCATTTTTTAAGAATACTAGAAAAGAGATAAGTAAAATGCCAAAGATTTTTGTAGAAGATATTTCTATTAAGAATTATTCACTTAGAGAATTTGATTCTATTTCTTCAAAAATAGATTTATGAAGCGAAGTAGAAAATTTCATATATAATGAATTAAGAAAAATATACAATAAGGATCAAATATATTTTTATAGGACAATATCAAAAGCAGAAATAGATTTTATTGTAGAAGAAAAATATGATTTATATATTCCTATAGAAGTTAAATATAGGAATAAAGTATGATTACCAAAGGTGATGAAGAATTTCGAACAAAATTATAATGTAAGTAAAAAAATAATAATAACAAAAGATATTCTTAAAGTAGTAGAAAATACATATTATATACCTGCATGTTTAATATCTATAATAGATATGTAATAATATGTTTTTTTAATTAGAAATAAAAAAATGAACTTTTATACGATTTAATGTATAGTCCATTTTTTTTTATAAAGTACTCAAATAATCAGCTAATCACTCTTTCCAATCCTAAAACAATTTTAAGTTTAATCAATTAAAATTTTTATATTATTTTAAAAAATACATTAACTATTATTAATAACTTATATTAAGATATATTTATATACATATGAAAAAAATATTTAATCCTATAATCACTCTTTCATCATCTTGAGCAGAAAATTTAGCAAAAGTAATGAGTTGAGAACTAAAATCTAATCTTTCAAAAGAAAAATTGAAAGGGATTTTAACTAGTGGTTTATCTATGAAGAAAAATTTAAGAACAAAATAATATGGAATTAGTATTACTTAAAGATGATTTTGATATAAATAAGATAAAAATAGAAACAGAAAAAATCTTTCAACATTTGAAAGATTTTTTAATTAATGATTCAAAAGAATTTATTTCATCAAAACTTTGTTCTATATATGCAATAAAAATTGATAGTTTTATTAGATGATTTATATCTCTTTCATTGCTATTTTTTTATATCACAAACTCATGCATCCTCTTATAAGCTCAATGCGTCATTGCACCTATGTGAGGAGTAATCACTATATTTTTTAATTCTCTAAGTTCGTGACTAGGAGCCAAAGGCTCGTCTTCCCATACATCCAAGTATGCACCTGCATCAGCATTTGCTCTCATAAACTCAATCAAACATTTTTCATCTATTACTGCTCATCTAGCTACATTTGCTATTATTACATCATTATTCATCAGTCCAAACTCATATTTTCATATAAAATGATGGGTTTCTTTTGTAAGTGGCAGATTTAGGGAAATGATATCACTATTTTTTATTATGTAATCCTTATCATCACTTTTTTCACAATACTCAAAACTATTTATCATTTCATTAGACAAATACGGATCATAAATCAAAAAAGATGTAGCTCAAAAAGCTTTGAGTCTATGATATATTCATTTTCAAATAGCACCAAAACCAAAAATAGCTATTGTGTTTTGATTTACTTCTTTTCATTTAAACTTGAAAGTGTCTTGTAGTCACACAAAAGGCAAATAAGTCTTTCTAAGTAATCACAAAATTCACCACACACATATATCAGCCACACTATCCGCATTTGCTCCAGGTGTATTTACTACTTTTATATTCCTCCTAGCACACTCATCCAAATCCACCATATCTAGCCCCACTCAAGTCCTACAAACATACTTCAGATTCACAAATCTATCCAGCAAAACAGCATCCACTTTTTTTATATTTACAATAATTGCATCCACTTCATCATCCATACAAGTCTCCCCAAAACCAATCAAA
>JAQTXG010000050.1 GCA_028688895.1 Candidatus Altimarinota bacterium | reverse complement strand
TAGGTAATATATATGATAAACTCATGGTTTTTACATTGAATTTTGGAGTGTATTTTTGTATTATGCTTATGAAAAAAGATTCATAATATCTAATGATTTTTTCCATTTCAATTATATATTTCTCATCGGGGTTAAAGGTATGGGTATCCTGAAAAAACGATTCTCTGAACAATGCAGAGTCAAAATCGTTTATAGACATAGCATACAATTCTTGAAATAATAATTTTCTACTTTTTTTACGGTTGATTGTGCTTGTCATTTGCTTTTAAAGAAAAATATAAAAATCACAAAAAATAACATAGACATAAAAATATCTATGTTAGGTATTTAATAATACTATATTCTAGTAGTATTAGTTTTTTTCTTTTTTGCTTTTATAACAGTTCTACCATTGTATGTACCGTCTTCAGCCATAAAATGAGCTAAACCATTTTCATCTTTGTTTAACATAACTTTGTCTTTTAACTTTTTTGCAGTTAATTTAATCCAATTCGTAGTTCTTTTATTAGTTCTAGATTTAGAAGTTTTTTTAGTAGGTACTATTGCCATATTTCATACATTTAAATAATAAAGAGCGTTTTTTTACACCGGGATTTTATTGCTTTTTTTATAAATTGCAAATTTAATTTGAAAAAAATCAATAAACTTGTACTATATGCAAAATATTAATAATAATTTTGCATAAAAAATGAAAAAAATATTGATCATAGAAGATGATAAATGAATATCTGCATCTCTAAAATTGTACTTGGAAAACTCGGATTTTTTGGTGGAACTTCATAATGAATGATTGGAAGCAATTTCAAAAATAAAAAATGTGAAACCTGATTTAATTATTTTGGATATAAATCTACCTGGTAAGGATGGAATAGAAATCACAAAGGAGCTGAGATGATTTTCTAGTATTCCTATCATAATGTTGACAGCTAGATCAAGCGAACTGGATAGAGTAAATGGTCTCGAAATATGAGCTGATGATTATATAGCTAAGCCTTTTTCACCTAGAGAATTGTTGGCTAGGATAAATACAATTATTAGGAGGATGACGGTCACAAGTACTCCTGTAGTATCTACTTGAAAAGATGTATTTTCACTATATGGAGTAGAATTGAATGTAAATAAAAAAATAGTAAAAGTGGACTCAAATCCTATAGTATTGACTTCAAATGAATATGAAATCTTGAGAAAACTGATTCAGGAAAAATGAAAAATAGTTACTAGAGAGACTATTATGAAAGATATTATATGATATGATAAATACATATATGATAGAACAATAGATACACATATAAAAAATCTGAGAAAAAAAGTGTGAAAGATAGATTTTATTCTCACTATCAGATGAGAATGATATAGAATTAATATATAATTTAAAATATGACATTAGCTAGAAAATTTATAGTTTCTTTGATATTGAGTATTACTTTTATTGCTGGAGTAAATATTGCAGCATTTTATTTTTTTTACTCTACAAACTTAAAGGATTATATTTCTGAAAAGATTCAATCGAGGGATAGTATTACTATAGATTATATAAATAATGTAATAGAAAAACAGACTGTTGATGATATAGATAGTATATTTTCTGATACTGAGATAGAGTTTTTTGAATTACTGGAAAAAAATGATTGAAAAATACCTCTGACAAAGCAAAAAAATATAGATGTAGTAATAAATTATTTGGTAAAAAGTGGTATATCTACCAAATATATAGAAGAGATAGTTCCTACTGACAATTTTTGAAAAGTGTTAGAAGCTCTTAGGGATAAAACATCGCTAGAATACAAGTTTGTAAACAATATGATTATATCTATTTTGATTACAAATATAGTATCAATAGCTATTATAATATTTTGTTTACTGATATTTATCAGACTTACGCTGAATCCTATTAGAATTGTAACTGCAAACATAAAAAGTGCAGTAAGTAGTAAAAACATCATCTGAGATGATGATACTATAGAGATAAAGTATCACAACAAGAAAGACGAGATATGATTGTTGATTACAGCTATAAACAAGCTAAATAAAAAGCTAAATATGCAGGCAGAAATCAGATCTAGATTGCTAGCTGATATATCTCACGAATTGAAAACCCCTATAACTTCTATACAGTGTTATCTAGAATGAATACTTGATTGAGTTATAAAGCTTGATCAAAAAAACTTGATTTCTATAACTGATGAGATGAAGAGACTTATATCTCTAGTAAATAGAATCATGGATTTTGAGAGAAGTGATAAAGAAAAGTTGAACATAGTTACTACAGAACAAAATGTGTCTGATCTCATAAAAAAAGTCGTTGAAACTCATAAAAAAAGCTTGAGAGAAAACAAGCAAAGGATAAAAATATCTGGTGATGAAAATCTGATTTTGAAATTTGATGAAAATCTTTTTAAGCAAGTAGTGCATAATATGATTTGAAATTTTTTGAAATATGCTTGAAAAAATACTTTGTTGACTATAAACATCACTAAAAAATATATAGATTTTAGTGATAATTGAGACTGAATAAAATCTAGTGAAGTACCTTTTTTGACAGAGAAATTTTATCAAGGTAAGATAGAAAAAACTGGAGATATTAGCTCTAGATGAATATGAGTGTGACTGAGTATCATAAGTAAAATAATATTATCACATGGTTGGAAATATGAGATAAAATCAGATAAATGAAAATGATTTAGTTTCAAGATATATTTTTAAGGATATTTAAAAAACTTCACACAATCTTCACACAAATTATTTGATATATTTTATTTTTTAGTTATCATATCTATACAAGTTAGGGAATTTAAAAAGGTTAAAGCCAAAAATACTTTATATACTTCCCTAATTTTACTTAAATTATTATGTTAAAGAAATTTTTTTATTTAATAGTAGCGATTTTTGCTATAATGTCTTTTCAATTTACTAATGCATCTGAGAATGGATTGGATTTTTCTGATGATTGAAAAACAATAAAAGAATTAAAGGAAAGTATAGATGTATTGGATAGAGCTAGTTTGGAATTGGATCAAGAGCTAGTTGATTTAAATGCTGATTATGAGTTGAAATCATATTTGAGGACAGATTTATCGTTGGTAGAAATAAATAAAATAAAGATTTTGGTTGCAAATTTCAATAGAACTAAAACTCAGATGGAAGATTTATTGCAAGAAAAGGCTAAAAAGATGTTAGCAGTTGTAGAGGATAAAAAAGCAGTTATAGAATTGAAGAGGAGTTTTTACAATTCACTGATACCATATATAAATTATGAATACAATAATGAATATCTAGAATATATAAAGACTGATGCTAAAATATTTAGTGAACAAAAGGATTTGAGTTTGGATATAGTAGCTAAAAAAGAAATACTTAGTAATAAAGTAGAAAAAATAGAGTGAAAAATCCAAGAGCACAAGGATTATATAAACAAAAGTTTAAGTATAGTTATAGAAAAAAAACTAGATGAAAAAGTATCCAATTTAGCAAACAATGAATCATTCAAAGTACTTAGCTCTGAATCGAAGAGAAAAGTACTGGATAAAACTATAGCAAAGATAAAAGATAAATTGAATCAAATAATAAAAACAAATAAAACTATATCTGGAACTGGTACAAGCATCAAAATAAATAATGATTTATTTGATAAAAAGGTACAGACTTTTCAAATAGCTGTTGATAAGCTTCAAGATTTCAGAGATTCGATAAAATAAAAAGAACAATTTTTACAAAATTGTTCTTTTTTGTTATATATTCCAATCAAAATATTGTTCCAAGTCTAATCTCTCATCATCGTATTTGAATAATTTTCAGTCTTTTTTCAGCATTGATAATACTTCATCAACTATTTTTTTAGACACATTTTCTCAATATAGGTGTTGATTATTTATCATTTTTTTATTTCAAATAGCTCACTTTACTATTTCTGCAATCAGGTTTGAATTTATAGGTGGTGCTATTATGTTTGTACCAGCTAAAATAGTCTCGGTTCTATCTGATCAAAATCTAATAGTTACGCATGGGACTCATACTATGTTTGCTTCTTCTTGCATACTACCACTATCAGTAACTACTGCTCAAGCCTTGCTAATCATATCTATTACTTCTGCGTGATGAGCTAGTGCTGGTCAATATGCAAAGTTTTCTTTGTGTTTTTCTTTTAATTGTTCTATATCAGCTCTCAATCAGTAATTGTCTATAGCAAATTCTGATGCATATAGTCATAGAAAACATACATAAACTCAGTCTTGGATAAGCTTTTTAATCGCGTTGTATATAACTAAAAATCTTTCTTTTTTTTCTGTGTTTTCTCTTCTATGAATAGTTATAAATATGAAATCTTTTCATTTCATATTTGGAAAATGTTCAAAAGCTTTTGATTCTCAGATTTTTTGTTTTGATATCTTGATTGCATCTGCTACTGTATTTCAAACTACTTTTATGTGTTCTTTTGGAAATCATTCTTTTTCTAGAGTAGTTCTATATAATTCTACAGGAGCAGCAAACATTCATGTAGATCATTCTATCGCTCTAGTATCAAATTGTTCTGGATAAGGTTCTATACTACCTGTTTCATATATAGAAAAATCTTGTAGATTTTTATAGTAATCATTCCAATCAAACTTTCACTCAGAATATTCTTTGAATAATTTATGATAAAACTTTTTGCTTGGAGTAAAAGTTCTGATTCATGCTTCTACATGTACTACTGCAAATTTATTTAAAAATGCGGCTTTATCAGCAGTTGTAGCTGTCATAGTATCTCAGTGTACATATGGTACTGGTATTTTTTTATAATTTTCTGATAAATCTACTAATATATCACCCAATCTCTCAATAACTAGACTAAATTTTTTATGTATTTTTCAAAAAATATTTAGATTTATATCTACTTCCATATCAAATTCTCAAAGTACTCACATACTTAGATTGAAATCATAGTGTTGTCATGTATGTATTAGGATTACTAATTCTCACCTTTCTTTTAATTCTTTGTATAATGGTGCTTGTTTTATAATATCTGGTTTTGTAGCTATCATTATGATATGTACATATTTTTGTTCACTTTTTTCTATATCTTGCCAAAAATTTTCTCTTATAAAAACACTATTGTCATCAGTTTTGTTTATAGTCATAAAAATATTTATATAAATAATTGAAAATTATTATATAGACTTTTGTTATAATGCAAAGTTTATGTTGATTTTATTTGTAGTAATATCATAATCATACAAAAATTGAAACTAAAATAGTCATAATAATATTTTTATAACTAGGAATGTCTTTAAAAAATAAATAAGAAAATATCAAAGTTACTCAGACTCATAAAAATGAAAGCAAAACACTCACAGCAATTCATAATTGTTTTATAATAATTATTCATATAAGTCATGAGATTCATCAAAATATACTAGCTATTATTCTGTTTGAATAAAATCTTTTATCTATACTTAGAATGTTTTTATGGCTAGATGTAGATAATATTATAATTAGCATAAATAATATTCAAATAAAATGGTTTAATACATAAAAATCTCATTCTGTTATTGTTTTTAATAAATATGCTGTTAAAAGTATATTTATAGATGTAATAATTTGGTATACTAGAAATAATTTTATAGATTTTGGTTTGTTTATGTTTTTGTAATCAACTGAAAAAAATAAAATAGTTATAGTTGCAAGTATAGTAAATCCTAAGGATAAGTATGACATATTTCAAAATATAATGAATCAT
>JAQTXG010000049.1 GCA_028688895.1 Candidatus Altimarinota bacterium | reverse complement strand
ACAGCAATAGCAAAAATCACATGAACATATAATTGAAAACTACTAAAAGTACAAAGTGGAAGTACTACATATATACTAGCAATGCCAAGTATACTAAGTGCTTCATGATCTACAACAGTAGGTGATATAGTAGAAAAAAATGAATTGGTATACAACTGATACAAAAACCTACCATATCAATACAATTGAAACTACAAAACAAAATGAGAAACAGCACTAAACTTAGTAAATGCTTGAAACATACTAGTATATAGCTGAGACGTAACTATACTATCAGAATCAAGTAGTACGTGAACTCTAGCTAGAAAAACAATGCTAGAAAATCTACAAACAGCCTACTCATGAAGTACAATAAGTAGTATCTGAGAAATATCACAATTACTGAATACAGATACAAATGATGCTACACAAACAGAATACATTACAACATATCTAGTAAAAAATGACTTGTGATGAAGTGTAAAGGTAAGTAGTTCAAGCTCATCTAGCTCATCATCTAGTACAAGTAGTTCATGATGACCAAGCAATTCATGTGCAACACAACCAGTTTATACACATACTACATTTACTGCTTGAACTCCGACAAGTGTAGATCAAGTATGGCAAAACAGTAGTTCATGAGATCCATGTTATTATGAATGTACAGATTGATATAGCTGAAGTGATTGTAGTGTAGCGCCATCATGTGCAACTCAACCAGTTTATACCAATGCTAATTTCACTACTTGAACTCCTACAAGTGCAAATCAATCTTGGCAAAATACAAACGGTTCAAATCCATGTTACTATGAATGTACAAATTGATATACATGAAATGATTGTAGTTTAGCACCAGCATATACTGCATGTACATGAACAAATCAAATAAAGTACCAAATATCTTGAGTAGTTTGAACTTCTACTACTTGAATTACATGTAGTGACTACATAGTCATTTGTACATGAGTAAGTGCATGAATAATCATGGATGCATGTAATGTATGAGCAACAGTAGCATGAACTTCAACTACTTCATACTGACATTATTTCCAATGGTGAAATAAAAATTGATTTACAGAAACACCAACAAAATTAAATACACAGGTTAATGCTTGATGAAATTGACCAAGTTCATATGATGATTCTACATTTCGTTATGGATTCACTGACTGGTCGAGTGTAGAAAATGATAATCTATGGTGAGATACAACAAGTACAAGTGTAGCCAGACAATGACCATGTGATAATTGATTTCATATTCCTTCAAATACTGAATGGTGAATAATTCGTTTTGGTTACACTTGGTCAAATGCAACCGATTTAAAAAATAGACTTTTAATGCCATGGTCATGAGATTTAAAATATGGAGATTGAGTTAGACAATCTGCAGGTACTTATTGACATTACTGGTCTTCAACTCCAACAGCTGCTGTATGATTTTCATATCATTTCAATTTTTGAAGTACATATTTAACATACAATGATTCAACTTATTGAGAGCGTGCAAGATGATACAATGTAAGATGTATAAAAAACTAATATTTAAATAAACAAAAAATAGACTAGAAAATTCTAGTCTATTTTTGTTGTGTTTTGTATTCTTCCTCAGTAAATAGTAAATCAAAATTTTTAAGCAATCATGTACCAGAATCAGGTATAACAACTGTAGCATTTTTTAAAATCGCTTCTCTATTATTTATAAGTGTATCAAGTAGCAATTTATTGTAACCATTTAGATAATCATACTCAGACAAAAATTGATTTATATAAACTATATATGTCCTAGCAAAATAATACTCTTTTTTCAGATCTAGATAACTATTTATATTAGCTAAACTTTCTGTAGAATTATAAGATTTGAAATCAGTATCTATTTTTTGTTTCAAGGCATCTATTTTTGTATTTGCATCATTCATACTTTTTTCAAATACAGCTTTTTGCTCACTCAGAGTCTTCATATTTTCAGCTCACATCACATATCTATATTGCAATTGTTCTATCAAAGCATTAAACATTTTAGGCTTATCATAACTAGTATCCAGTAATTGTTTTATATTTGTTTTCAAAACACTTCTGTATTCTTGTAGTGTCAACATATTTACTCAAACAAGTTCTTTATTAGCTAGTTGTCTATCAGCTATTATTTCATTTATAGAAAAAATATCCTTGTAAATAGTAGCAGGTACTTCCTGTCTTTGCTTGTATCTGATTCAAATATTAGTAGTAATAGCTACTCATGTTTTTCAAAGAGTTGACGGATTTAACTTTTTAAAATTTGAATTATTATCATTTTTGCTTATAGTACTTACTTGTATAGTATCTGCATTTAAAATATTATCTCAAACATTAAAAACAAGCACCATCAAAGTACTTAATACCAAAATTTTAATCAGGAATTTATTAAATTGTTTTGACATATAAAAGATTATTATTTTTAATATATTATTATTTTATCATAAAAAATCAAATGAGGAAAATATTTTACACTATTTTTTTAATTTTTATACTTTTTAGCAGCAGTTATGCATCAAGTGAGATAAAAATTATTTCTAGAGCAGAGTGGTGAGCAGATGAAAATATTAGATTTAGAGATTCAGTAGAATGGCAAGCAATATTCAAAAAATGGGAAATACAAGCCGAAAAAAATAAAGATATAACATATACACCAGAACAAATAGCCAAGAATCAAGCAAGTAAAGATAGAGCTAAACTTATAGATGAAATTTTAATCAGAGACTTTCCAGATGATTTCAAAACAACTGACAAAGTCACGACAGAAAACGGCAGAAAACTATTTTGGCCAATACAAAAAGCAGAAAAAATCAAGTGAATAGTTATACATCATACAGCAAAAGATTATGAATCTTCTGAAAAATGAGTGAGAGATATCTATAAATACCATACTTTGACAAATTGATGGTGAGATGTATGATACAACTACTTGATTTGAAATGATTGAGAAATATATGAATGAAGAGCATGAGGAGACAATGCAGTGGCCGCTCATAATAAATACAACAATATATGAAATATATGAATAGCAATTATCGGTGATTTTTCAGAAAAACCTATAAATGATAAACAATACAATTCACTTAAAAATCTAACAAGCTATTTAGTAAATAAATACAATATTGACTTAAACAAAAAAGTGTATTTTCATGAAGAATGTATTTGAGCCAATTGTGAACAACCAATAATAAGCCAAAAACTAGATCCGATTATATGACATAGAGACGCTGGACATACAAGTTGCCCATGAGAGGAACTATATAATCAAATAATAGATATGAGAAATGAATTAATAAAAAACACTTCAACTCTAAAAAAAGTATCAAATACAAAACTATTAAAAGCTTTTGAAAAATTATCAGATGAAAAATTGATAGATATATTAGCAAAAATAGAAGTTTATCTAGATAATCATATAGATACAAAAAAATCAACTCTCAGATCACTTATAATAGACTATTTTAAGCAAAAAAAATCAAATAAATATGTAGTTTCAGATACGAAAGATAATACAATAAACATAAAACTTTCATATCCAAACAATGAAAGCATAAAAATAAAATCAGGAACTGCAATTTTTGAATTAACTAGAGAATGAAATAGTATAATAGTTAAATGAAAAAGCTTCAATATACTAAAAATACCTAAATCAAATACAAATAACATCTTGGAAATACTATCATGGGATAGAAAACCTGATTGGGATAAGACAGGAGAATACAATGACAACAAATTTAGATGAGATTTGGTAGTTTATGCAAAAGATGAAAAATTGATAGTAGTAAATAGATTAAAAATAGAAGATTATCTAAAATGACTGTGAGAGGTAAGTGATGATGAAAATACAGAAAAAATAAAAACAATTATCATAGCAGCTAGAACTTATGCTACTTGGTATGTAACAAAAGCTAGAAAATTTCCAGGAGAACTATACGATTGATCAGATGATCCAAATGAATTCCAAAGATACTTATGATATTGACTAGAAACTAGAAGTCCAAAAGTAAACAAAGCTATATCAGAAACAAAATGACAAGTAATTACTTACAGATGAGAACTCATAAAACCATGGTATTTCAGCAATAGTGATGGAAAAACACTTAGTTACTATGAATACTGTTTACAAAAATACTCAGATGTGATTTGTAAAATAGAAGCAAAAAAATACCCATATCTACAATCAGTAACAGATAAAGCTAGTAATGGAAAAGCTATTTTAGGTCACTGAGTATGAATATCTTGATTGTGAGCAAAATATTTTTCTATAAAATGATGGACTTATGAAATGATTATCAAGTATTATTTGAGGGGAGTAGATATATTGTAAAAATAAATTATTAAAATAGTCAAAAAGAAATATAAAAATTTATTTTTATATTTCTTTTTTTACATATAATAAAATTAATAATTCCTAAAGAAATACTATGAACAAAACATTAAATAAAATCAAAGATTGAATACTAGTATGAACTGGAATATTATTAGTGTTTTGAATAGCAAATGCATGGGTAAATATATCATCAGTTACTAGTTGAGATGCTCTTACAGAAACTATTTGGAACGAAATAGTAACAAAAGTAAATGAAACAGGTAATAGAGTAAGTGGTATCTTTACAGATGGTAGTGGTAATGTATGAGTAGGTAATGCTATTCCATCTGCAAAATTAGATGTTACTTGAAATGTAAAAATAGCAGATTGAAGTCAATGACTTTGAAAAGTTCTTACAAGTGATGCTGACTGATTAGTTACTTGGTCAGATCCTGCATACCAAACAGTATCTTATAATATGGCATGAGGTACTGTTGTAAACTCAGGTAATACAACGTTCAATTCAGGTGATGTTACATTATCAAAATGAGTACGGTTGTTAGATATATGATATTACTTAAATCCATCAGCTATAAATTCTTGTTTTGATGTTCATATAGATGCAACTCAAACATCAGGTTCATTTACAAATGTTAAAAAATTACCAAATTTTAATTCAGAAACTTCTTATGCAGTTGGTAGGCATTGATATGTAAATACTACACAATTAATAAATATAACTACAAGTACAGCTTTGATTCATGCTAGATTAACTCACTCTTGGTGTTGATCAGCAAGTTATACAGTTGCATCAAATGATCTTACTATGATAGCAACAAAAGTTAGATAATTGTTAGATATAGTACAAATATTATTTGTGCAAATATTCTTTAAATACAAAAAATGGTGCGTGACGCACCATTTTTTTAAAACCTCCTTTTATAAATAATTTTCAAAATCAAAATCTAATCAAAAATAATCGCTTGGATCTGGACCTTCAGAATCGAGTTCATAATCTTCATCATGAGGCACAAAGCCTTCATCATCAGGTACAATAACTTCATTATCAAACTCTTGATTCAAAATCAAATCGTAGCAATGAGGACAAACAAGAATTGTATCGAGTTGACCATTTTTTAAAACTTCTAGTAATTCACTAGAATCATAATTCTCGCCCAAACGAAAATTACATGCTATGTTTTGACATTTTTCACTATTTATTTCATCATTGTTAATCATACTATAACTCCTGATTGTTTTACATTTTTGTTTTTGCACTTATAATATATTTAAATTATTTTTTTTTTCAAGTATTTATAAATAATAAAAAATCTTTTTTATAAAAAATTGACTTATTATACAAAAAGTTATAATTATAAATTGAGTAGAGTTGATTGAGATGCGCTCATAGTTTATACTTGTCTCATCCTAAAAAAGGAGTTTTATGTCTACTCAAA
>JAQTXG010000024.1 GCA_028688895.1 Candidatus Altimarinota bacterium | reverse complement strand
TATATTAAAATCAACGGCATATGTAGTAGCTGTATAATTTGTAAATATAATAGATAATAATAAAATTATTTTTATAAGTGATTTCATTTATTTTATTTTTAATAAATATTTATATTATTTTAACATATATTTATTTTAAATACAAAAAAACACACTGTTTATGTGTGTTTTTCATTAATCTTGAATTTCATAATTAATAGTTATATCATTTGTATTTTCGATACTATTATCAGCATAAGTAGTAGCTGTATAGTGAGTAAAAATAAGAGTAAGTACAACAATTAATTTCAGTATGGAGTTCATATATTTTGTTATTATTATTAAATATGTACATATATTTTATCATAAAAAAAATATTAATGCAAAAAAACACACTGTTTTTGTGTGTTTTTTACTCTGGACTTATTCAAAGTCTAGCTTCTATCTCCATATCTACGTATTTTTTCTTTCTACCATATTTTTTTCTAGAGTATTCTTTTATTATCTCAGATATTTTTTTGTTTTGATAATTGTTATCCCATATTGTTTTTAAGTCAAATGGTCTAGTTGTAGCGTTATCAATATTTAGTTTACAATAAGCTGTAAAGTTTGCAATTCATATAATATCTTGTTGTGACAATAAAGGTGCATATTCTTTTTCCATATATTCAGCATCTTCGGCACCTACTTTGAAACTCATAATAGTTCAGGCATTACCGAATACTGCGTCTTTTATGCTTGGTTTGTCTCATTTTTTTGCACCACTTCAACCTATTTGTGCGATAAATTGGTGAGCCATTATAAGTGCTAAATGGTATTTTCTGGCTTCTGAAAGTATTTCTCAGAATGTTTCAGTGGCAAAGTTTTGAAACTCATCTACGTACATGAAGAAGTCTTTTCTTTCTTCTTGTGGCATATCAGCTCTACTCATGGCTGCCATATTTACTTTTGATACAAATATCAATCATAATAATTGCGCATTTAATGCTCAGATTTTACCTTTTGATAGATTTACTAACAATACTTTTTGGTTGTCCATTATATCTCTTATATTGAAAGCAGATTTTGGTTGTCAGATAATATTTCTGATAGTAGTATTTGTAATAAATGGTCCAAATTTCGAACTGAAATATGGTATCATTTCTTGTTTTTCTCTGTCTCAAGTATTTGCATATTCATGATCCCAGAATGATTTAACTACTGGATTTTTTACTTTTGATGTTTTGTATTTCATAAATGCATCATCTACAAAAAGTCTAGGTACATCTATAAGAGTTCAACCATCTTCGACATCTTCCATAAGTGTCAAACATCCATTACGGAAATAGTGTTGTATTCTAGGTCCAAATATTTCATCACCAAATATTTTTATAAATATTTCAGTTGCGTCCATTGCAGCTCTGTCCATTTCTCTTTTTCTCGTTTCTGGATCATCAGATATTACTTCTAGCATATTCAGTCACATAGGTCTATCAGTGTCAGCTGGATCAAAAACTATTATGTCTTTTGCTCTTTCTTTTGGTGCGAAATCTAGTACATCTTCAACTAAATCTCCATGTGGGTCTATGACACATACTCAGTCACCATTCCGTAAATCTTGTCTAGCTAAATATCATATAAATACTGATTTTCAACCTCATGATTTTCATATAACATAATGATGTCTACCTCTATCTTTTCTATTAAAATAAATAGGTGTTTTTTTGTTTCTATATTCATTCCATCACATAAGTACTCAGTCTTTGAAAACTGGAAATCATCCTAAGTGTCTATGTACCATTTTTGTTTCATACAAAGGATTTCCGTCAGAATCTTTTCATATTTCTACCTTTTCTTCTAATAATGTAGGCTCTTTTGGGAATTTTATATTATGTGGAATAGGTAATTTTTTGTATTCTAGCCATTTTATAATAGGTGATTTGTTGTAGTTTATATCTGGCATATGATATAGTGTAGAAATCTCATCTATAGAGAAGTATGATACATTTTGAAAAAATCATACCAATTTGTATTTGAAACCAAAATATCTAAGTGGTGTAAATATAAATGGTAGCGCATCTTCTCTCACTTGCGGATTGTCTAATGCATTATTGTATTCATCTGTAAATATAGATGCTGCTGCAACTATGGCGTGTACTCAGTCTTCTGCGTTTTGATGGTTTTTACTACTTACAAGTATTCTAATAGATCATGTAAAATATGGTTGTCATGCTGCTTCTCACATTATTTTTTGTGCTTCTGTTTCTGCTTGGTTAAATATTTTATATGCATCTCATTCACTTGCTCATGGTGCATTATTGCCTTGCACCATGTCTTCAGGTCATTGTACTAGTGCTACAATTGGGTTCCATAGCCAACCTAGCATTGAAAACATTTGTTTTTTGTTTTTTGTGTATTTTCATTTTGATACTAAACCTGCTGCTTTTTTTGCTTGTTTGTTGAATTTGAAATCTGGTTTGATTACTACTTGGTATACAGCTTTGTCTTCTTTTGATAATCCTCAAAATACATTTGTAAAGTTGTTTATAGGATCATCTTCTAAGTATTTAAATGTTCTAATAGGGAATACATCATCATTTTCTTTTCATAACGATGCTCATCTCATAGAATATCATTCTGGTTTTATGTCTATATAATCTTTTTTGTCTACAACTATTATTTCTGCATCTGTGTAAATAGATGTCAAATGTTGAGATACTAGGTTTACATATGATTTATATGTAACTATATAAAATGTAACTTCATTGTTTTCATATACTAGTTCTAGTGATATTTTTGAGTGTTCAAATATATAGTTTAGGAAAGTGTCTCTTAATCATGCTTCTGCTAGTTTGTGTACTGCTTTGTAAAACATAGACATCATACCGATTTTTTCTTTGAAATCTTTTTTTGTTTCTTTTTCTTTGTCTAGTTTCGAATCTGCCCTAGGTACTGTTACTTTTAAATATCTCAGATTTTTAGCATAATAAAGCTCAAACAAAAATCTCATAGTTTTTAAGAATATATATAATCATATAATTATCAAAAACATAATAAGAATATAATATCAAATATTCATAAGTAAATCTATACTAGAATCTATAATTCATGGTTCATTTGTAGCTTGTGTTGTAGTTTTTTGAGTTGTTTCTCAAGACGTGCTTAAAACTCAAGCAAAACTTGAGTTTATTTTTGAATAGAACATGAATAGCAATATATATATTTTTCTCATTTAATTGTGTTTAAATATAATTAATACTATTTTATCATAAAAAAAATTATAATGGAAATTAAATCTATTGACTACTTAGTATATTTATTTTATAAAATATATATTTTTTATTTATTCTTGCTTTTCTAGCCTTTTTAAGTATAAAATGACTAGATTTATATCATTAATTTAAAATATTATGGATTACTCAAAGGAGTCTATAGATAGACAAAAGAAGATACAAGATATGAAGGAGGCTTGAATTATATGTTATGCAAATAATTATAGAGGGAAACAAGATATAGCTAAAATCAGAGAAGTTTCTGAAAAACATTTGAAAGATGTAGATTTTTTGATGGAAAATTGAGCTATTTGAGAATTTAAAACTGCTGGTAGAATAGTACAAAGTAGGGGTATGTGAAAGCTTGTTTTTGCTAAAATAATAGATAATACTTGAGATATACAAGTATGTTTTATGAAGGACAAAGTTCATTTTAATACTGGTAGAGATATAGTATGAGTTATGGATATTGGTTGAGAAGAAAAAACTGCTTTTAAAATAGCTGAAAAGTTTTGTCAAGTTTGAGACATTGTATGAGTTGTATGAGATTTGTTTTTGACTAAACATGGTGAATTGACTATTTTTGTGAAAGAATTTCAAGTTATGAGTAAGGCTGTAAGACCATTACCAGAAAAATTTCACTGATTGACTGATCAAGAAACTATTTATAGACAAAGATATCTAGATTTGATTACTAATAATGAAACTTATGATAGATTTTTGTTTAGAAGTAGATTTGTAAAGGCTGCTAGAGAATTTTATTGGAAAAATGATTTCGTAGAAATAGAAACTCCTATTTTGGGTAGTAGTGCTTCTGGAGCTGCTGCTAAACCTTTTATTACTCATCATAATGATTTTGATGAAGATTATTTTTTGAGAATAGCACCTGAAACTTCACTAAAAAAAGCTACTGTTGGTAGATTTGAAAGAGTATTTGAGATAGGTAAAAATTTCAGAAATGAATGAAGTGATCCAAGTCATATGCAAGAATTTTCAGTAATAGAGCATTATGCTGCATGGTGGAATTATGAAGATAATATGAAGTTTACAGAAGAACTATTTGACCATATTTTTACTAGTTTGGAATTAAACATAGAAATAGAAATCAAAGATAAAGACTGAAATGCTAGAATGGTAAATTTTACTACTCCTTGGCAAAGAATAGACTATATAGAATGAGTAAACAAAGCTAGTGGATTGGATATTACTTCTTATAAAGAGGGTGATGAAGAAAAGTTGATTGCTGATATAAAAGCTAAATGAATTCATTTTGAATGAATGGATAAAATGGTTGTACCTACTTTGATAGATTATTTGTATAAAAAAGTGTTAAGACCAAGTATTACTTGACCAGCATTTGTATATAATTATCCAAAATTGATGCAACCTTTGGCTCGTCAATCAGATTTGGATGAAAATATGGTAGAACAATTTCAAGTGCTAGTAAATGGTTGGGAAATACTTAAAGCTTATAGTGAGCTTGTAGATCCAAAAGTACAACAAGCAAACTTTGATGTACAATCTGGAGCTATAGAAAAATGAGATGAGGAAGCTACTTCGTGAGATGATGATTTTGTACTTGCTATGGAATACGCTATGCCACCACAATCAGGTTGGTGAATGTGAATAGATAGAATTGTTTCACTACTCACTGAACAAGAAAATCTGAGAGATGTAGTGTTATTTCCACTTATGAAGAGTGAGAAGAAGGATGAGAAATAAAAAAATACTTGTAATATTTTAATAAGTGATATAATATATGTATATTGTATGTATAATATACCACTTATTTTGTAATAAATTAAAGAAATGAAGACTAAAATGACTATAACAGTAGATTCTGAAGTGAAAAAAGAGATACAGAATTTGGCTAAAAGAATGTGAGCAAATGTTTCAGTACTTACTAATATGTTTTTTGTAAGTGTTATAAATACTGGTAGTGTACATTATTATGATGATAATACTTGAGAAAAATTATATAAACAGTATCTTGAATCTAGTGAAGATGATAAACAAGATGAATTTGCAATGATTAATAGTAATTCAAGTAAAGAAGAATTTTTTAATAAATTAGAAAATAAGTTATGGAATTAATTTTTAAAAAATTATTTAAGAAAAACTCTCTTAAATTGATTAGATGAAATGTAAAATTGAAAGAAAAGATTAATCTGGTAATATATGATTTTTCTATTAACTTATTTAAATCAATATATTATAGAAAACAATTAAAAAATATTTGAAATAATATACATGAATTGCAAATATGATGAGATATTAGAATAATTGTTGAAGTAATTGTATTGGATAATGTTATTATATTTTTAAATATTTGAACACATTCTTCACTTGAATTGAGTTCTGATAAAAAGATTAAATTATAAAATTATCACCAATGACTTTTTAGTGTTTCCTTAATTTTTTTGAATAAATTCATTTTATTAAAAGTAAGTTAAAAACTTACTTTTTTTGTTCAAAAGTACTAGATATTTATAAAAAAATAGTTAAAATTTAAAAAAAATTTATTTATAATTAAAAAGCCATGTTTATCCATTTACATAACCATTCGCACTATTCTATTTTGGAATGACTTCCTAAACCAAAAGATTATGTAAAGAAGGCAGTTGATTTATGAATGACAGCTGTAGCAATTACTGATACTTCAAATGTGCACGGATGTCATGAATTGTATAAAGAGTGTAAATATGCTTGAATAAAGCCAATAATGGGTACTGAAATATTTGTAAGGTCTTCATTGGATGCAAATATAAATCATAAGTTGGTACTTTTGGCGAAAAGTTTGAAATGATATCATAATATACTTGCTTTGACTTCAAAAGCGAGTTTGGATAATGCTTGAAAAATACCTAGGATAGATTTTGAAGATATAGTAGAATTGAAAAATAGCTTGTATACCAATTCTGCTTTTCAAGATGCTCATAATTATGATAATAAGATAAATGATTTGGATATAGTTTGTTTGTCTTGACCTATTTCTGGTGAAATACCTTATTTTATCTTGTCTGGAAAAACTGATGAAGAAATTTTGTCTAGGATAAAACAATATCAGGATTTATTTTGAGTCGAAAATTATTATTTGGAACTCATGTATCATGATGATATACCAAAACAAAAATTGGTTACTGATAAATTGATAGAAATATATAAAAACTATGATATTCCTGTTGTGGCTACAAATAATTGTTTTTATATAGATAGAGAGGATAAAAAGACTCAGGATGTAATAAAAGCTCTAGGTACATGACATGAACTAGAAAATCCGGATAGACCAACTATGATAAATGGTGATTATTCATTTCTAGATGAAGAGGAAATGCAAATAATGTTTTGATTTATACCTGATGCATTAGAAAATACTGTAAAAATTGCTGATATGGTGGATATCAAAATAGAAACTTGATGAATTTTGATACCTACTTTTGAATTACCAGAGGAACATCAAAAGATATATGAGGAGGCTTTGGAGGTGGAAAAGGGGGAGTATTATGTAAATCCCTCACCCCAACCCTCTCCTTCGGAGGAGAGAGGGCAAGAACAAAATAATGAAGCATCTTTCTATCCTAAGGGAGAAGGAATTCAATGATGAAATCCTGAAGATTATGTAAAAAAACTTACAAGTGATGAGTGGTATTTGAGGTATTTATCTTTTGCTTGATTAAATTGGAGGTACAAGGCTGATATACCTAGAAATATAATATTTAAACTTGTACAGAAGTTGGACAAACCAAGTTTGACAAAACAATTGACAGAGACTTCTCCAGAGGAACTTAAAGCACTTTCTATTACTTATTATTCTGAAGAAAAGAAACAAATTTTGTCTACATTGAGTCAGGATATTCAGGATAAGATTGAGAGACTAGAGTATGAATTGGTAGTAGTACATGAGATGTGATTTGATGCATATTTCTTGATAGTTGCTGATTATATAAACTGGGCAAGGTCTCAAGATATACCTGTTTGACCTGGTAGATGATCTGCTGCTTGATCACTGATGGCATTTTTATCTGGTATTACAGATATAGATCCTTTACCTTATAAACTACTATTTGAGAGATTTCTAAATCCTGCTAGAGTATCGATGCCGGATATAGACACTGACTTTGCTGATACAGAGAGAGATAGGGTAATAAAATATTGTAGTGAAAAGTATGGTGCAGATAGAGTAGTAAATATTTGTACATTTGGTACTTTTGCTGCAAGAGCGGCTGTAAAAGATGTATGAAGGGTATTTGGTATACCATTTGCCGAGATGAATAATTTGGCTAAATTGATTCCTGAAAAACCAGGTACAAAATTGAGATGAGCACTAGAAGATAGTATAGAGTTTAGGGAAGCTTATGAAACAAATCCAAAATACAAGGAGATTATAGACAATGCACTCAAGATAGAAGGTAATGTTAGACAGCTTTGAGTGCATGCTTGTGCTGTCATTATTGCACCAGAATCTATGACAAAGTTTACAGCTTTACAACACCCACCAAAGGATCCAGAAGCTGTTGTAACGCAATATTCAGCTTATCCACTTGAGGATCTTTGACTACTTAAAATGGACTTTTTGTGACTGAGAAACTTGACAGTTATAAAGAGAGCTCAGAATATTATTAAGTCTAGTAAAAATATAAATGTAGACATTTTGGACATAGATTTAAATGATCCAAAAGTATTTAAGATATTTGCAAATGGTGATACTACTTGAGTTTTTCAGTTTGAATCTGATGGTATGAGAAAGTATTTGAAAGACTTGGCTCCTGATAGTTTTGAAGATTTAATCGCGATGGTTTCATTGTATAGACCTGGTCCACTTGCTTATATTCCTACTTATATAGATGTAAAATACAAGAGAAAGGAGCTAAAATATCTTACAGATGATTTGAGAAAGATACTAGAAGATGCTTGATATCCAGAAGAAGATATTTTGGAAGAAAAGAGGAAATTAGATGAGGATTTGGCTCCAATACTTGATGTGAGTTATTGAATAGCTGTCTATCAAGAACAATTGATGTTTATAGTTCAATATATGGCTTGATTTTCACTTTGAGAAGCTGATTTGCTTAGAAGATGAGTTTGAAAGAAAAAGCTTGATGTAATCGAAGCACTTAAAAAAGAATTTATAGAAAAATGAATAAAATATAGACAATATAAACCGGAAACAACTAATTATATATATACTGAAATGATAATGCCTGCTGCGAATTATTCATTTAATAAATCACATGCAGCTTGTTATGCTTTTATTGCTTATCAAACTGCATATTTAAAAGCTTATTATCCTACTGAGTTTTTGACAAGTTTGATGGTGTCAGATGAAGAAAATATGGAAAGAATAGTTCTTGAGGTATGAGAATGTCAAATGAAAAGTATTTCAGTTTTACCTCCAAGTGTTAATCAATCTTTGAAACATTTTACTTATATAGATGATAAGAATGTTAGATTTTGATTAAAAGCAATTAAATGAATTTGAGAATGACCAATTGATAGAGTAATTGTAGCTAGACAAGAAATAGGATGAAAATTTGAATCTTTGGAACAATTTATAGATGCATGTTGAAAAGAAGTAATTAATAAAAAATCACTTGAAGCTCTTATTATGTCCTGAGCTATGGATGATTTATGAATAAGACAACAGATGTTTAAGAGTATAGAAGATTTAATCAGGTTTAGTAGAAAAGATGAGAAAAAGAAAGCATCAAGCCAGATTTGATTGTTTGATAATAGTGATGATTTTGAAGAAAAGTTGGAACTCGTAGATGTATCAGAATTTTCATATGAAGAATTACTTAAATGAGAAAAAGAAATGATATGATTTGCAGTTTCTGGACATGCACTTGATTGATTACAAAGATATTGTTTGAGAAGAAGTAATAATATAAAAAAATTGAAAATGGACATGTCTGAATTGTTGGAATTGGACAAGAAAGAAAATCCTGAAAAGTATTTGACTGATGAAGAAAAGGCAAAGGAATTAGAAATGTGAATAGATGCGGAGAGTTCTAAAAAAGACAAAGAAAAGACAGAAAAAAAAGAAAGGAAAGAGGAAATAGTTCAGGCTGTTTGAGTCATTGTAGACATGAGAAAAATAGTGACAAAGACAGGTAAAACTATGGTATTTTTAAAATGCGAATGATTTGATTATGATTTTGAAGTAGTTATTTTTCCAAAAGATGTAGACAAGTATAAAGACAAGTTGGACATAGATAAAATCATCATTATTAACTGAATATTGAGTGTTAATTTTGAATATGCTAGAAAATCTATCCAAGCTCGTGATATAAAAATAGCTACTATTTCTATGGTCAGAGAGCAGGCAAAAGATTTATGATTATTTAGTGAAGTGAAGAGATATTTAAATGTTGATTTGAATAAATCAGATGATGATGAAGTTTTGGAAAAAATACCTGATGATATATCACCTGAAGAAAATTGTGATGATAAATGTGCAATAATGCCTGAAAGTTTTGAAGATAAATTAGAAGAAAAAATAATAGAAAATAAATCTGAGATAAATGAGCAATTAATGGATGATAAATTTGTAATAAATATTCCAGTAACTGCAAAAAAAGAAGATTTACTAGAATTAAAAACTTTTATGTGAAATCTAGATACTTGATTTATAAAAATTTACTTAAATTTAAGATGACAAGAAATAGATACAAAAATGAGTTTGACGAATTTAGATTCTTTAAAATCATGGTTACATAAAAAATGGAACTAATATATAAAAAAGATAAATCATTGATTTATCTTTTTTATTAGTTTATATATGACCTAAAAAAAATTATTGTTTGTTTTTTTCTTTACTTATATTTATTATAATTATTTGATATATATTTATTAATTTTTATACATTTTTTTGTAAAAAAATAGTCAATTATATATTTATAAATTTATAATTATAAACTTGATTTGTTTATGATTATGTTTATTATATAACCTATAATGTTTCAGATATGTTATTTTTTTACTTTAGTATAAAATATGAAAATTTCTATTATAATTCCTGCTTATAATGAAGAAGAAACTATAGCTTCTTGTTTAAGATCGTGTATAAATCAAACAAGAAAACCTAATCATATAATTGTCGTAAATGATGGTAGTACTGATAAAACATGAGAAATAATAGATTCTTTTTGAAAAATGGTTAAATGAGTACATTTAACGAAAAATACATGAAATAAAAGTTATGCACAACAAATAGCTATTAATCATGTTGAAGATGATATATTTATAGCTACTGATGCAGATACTATATTGGATAAGCATTTTGTAGAAGAAATAGAAAAAAGTTTTAAAAAATCTAAAAAAATAGTTTCTGTTTGTTGATATGTAATTAGTATGAAATGAAATTGGATTACTTGATGTAGAGAACTTGATTATATAATGTGACAAGACATACATAAAACAGCTCAGTCTTATATAAATTCTATTTTGGTTCTTCCATGATGCGCTACTTGATTTAAAACGGAATTTTTTAAAAAGCGTATTACATTTGATCATGATACTATTGCAGAAGATTTAGATTTTTCTTATAAAATAAATAATTATAAAAAAAGTAGATATATAATTTTTAATAATAAAGCAATAGTATATACACAAGATCCTAACACATTAAAAGCATATATACATCAATTAAAAAGATGGCAATGATGAGGATGGCAAAATTTGAGAAAACATTTACCTGATGTAAATAAATTCTTTTTTATATTTGAGATTTCAATCTCTTATATAGAATGATTATTTTTTTCAATTATAGTATTATTATTACCATTAATAAATATAAAAGTATATTTAAATTGATTAATTTTATTCTTTTGCTATACAACTTTATTGTGAATTTATTGAGCAATTAAAAGAAAAAGAATCGATTTATTTTTTTACTCTTTTTTATTAATAATTTTATCTTATATAAATGCTTATGTGTTTGTAACAGAATTTTATAAGCAAATTATTAAAAATAACAAGTCTTTAGTTTGGTTTAAACCCGAAAGAAGAAATATTAATTTATAACAAGTACATATGAATATTTGAGGAGGTTTAACATTTTTAGCACATCTTATTATTATTTTAGTTCATTGGATAATAAAAAAACCAATACATTTTTTTATTATTTTAATAGTATTTGTATTTTTTTCTATACAATTTTTTGCATTATCAAAGACTAGTCTTACTAATAATAATTTAAATTTTATTTCAGCTAATATTTTAAATAATGATTCAAGTAATAATAAAAATACTATAGATGAAAGTAAAAATATATGTAAGAATTCTTCTGAAATAGATCCAAATAAAAAATATATTATATTTATGTTGGATGATTTAGAATCATTGTATTTAAGACCAATTTCAACAAAAATTATAACAGATTCTATCAATAGGAATATTCCATTTACTGTATGAGTAACTCCTTTGAATATAAAGTATGATTTTCAATTAGCTTCTTTTATAAATCAAAACAGATGTAATTTAGAATTGGCTCAACATTGATATAATAATAGAGAAGACATACCAGAATTTAAAGATTTACCAGAATCTGTAGCTTATGATAAATTGCAAGAATGATTGAATATTTTGGAGAACTTTACTGATAAAAAAATTATTACATTTATTGCTCCTAATGGTAATTATTCAAAATGAACTGAAGATGCAGTTAAAAAAAGTAATTTTAGAATAATTACTTGAAAAGGAGAAGCTTTTTTCGATTATACTGATTTTTTGTATACTGATAAAAAATCTGATGATATTAATTTACTTTTAACTAAAAGTATAAAAAATGCAAACATAAAGTGATTTTCTATAATCATGATTCACCCTAAAGATTATGTAGATAAATATTGAGAATTGGATAAAGATAAATATGATGAATATATAAGTTTATTAGATGAATTAGATAATAAATGATTTTCATATACAACTATTTCATGATATTATAATTATTTATATAAAAATTGATTAAAAACTGATTTTTTTGATAGTAATATTATTTTACCTGAATATAAAGATAAAATTGTTAATAGTGATGTTTTCGGTAAATGATAATATTTATTTTAAAATCGTATTATTAAAAATTTGCTAAAAAAAATCTTTTTATAAATAATTATTTATAAAAAGATTTTTTTGATTACCAAAATATTCAATTTCTAGTAATAGTATTTTTCCATTTTCATTGTGGTACACAGCTTTCATCTACAAAACTCCAGTTTACATTTCATGATCAATCAAGTCATATTTCATTTGCTAATTCAGGTGATAAATCTATTCATGCTTTTAAACCAAATGTATTTTTAGGTTTTCATGTTCAGAAAACATAATCAAAATCATTTTCTAATAATGGTCAAACATCTTCCCATTGACCATATGCTGTTTTTCAGTTGAATTCTACTTTTATCCATCTATTTTTTACAACTGATTCATTTGATTTTATGTTATTATCATACCATGGTATATTTTTAGCATTTGTTCTTCTATTTCAATTTTCATCAAAATCATTGTATGGTAATGCTACATAAAAAAGATTTTCACTTCATTCTTTAAAGTGTTGTTCCCATTTTCAATCCCAAGCACTCATTGCATTTGATATGTATGCGTTTGATGCATCAGCTCATTCTCATACCCAAAATACAGATGCACTTATATTAGAATGCGTATAATATAAATTGCATTGATTATTTTCAATTCAATTATTTGTTGTAATATTACTATTTTGAGTTATGTTTAATTTTGTATTTTGTATTTCCATTGTTGTGTCAATTGTTTCAGATTTGTCTACAGGGGCAACTGTTTCTCTTATTTTTTGTTTTACATTGTTTTGAAAATATGTAAGTATTTCATTATTTTGAGTTTTATTTTTGTTTTTATTTTCTATTTTCAATTTATTTATTTTTTTATCCAATTTTATTAAAATAATTTTTTGTTGACTTATATTGTAATTTTTTTCTATTTTTGTAAATAATGTATCACTTATCGTGTCTATTTTATTTTTACTGTTTTTATCTAAATAAGAAAATGCAAAATAATTATTGAATGAAAGTATTAATATTATAACTAATATTTTTTTAAGCATATTTTATGTAATTATATATTAAATTATTAATAGATTTAATGAATATATAAATTATCATTAATCTGAGTATAAATAATATTCATTTAAGTTTAAAAAGCAATATCTTATTTTTGTGTTTATTTATAAAAATATTTATTTACTTGAAAAAAAATCTTCAATATGATAATATATCTATAATTTAATAATAATATATATATAATATGACTATAAAACAATCTCAAGCAGTATCAATATGAAAATTGTTAAAAGATTGAAATTTATCTTTTTGAAATATTGATGAAAAATTATTAATTGATGCTAAAAATTCCTTGTGAGATGATCATGAACTAGCTCCCGTAATAGTAGATGCATTAAATTATTATAACTTTTCAATAAATAAGTTTCTTCAATTTACAAATGCTTGCAATAATGTATTAAAAAACTAAAAAAATCCTCAAAGAGGATTTTTTTAGTTTTTATTTCTTTTTCTATCTGTTTCAGATAAGTATTTTTTTCTAAGTCTGATTGAAAGAGGAGTTACTTCAACATATTCATCATTTGAAATATAGTCAATTGCTTCTTCTAAAGTCATCAATTTAGGTGGTGTAAGTTTAAGTGCTTCATCTGTACCAGATGCTCTTACATTAGTAAGTTTTTTGTTTTTAGTAGCATTTACACTTAAATCTTGACCTTTATTTGATTCTCAGATTATCATACCTTCATATATTTCTGTAGCAGGTTTTACAAATATAGTTCATCTGTCTTGTAAGTTGAATAGCGAATATGCCATTGTTTTACCATTTTCCATTGAAATCATAGAACCAACAGCTCTTTTTTCAATAGGACCTTTGTATTCTTCAAAACAATCAAATGATCCAGATAATAAACCTTCTCATTTTGTCATTGTAGTAAATTCTGATTTGAAACCTAATAATCATCTAGTAGGTACTCTGAATTCTAAACTAACGATTCAATTATTTTCTATCATATTTGACATTAAACCTTTTCTTTTACCTAATTCAGCAATAACTACTCATTCATTTCATGATGGAACTGAAACAGATACATTTTCTATTGGTTCCATTTTTTTACCATTTTCTTCATGCATAATAACTACTGGAGCTCAAACTTGTAATTCAAATCATTCTCTTCTCATAGTTTCTATAAGTACTGATAAATGTAATTCTCATCTACCTGCTACTTCATAGTTATCACCGCTATCAAAATCTATTTTTAATCATACATTTGTTTCTAGTTCTTTTTCTAATCTATCTCTGATTTGTCTAGATGTAACAAATTTACCTTCTTTTCCTGCAAATGGTGAATTATTAACTAAAAATTCCATTTTAAGAGTAGGTTCATCTATAGTAATAGGAGGCATTTGTTCTACATTTTCATTTACAGCAACAGTTTCTCATACGAATATATCAGGTATACCTGCAATAGTTATAATATCACCAGCATATGCTTCAGTTGATTTAACTTTTTCCAAACCTTCGTTTGTAAGAATTTCAGAAATTTTTCATTTTCTTTTAATTCATTCATTTGAAGTAATTATTACTTCTTGTCCTACTTTAACTGTACCATCATATATTCTACCTATACCTAGTCTTCCCAAGAAATTATCATAACCTAGATTTGCTATTTGCATTCTAAATGGAGCAGTTGCATCATTTTCAGCATGTTCAACTCTATCCATGATAAAGTCTAATAATGGAGTAATATCTTTTTGTTCATCTCATTCATTTCTCCAAGTTTTACCTTCTCTTGCTATGGCATAAACTGGTTCATTTAAATGGTTTAATTGTTCATCACTAGCTCATAATTGTACAAATAAATCAAATAATTGATCTATAACCCAATCTGGTCTAGCAGTAGGTTTATCCATTTTGTTTATAACAATAATAGGATGTAATCCTAATTCTAATGATTTTTTAAGTACAAATTTAGTTTGAGGCATAGGTCCTTCGTAAGCATCAACAACTAAACAAACACTATCTACAGTTCTAAGTACTCTTTCTACTTCTGAACCAAAATCAGCATGTCCTGGAGTATCTACTATATTGATTTTATTTCCTTTGTATCTGATTGATGTATTTTTTGAATATATTGTAATACCTCTTTCTTTTTCTTGAGCATTAGAGTCCATTACACAAACTTCTAGACCAACTCTAGTATCAAAATTATCATCAGCTTTTAAAAGCTCATCTACTAAAGTAGTTTTTCCGTGATCAACATGGGCAATAATGGCAATATTTCTAAATGACATAAAAATTAATTAATAATAAATAAATATAAATGAATAATGAATAAATTAAAATAATATAAAATAATTATTATTTTATATTTTGTTTCGTTTAAAACATTTTCAGATGCAGGGAGTATATAAATAAAAAGCGAAAAGTAAAGTTTTTATTATAAAATATTGACATATCGTATCAAACTATTTATAATTATTTTAATTTTAAATTAATTATAGTATTTTTATGAATAATTTTATAGATAAATTTGATTCTTTTACCCATAAAGATATATCATTGGATCTATTTGAAAGTAAGTTTCCTATTTTGTTTAGTATAATTAATGATAAATGATATCTGATAATTATGATTGATGGGAAAAAATATTTTGTTTGAGTTGTAGATAATTGAATATTTAAATCTAGACCTTTTTTTAATTTTAATCATTTAGAAATAATAGAGAAAGCTTATAAAATGTCAGATATAGTTTTACTCAAGGAAGAGATAAAAGATGAGATAATATCACTAATAGATAATATTTATTTAAATATAAATATTTGAGACTCAAAAAAAGATTAATTAAACAATTGTTTAATTAATCTTTTTTTTTAATCGTAATTATCCTTCAAAATTTGGATCAAATCTTTTAACGAATGGAATTAAAGCCATAATTCTAGCTTTTTTAATAGCATTAGCTAATTTTTTTTGATTTTTTAAAGATACACCAGAGTAATATCTAGGAGTAATTTTCCCAAATTTAGTGATGTATTTTTTTAATAATTCAACATTTTTATAATCAATATTTTGACCATCTAATGGACATGTAGATTTTGACATAATATATATGTGTTAATAATAAATTTTGGATATAACCAAGTTTTACAACTTGATAATTTATTACCTGATTTTCTCAATATATTTATTGAGTACCCACAGGATAAGGTATCAATTAAAATTTGTCTTCTTCAATTAAATCATCTTCAATATCTAAATCATCAAAGTCTGATTTTTTATTTAGGAAGATAATGTTTGATACAACAACTTCTGTTTTATACGATTTAGTTCAATCTTCTTTATCAATAACTCTAGTTTTAAGTCTACCTTCTGCGTAAACTAATTTTCCTTTTGTAAGGAATTGTTCACATCTCTCAGCTAAATTTCACCATGTAATACAATTTGTAAATTCTGATTCTGATTTTTGTTCACCTTCAGCTGTTTTATAATATCTGTTAGTAGCAATTGTAAATAATGCAATTTTTTTATTACTATCAGTATTTTTAATTGTAGGATCTCTAGTAATATTACCAATTAAGATAACTTTGTTAACTGTTCTCATCTTTTTTCATGAATTATAAAGTATAAATACAATTTAGAAGTTTTGTAAATTAAGCTTCTTTTTTAACAAACATATATCTCCATATGTTTTTATTTAAGTTTATAGTTTTAGATAAATCTTTGATTTGTTTTCCATCCATATCTAATTCATATAATATGTAAAATCATCTGTCAGATTTATTAATCTTATAAGACATTTTTTTATCACCCCATACATCTTCTTTTTCTATTTTAGCAGAATTTTTTTCTAGATTTGATTTTAATTCGTTAATTAATTCATTTCTATCTGCTTCAGAAAGACTAGGGTCAATAATAGCCATCAATTCGTAATTTGCCATGTTATTCCTATGGTTATTATCCAGTTATTAATACTGGAAGGATATAATATATTACTTTTCAAACAAAAAGTAGCCACATTTTATTTATTTATTAGTATAAGTCAAAAAAAAGTAATAAAAATTTGACTTCGAAAGATTTTTAAATATAAATTCCAAGCAGTAAGATAAAAGACATTATAAAGAAAAACTAAATATAATAAACTTTTTAGTTTTTCGAAAACGGTTCTAAACTTGTCCTTTTAAATTAATGTTTTATTACCGCTCTCAAAACTAAAAAGTTTATTATATTTAGTTTTTTGAATTTTTTTTATGTTTGTGTTTTATATTAATATGTCAGTATAGCTCAGTTGGTTAGAGCGCAGGATTCATATCCCTGAGGTCGGTGGTTCAACTCCACTTACTGACACCAAAATAAAGAATAATGAATAATGAATAATGAATAATCTTTTGATTGTTTTTATTCATTATTTTTTTTAGTTTTATTAAGTATATAAAATGTATATAAAATTATTTGCATTTAATATTAAAATTTATATAATGATTTTAATTTAAAATCTAATATACTATATTATGGTAAAAATAGACACTGAAGCTTTTAAAAAAGCATGATATACATATGAACAAATTCAACAAATAATTAAATCTGAAGAGGATTTTGAAAGAACAGGGATTTGTTATACATTAGATGAAACTTTTAGTTTTGTTAAGTCAGAATTATTTTCTAAAAATGATAAATGTATAAAATAGTTATTTTACCTTATGCTAGACAAAATATTTTAGAAGTTGTTAATTATATAGCTCAAGATAATTTATTTTATGCTAATAAAGTTCAAGAATATATTAAAAAAAGTATATTATTATTAAGTGATTTTCCATATATTTGAAAGGAATTAGATTTAATTTATAGACAAATTGTAGAATCAAAATATAAATTTAAGATTGTTTACAAATTAGAAAATGAGATTATTTATATAGTTGCAGTTTATAGAGAACAAGAAAAATGGTAAGCAATTACAAAATGTAGTTGCTTTTTTTTATTTTTCAATATAATACTTGAAAATTTTAAAATATATTTTCTAATTAATAAAAAGTGTTTATAGATGAAGTAAAAATAAAAGTCATTTCTGGTAAATGATGAAATGGTTTAGTGTCTTGGAGAAGGGAAAAATATATCCCTAAATGAGGTCCTCGGTGAGGGGATGCTTGAGATGGTTGAAGTGTTTATTTGCAAACTGATGAAAATCTGAATACATTGTCTGAATATAGACATAAAAAAGTCTTAAGAGCACAAGATTGAGAATGAGGTGGAAGACAATTGATGCATGGAGCAAATAGTCCTGATTTAATCATAAAAGTACCAGTATGAACTATAGTAAAAGATGCTAATACTGGAGAATTACTTGCTGATTTGTCAGAAAATAATGTAAGAGTAATGGTTGCTAAATGAGGTATAGGAGGGTATTGAAATGCCCATTTTACTTCTTCTACTAGACAAGCTCCTGCTTTTGCTGAACTATGAGATGTGGCCGAAGAAAGAGATTTACATTTAGAATTGAAGCTTGTAGCTGATATATGAATAGTAGGTATTCCTAGTGCATGAAAGTCTACTCTAATATGAAATGTAACTAATGTAAAACCAAAAATAGGTGATTATCCTTTTACTACACTTACTCCAAATCTTTGAGTACTTGACCATAAAGGTAAATCATTAGTATTGGAGGATGTTCCTTGACTAATACCTGGAGCACATGAGGGTAAATGATTGTGAATAGAATTTTTAAAACATATAGAAAGAACAGGTGTAATCTTGCATTTGCTAGATATGTATAGAATGGATAAGGTTTTCAGTGATTATACTGATATCAGAAAAGAATTGGAATTGTTTTCTAGTGATTTAGCTAATAAAGAAGAAATAATAGTTTTTTCAAAAGCTGATTTATTGGATAAAGAGATGAAAGATTTTATAGTTTCAGAGTTTAAAGCAAGGTTTAATAAACAAGTTTTTGTTATATCTGCTGCTACTTGAGAATGAATATGAGAACTTATAGATTTTTTGATAGATAATTACTCTAAAGAAGTAGTTGAAACTGATGATGAATCTGAGGATATAGTAAGAGACTTAAAAGTATATGATTTGAAAACTAGGTCTAATTCTAAAGAGGTAGTAGTTGAGTATTTGTGAGATTTGACATTTAGAGCATCCGGTGAAAGACTTGAACAAATAGTTAGAATGACTGATTTTGATAATGGTGAAGCTGTTTTGAGAGTGTACGATGTACTAGATAAACTTTGAGTTATGAAGATAATAGAGCCACAATTGGCTAAGTATTTAGAAGAAACAGGAAAAGATAATTCATTTTTCTTTGAATGAAATGATGATGAAGCAATAAATCCAAAAGTAATTATTTCTGATAAAGAAATAGCATTGGATAAGTTAAAGTATAAATTATAGGAAATTCTGTTAATTAACAGAATTTTTTTGAATTATTGAGTTATGTAATATTTTTTATAAAAAGAATATTATTATTTGTCAAGTTTAATTTATCCCTTGCTATTTTATATATTTCTATTAAAATACTGAAAAATTTAAAACAATAATAAAAATTTATGAAATTTAATTTAGATAATTTGGTTAATGAATTTCAAGAACTGGAAAACAAATTGAGTGATCCAGATATTTTTAAGGACCAAAAAAAGGTTAGAGAAGTAGCTAGTAGAAAAAAATCTATAGAATGAGCTGTGAATTTATACAAGGATTATAAAAAAGCTAATGATGCTTTGGTAGAAAATAAAACTATGCTTGATGCTGAAAAGGATGAAGAAATGAGAGAATTGTTAAAAGAAGAAATCAGGAATTTGGAAGACAATATACCAGAAATGGAAGAAAAGTTGAAAGTATCGCTTTTACCTAGAGATCCAAATGATGATAGAAATATAATAGTGGAAGTGAGAGCTGGTACTGGGGGTGATGAAGCAGCACTTTTTGCATGAGAATTATCTAAAGCGTATATAATGTTTGCTGAAGCTGAATGATTTAATGTAGAAATCACTGAACAAACATTGAGTGAATGAGGTTGAGTAAAAGAAATAATTTTTGAAGTAAAAGGGGAATGAGCTTATTCTAGATTTAAGTATGAATCTGGTGTTCATAGAGTACAAAGAATTCCTGAAACTGAAAGCAAATGAAGAGTACATACTTCGGCTATTACAGTAGCTATTATGCCAGAAGTAGATGAAATAGATATAGAAGTAAATGAAGCTGATGTAGAAATGTCTTTTTGTAGAGCTTCATGAGCTGGATGACAACATGTAAATAAAACAGATAGTGCTGTAAATTTGAGACATAAACCTACTTGAATCACAGTATTTTGTCAAGATGGTAGATCTCAACATAAAAACAGAGAAAAAGCTCGGAATATATTGAGGTCTAGGATTTATGCTCACGAAGAAGAAAAGAGAAATAAAGAATTATGAGAAGCTAGACTTGCTCAAGTAGGTTCAGGTGATAGATCAGAAAAAATCAGGACTTATAATTTTCCACAAGACAGAGTTACAGATCATAGAATATGACAAAACTTTTCAGGAATACCATATATAATGATGTGAAGATTGGCTCCTATCATTGATGCATTGGCTGTTGCTGATCAGCAGGCTAAGCTTGAAGCAGCATGAAGATGAGAGATATAAACAAAACCTCTGAAAAACGTCGAATTTCATCGTCAGAAGAAATATTTTCCTAGCCATTATATTTTGAAAAATAAGATTTTTTATGTCAGAAGTAGTTAAAATAAACTTTGATAAGGATTTATTATATGGTTTTGAAAGACCTAAGTCTGTGGAAGTAATAGAATCACTGATTAAGTCGATAAAAATGAGAATAGAATTACCTCTTTTTTCTGTTTATCAATTATGAAATAATATGTATTCATTGTCACCAGATGAAAAAATAGAAATAAATTGAGAATATTTTATAGACTGAGGTCATCATAGATCTATAGCTTTTTTGAGAGAAAAAAGATTTTTATATGCAAATTTGGTAGAAAAACCAAATATACCTCATCATATGTTACAATTATGATATTTAAATATAAAGGATATACCTGTAATTTCTATGCCTGATGAATATATAAAGAGAAAAAATAGGTATTGAAATTATTTGTAAAAAAAGAATTACTTTTCAATTGAAAAGTAATTCTTTTTTATTTATTTTTATATTTTATGTAATCGTGTATAAATATTTTTATGATTGAAACCATAGGTATAGATAATATTATTCATATTATTCAAAACAAACTAGCTCATATAACCATAGCTATTAGTACTGAAAATGGAGATATAGATAAGTTTTTTCACATCACGTATGGTACTAGTAGATTATTTTCTGTTTGTTGTATAATTATGTATAGTATAAATATTATGACTGTTGCATTAAATCATAATCCTAATCAAATAGCTAATGCAGGTATCAATGCTATAAATGGTCAAATATATGGTACAAATTCCATCATTCCTGCAATAACTGATAACACAAAAATATCTTCTACAAGTACTCAAAATAATCTAATAATTAATAATCATACAAAAGTAAGAATAAAAATACTTAATCATAAAATCATTTGTCATCTAAACCAATCTGATAATGATTTGAGTATTTTATCTTCTTTTTTTAATAAATATTTTGAAGTTTCAGAAGGTATTATATCATAGAAAAATTGTCTAATTCATTTTCTTTCAAGTGCAATAAAAAAAGTAAATAAAAATAACATTACTAGATTTGCTATAAAATTTGTGATTCCAGATATAATTCATAAACCACTTGTTAAGAAATCTTTTAAATTATTTGTTATAAAAAATGATATTTGTCATAAATTGTCTTTTAGTGTAAGTAGTATTTTATTTACATCTATATATATTAATAAATTTTTAATAAATTCTGGTAAATTGAATCAATCTAATCATTTAACTTGATAAGTATCTATAGAATTATTTATTCAATCAGATAATATATTTAAAAATAATGAAAACTGTTTTATAAAAATTGGAGCGATAGAAAACAATAATACAAATATAGTTACAAGTATCAATAAATATATAATTGTTATACCAATTCAGTCGGATATTTTCCATTTATTAAATTTGTTTAATATTGGTGAAAATAGAATATTTAAAAATAATGCAAGTCATAAAATGATTAGTAAGTTTCATATTTTGTATACGAATAAACAAGCTATTATAAAAAATGATAATATAATTAGTTTAGTTAAAAAGCTATATTCCTTTTTTTTAAATTTAAGTATTTTTTGAGTCATATAATTATTATTATAAAATATTATGGTAAATATATAATAAAAATATTATTTTGCAATAATGTTGTTAAGGAAAAACTGATAAAAATTCAAAATTTTGCGTTTTAAGAGATTTTTGTATTGTTCTCGTCTTTGAAGAAAAATCTAAATATATGTATTTTTTTTAAAATAGTGTTTTTTATATAAAAATTTGCGATTTAAGAGTATGAAAAAAAACTAAAGTCTATAAATAGCTAAAACTTGATTTAATATGATTTTTTGTTATATTGGTATTATGTTTATTAATAATCAATTATTATGAGTACAATTACTACTACATTTGAAATATGATGAAAATCTAAAATTTCTTCATTAATTTCTTGAAGAAGATTTAAAAATGATAGAGAATTATTAGAAACTATTGAAGATTTTTTGTTTTGAAAAATGATGGAAGAATCAGATGTGTGAGATTATGTTTCTGAAGATGAGGTTTTTAAAATTCTTAATAAAAATGTATGATAGTTATATATGAGAAAAAGTTTTTAAAAGATTTAAAAAGTTTTGATGTATTACTTTCAAAAAAAGTTATTAAGATTTTAAATGAATTGAAATCTTATGAGAAAATTTCTGATGTAAAAAATATTAGAAAAATGGTTTGATATAATGATTATTATAGATTTAGATTTTGAGAGTATAGAATATGAATTAAATATAGTGATAATAAAATAATCTTGCAAAGAATTTTACATTGAAAAGATATATATAAAATATTTCCTTAAATAATAAAAAATATGGCAGAACATGAAAATTATTGAGCTGAGAATATTCAGGTATTAGAATGACTTGAACCTGTTAGAAAAAGACCATGAATGTATATAGGTAGTACAGATGAGAGATGATTACATCACTTGGTTTGGGAGATTGTTGATAACTCTATTGATGAGGCTATGGCTGGACATTGTGATACTATCAAAGTAACACTTTGAGCTGATTGATCTTGTACAGTAGAAGATAATGGTAGATGAATTCCTGTAGAAAAACATCATCAAACTGGTAAGTCTACACTTGAAACTATTTTGACAGTTTTGCATGCTGGTTGAAAATTTGGTGGTGGTTGATATAAAGTATCTGGTTGATTACATGGTGTATGATCATCTGTTGTAAATGCACTTTCTACTACTTTGGAAGCATGGGTACATAGAGATGGTAATATACATTATCAAAAATTTGAGCTTTGAATTTCAGCAGGTGATATAGAAGTAGTTTGAAAAACTAAAACTACAGGTACTATTATCAAATTTTATCCTGATGCTAGTATTTTTAAAATCTCTACTACTTTTGATTACAAAACTATCAAAAATAGACTTAGACAACAAGCATATCTTACTAAAGGTATTACTCTTTATTTAAATGATGAGAGAACATGAGATAGATATAAATACTTTTTTGAATGAGGTGTTAAATCTTATGTAAACTTTTTGAATAAAAAAGAAGATGTAATAGGTGAAGTATTTTATGTAGAAAAAGAATCAAAAGATATATTGGTAGAAGTGTCTATGCAATATAATAAAGAATATTCAAATAATATTATTACATTTGTAAATAATATTCACACTCCAGAATGAGGTACTCATCTGACATGATTTAGAATGGCTCTTACTAGAACTATAAATAAATATGCAAGAGATAAGTGAATATTGAAAGAAAAAGATCAAAATCTGACAAATGATGATGTGATAGAAGGTTTGACTTGTGTAATATCTATAAAGGTAGTTGATCCACAATTTGAATGACAAACAAAAGGTAAGCTAGGTACTCCAGAAGCTAGATGAGCAGTTGACGCTGTATTTGCTGAAAAATTTTTGGAATTTTTAGAAGAAGATCCTAGTACTGCTAAAAAAATAATAGAAAAAGTATTTTTAGCTGCAAAAGCTAGACTAGCTGCTAGAGCTGCAAGAGATACTGTTATCAGAAAATGAGCACTAGAAGGGATGACTCTTCCTGGTAAACTTTCAGATTGTAGTTCAAAAGATCCTGTTAAATCAGAGTTGTACATAGTCGAAGGAGATAGTGCCTGAGGTAGTGCAAAACAATGAAGAGATAGGGAACATCAAGCTATATTACCATTGAAAGGTAAGATACTTAATACTGAACAAGCTAGGATAGACAAGATATTTGCAAATCAAGAAATAAAAAACATGATTATTGCACTAGGTACTTCTATATGAGAAACATTTGATGTATCAAAATTGAGATATCATAGAATAATTATCATGACGGATGCCGATGTAGATGGTGCTCATATCAGAACTCTTCTTTTGACATTTTTCTTTAGATATATGAGAGAGGTGATAGATGGAGGATATCTATATATCGCTATTCCACCTTTGTATAAATTGACTAAAGGTAAAAAATCTTGGTATGTATATGATGAAGATAATAAAGTAAAAATCATAGAAGCAGAATGAATAGTGTGAGAAAATATACAGAGATATAAAGGTCTCTGAGAAATGAACCCTGAACAACTTTGGGAAACTACAATGGATCCAGAACAAAGAAAGATGTACAAGGTAGCAGTTGAAGATGCACAACAAGCAGATGAAATATTTAAAATACTTATGTGATGAGATGTACCACCTAGAAGAAGATTTATACAAAATAGAGCGAAGGATGTAAGGAATTTGGATGTGTAGAATTAAAAGCTTAGAAATATTTCTAAGCTTTTTTGTTTACATAAAGCCATAATTCAACTTTTTAACATAATCTAATAAAAAAGTCCAAAAAAATTTTGACAAATAATTAAAAATCTATAATATCTGTTTCGCTAAATTAAATGTATATATTCCTCAGTAGCTCAGCGGTAGAGTAGACGGCTGTTAACCGTTTGGTCACTGGTTCGAATCCAGTCTGGGGAGCCATTTATAATTTGTTCTTTATAATAAAGGTACATTTTTTAAAATTTGCGTGGAGAGATGGCTGAGTGGTTTAAAGCAACGGTCTTGAAAACCGTCGTGTCGCAAGGCACCCAGAGTTCGAATCTCTGTTTCTCCGCCATTTTTTTTGTTAAAAAATAAAACATTATTTCGATTTGGAAAGGTGGCAGAGTGGCTTATCGCGCACCCCTGCTAAGGGTGTGAACCTTTACGGGTTCCGAGGGTTCGACTCCCTCTCTTTCCGCCATTTTGAAATATTGCATATAATTAAATTGTTAGATAATATAAAATTAAGTAGAAAACTTTATTCTGACATATAGATGTAATGAATAATAAAATCACTTATATATTAAATAATAATTTGTTATAAGTTACATAATAAAAAATATGGGCCTGTAGCTCAGGGGTTAGAGCAGTTGGCTCATAACCAATTGGTCGTTGGTTCAATTCCAACCAGGCCCACCATATTTAAGTAGATTTTACACTACTATAAATAAGTAATAAAATATTAAAAAATACCTATATAAAAGGTAAAATAAAAAAAGTAAAAAAAAGTTTTGACATATATTAAATTTTATATAATATCTGTCTCGCTAAATCGATTGAAGATTATTTTTACAATAAAATATATAAAAGTAAAACATATAAAATGTTTCTACTATAAATTATTAATAAATAGTAAATGTTTCATAAAAAATAATGAATTAAAATATTATTTATACAATAACATATATAAAAGTAAAATATTAAAAAAAGTTTTGACTTAAACTAAAAAATAAATACACTCCTCTAGCTTTAAAAAATAAATTGTAAGTAGAGAAAAATATTTATAAAAAAGTTAAAAAAAGTTTTGACAAATTAATATAAAAATATACAATCCTTTTACTTTAAAAAAAGCAAATATACAGCTCTTTAAAATAAACAGAAATTAGAAGAAAAAACTTATATAATTGAGTTTTGCTAGGAAAAACAAAATAAAATTCAGATACTATATTTATTATAGTATGTTACGTTTAAAAGAGTTTGATCCTAGCTCAGGGTGAACGCTAGCGGTGCGCCTAACACATGCAAGTCGAGCGATAATATAGTGCTTGCACTATATGAAAGCGGCGAACGGGTGAGTAACACGTTGGTATCTGCCCCCAAGTCAGGGATAGCCATTGGAAACGATGATTAATACCGGATAGTCTCTTCGGAGTAAAAATTTATTGCTTGGGGAGGAGCCTGCGGTCTATCAGCTAGTTGGTGAGGTAATAGCTCACCAAGGCTATGACGGATAACTGGTCTGAGAGGATGATCAGTCACAATGGAACTGAGACACGGTCCATAC